>NZ_CBDRBL010000014.1:0-106216 GCF_965342175.1 Actinacidiphila sp. bgisy167
TCTAGCACGGCCGCGCGCACGGGGGAACACGGCGCGTCGCTTCCGGCCCGCGGAGACCGCCGGCCCCACCGGCCACCAGCGGCCCGCTCGGCCCGAGCGCCCCGGGCTCACCAGGGCCTCGGGGCCGGGGGTCAGGCGGCGCGCCCGGCGTCGCGGGCCAGGGCGGTGAGGCGGGAGATGGCCCGGAAGTACTTCTTGCGGTAGCCGCCTGCGAGCATCTCCTCGCTGAAGACGCGGTCGAAGGGCTCGCCGGAGGCCATGACGGGGACCTCCCGGTCGTAGAGCCGGTCGGCGAGGACGACCAGGCGCAGGGCGGTGGCCTGGTCCTCCACCGGGCGGACGCCGCGCAGGAAGACCGCCTCGACGCCGTCGCAGAGCGCCCCGTAGCGGCTGGGGTGGACCCGGGCGAGGTGGGCGAGGAGGGCGTCGAAGTCGTCCAGGGAGGCGCCTGGGGTGCGGCCCGCGGCGGCGGTCACCTCGTCGGCGGTGTACGGCTGCGTGGCCTTCGGCAGGCCCCGGTGGCGGTAGTCCTCACCGTCGATGCGCAGGGAGCGGAAGCGGGCGGACAGGCCCTGGATCTCGCGCATGAAGTCGGCGGCCGCGAAACGGCCCTCGCCGAGCTTGCCGGGCAGGGTGTTGGAGGTCGCGGCCAGTCTGACTCCGGCGTCGGCCAGCCTGCCCAGCAGGGTCGAGACGAGCACGGTGTCGCCGGGGTCGTCGAGTTCGAACTCGTCGATGCAGACCAGCCGGTGGCCGCTGAGCGCCTGAACGGCCTGCTGGAAACCGAGGGCGCCGACGAGGTTGGTCAGCTCCACGAAGGTGCCGAAGGCCTTCTGCTCGCGCGGCGCGGGCGCGGCGTGCCACAGCGAGGCGAGCAGATGGGTCTTGCCCACGCCGTAGCCGCCGTCGAGGTAGACGCCGCCGGGGCCGGCCGGGGCGGACGGCGCGGCCTGCCGCCGGAACCATCTCTTGCGGCCGCCGCCGTCGGCGGCGCCGAGCCCCTCCGCGAAGGCCCGCAGCGCCCCGACGGCCTCGGACTGGCTGGGCTGCTTCGGGTCCGGGAGGTAGTTGTCGAAGCGTACGGAGTCGAAGCGCGGCGGCGGCACCATCTCCGCCACCAGCCGGTCCGCGGGGACGTGCGGCTCGCGTCCGCTCAGCGACACGGGCGGCGTCCCGCCGGGTATCGGACTGGATTCTTGCGCGGCGGCGAAGGACGAGGACACAGCACTCCAGCCTAGTGCCTCACCCGGGCTTTCCCCGCCGAGGTGTGGCCGCCCCCACCGCGCGGGGCCGTGGAAGACTGCAGCCATGCGCCGCCTCTTCCCCGCACCCGCACCCGCCGAGACCCTCGACACGCCCGAGGCACTGGCCGACGCGTACGCGTACCCCGAGCCTGCCGGCGGGGCGCCCTGGCTGCGAGCGAACATGGTGTCGTCGCTGGACGGCGCGGCACGGCACGACGGCCGCTCCCAGCCGCTGTCCTCGGACGCCGACATGCGGGTCTTCGGAGTGCTGCGGGCCCTGGCCGACGTCGTGGTCGTCGGCGCGGAGACGGTGCGGCAGGAGGGCTACCGCCCGGCCCGCGCCCGGGAGGCCTTCGCCGGCCGCCGGGCCGCGGCGGGGCAGGGTCCGGCCGCCGCGATCGCCGTGGTGAGCGCCCGGCTCGACCTGGACTTCTCGCTGCCCCTGTTCACCGAGCCGCTGGTGCCGACGCTCCTGCTGACCGGCGAGGACGCCCCGGCCGACCGGGTGGCGGCGGCCGAGGCCGCGGGGGCGCGGGTCGTGCGGGCCGGCTCCGGCACGGGCGTGGAGCCGGCCCGCGTGGTGCGCGAGCTGACCGCACTCGGGCTGCGCCGGATGCTGACCGAGGGCGGGCCGCGGCTGCTCGCCCAGTTCGCCGCGGCCGGGGTGGTCGACGAGCTGTGTCTGACGCTCGCGCCGCTGTTGACCGCGGGGAACGCCATGCGCATCATGAACGGCCCCGGCATCCCCGACCCCGCCCGGTACCGCCCGCTGTCGGTCCTGGAGGAGGACGGCTTCCTGTTCACCCGCTACGTACGCGACTGACCGCCCCGAGGACCGACCGGGGCGCGCCCGCCTCACCCGGATGGCGCGGTGCCCGCGCCGCGCGGACGCCGCGTGCCGGGGTGCGGGAACAATGTCCCCACGTGCCCCGCGTCCTACGGGGCAGGATGGTTTCCGTGGCAGGCCCGACGGCCCGCGAGAGAGAAGGAAGCGTCCGTGTTCACGACCGTACTCATGATCGAGCAGCCCCTCGTACCCGCCGACGTGGAACTGGTCACCTCGCTCCACGGCGACGAGCCCGTCTCCTTCGTCGTCCTCATGCAGCCCCGAGGCGACCAGGACCGGCTGCTGCGGGCCATCGACGACGTCGCCCTGGGCGAACTGGACAAGGCCGTCCACGAGCCCGACCGCCCGGAGGGCGACGAGGCGCTGCTGCCGGCCGAGCGCGCGCTGAACCACAGCCTGGCCGCGCTGCGCGAGGCGGGCTGTGAGGCCGTCGGCGAGGTGGTCGAGCGGCACCCCATCGAGTTGCTCGCCTCGGTGGTCGAGCAGACCCACGCCGACGAGGTGATCGTGCTGACCGCCCCGCACCTGGTGGAGGAGTTCTTCCACCGCGACTGGACGTCCCGGGCCCGGCACAGGGTCGGCGTGCCGGTGCTGAAGCTGTTCGCGCACAACGCGGAGGACTGAGCGGACCGGGACGGCCGCGACTGGTGGAAGAATCGGGCACGGCCGACCACCGACCCCATGATCTGCAGGGAGCACCGCGCATGAGCCCCACCCTTCCCCCCGGCATGGACCGCCCGCACTTCATCGGGATCGGCGGGGCCGGGATGTCGGGGATCGCGAAGATCCTGACCCAGCGCGGCGCCGCCGTCGCGGGCAGCGACGCGAAGGACTCCGACACCGCGCGTGCGCTGCGCGAGCTGGGCGCGGCCGTCCACATCGGGCACCTCGCGGCCCACCTCGCGCCCGACGCGACCTGCGTCGTCGTCTCCAGCGCCATCCGCGACGACAACCCGGAGCTGGTGGCGGCCCGCGAGCGCGGCGTCCCGGTGGTGCACCGCTCGGACGCGCTGGCGGCGCTGATGCGGGGCTCACGTCCGATCGCGGTGGCGGGCACGCACGGCAAGACCACCACCACCTCCATGCTCGCGGTCAGCCTGGCGGCGCTGGGTCTGGACCCGTCGTACGCCATCGGCGGGGACCTGGACGCACCGGGCTCCAACGCCCACCACGGCACCGGCGAGATCTTCGTGGCGGAGGCGGACGAGAGCGACCGTAGCTTCCAGAAGTACGACCCCGAGGTCGCGATCGTGCTGAACGTGGAACTCGACCACCACGCGAACTACGCGTCGATGGAGGAGATCCACGAGTCCTTCGAGGTCTTCGTCGGCAAGATCGTCCCCGGCGGCACCCTGGTCGTCGGCGAGCACGCCGGAGCGCGCGAGCTGGCCGCCCGCGTGGCGGGCCGGGAGGGGCTGACCGTCGTGCGCGTCGGCGAGGACGAGGAGGCCGACGTGCGCATCCTGCGGGTCGCGCCGCACGGGATGGCCAGCGAGGTCACCGTCCGCCTCGGCGGCGAGGAGCACACCTTCACCGTCTCCGTGCCCGGCCGGCACTACGCCCACAACGCGGTCGCCGCCCTCGCCGCGGCCGTCGCGCTGGGCGTCCCGGCGAGCGGCCTGGCCAAGGCGCTCGGCACATACACCGGGGTGAAGCGCCGGCTGCAGACCAAGGGGACCGCCGGCGGCGTCCAGGTCATCGACTCCTACGCCCACCACCCCACCGAGATGACCGCCGACCTGCAGGCCCTGCGCGAGGCGGTGGGCGACCGGCGCATCATCGTGGTCTTCCAGCCGCACCTGTTCAGCCGCACGCAGGAGCTGGGCTCCGAGATGGGCCGGGCCCTCGCGCTGGCCGACGCCTCCGTGGTGCTGGACATCTACCCGGCCCGCGAGGACCCGATCCCCGGCATCACCAGCGACCTCATCATCGCGGCGGCCGGCGCCGCGGGCGCCGACGTCGCCGCGGAGCACGACAAGGACGCGATCCCCGAGGTCGTCGCCGGAATGGCCAAGCCAGGCGACCTTGTTCTCACCATGGGCGCGGGCGACGTGACCGATCTCGGTCCGCGCATTCTCGCGCGCCTGGAGAACTGAGGAGAGGGAGGACCATGGGGTACGAAGTCGACAAGTCCGAGGAGCAGTGGCGCCAGGAGCTGACGCCGCAGGAGTACGCCGTCCTGCGCCAGGCGGGCACGGAGCGTCCCTTCACGGGTGAGTACACCGACACCACGACCCGAGGTGTCTACGCGTGCCGTGCCTGTGGTGCCGAACTGTTCACCTCGGACACGAAGTTCGAGTCGCACTGCGGCTGGCCGTCCTTCTACGACCCGAAGGACAGCAAGGCCGTCGAACTGATCGAGGACCGCTCGATGGGCATGGTCCGCACCGAGGTCCGCTGCTCGCGGTGCGGTTCCCATCTGGGCCACGTCTTCGAGGGCGAGGGGTACGACACCCCGACCGACCAGCGCTACTGCATCAACTCGATCTCGCTGCGGCTGGCTCCCGTGGCGGACTGATCACGAAATCCGACGGATACGCCCCTCGCGTGGGCTCGCGCGCCGCGCGGGGCGCGTCCGTCGACTCCCCGCCCGCCGGGTGGCAACGTGGCCGGGCATGGAACACCACGTACGGGCCAGGTTGCTGCTGGCCAGCGCCACCATGCTCTTCGTCGAACTGGCGCTGATCCGGTGGGCGGGCGCGAACGTCGTCCATCTGAGCTACTTCTCCAACTTCATCCTGCTCGGCTCGTTCCTGGGGATCGGGTTGGGCTTCCTGATCCCCAAGGACCGCGGCCGGTGGCTCAAGCGGTGGGCGCCGCTGCCGCTCGCCGTGCTCGTGGTGCTGGTGCGGGAGTTCCCCGTCCAGGTGCGGCAGAGCAGCGGCGACATCATCTACTTCACGGCGGTGAAGACCACCGGGCTGCCGCAGTGGGTGACGCTGCCGGTGATCTTCCTGCTGGTGGCGGTCGCCATGACGGCGATCGGCAAGATCACCGCTGATCTGTTCCGGCAACTGCCCTCGCTGGAGGCGTACCGCTGGGACCTGCTCGGTTCGCTGACCGGTTCGGCGGCCTTCGCCGGGCTGTCGTGGCTGCGCGCGCCGTCCGTGGCGTGGGGGCTGATCGCCGCGGCGGCGCTGCTGGTCCTCGGCGGCCGACGGAACACGACGCGCTACGCGCTGCCGCTGGCGGCCATGGTCACGGCGCTGCTCTTCGAGTCGCTGGCGCCAGGGGTCTCCTGGTCCCCGTACTACAAGATCGAGCTGACCCGGCCCGAACCGGGTACCAGCTCGCGGACGTACAAGATCGCCGCCAACGGGGTCCCGCACCAGAGCATCGCGCCGCTGAGCGTGCTCCAGAAGCCCGGTTCGCCGTACGAGCAGGCCTACCGGGAGACCCCGGACAACCCGCACGGCAAGGTGCTGGTCATCGGCGCGGGCAACGGCAACGACGTCGCCGTCGCGCTGGCCAACGGGGCGCAGTACGTGGACGCCGTCGAGATCGACCCGAGGCTGCAGGAGATCGGGGCGAAACTGCACCCCGCGCGGCCGTACGACGATCCGCGGGTGCACGTCCACATCAACGACGGCCGGGCCTTCCTGGAGCGGACGAACGCGAAGTACGACCTGATCGTGCTCGCGCTGCCGGACTCGCTGACGCTGGTGTCGGGGGCGAGCAACCTGCGACTGGAGAGCTACCTGTTCACCAAGCAGGCCTTCGAGTCGGCCCGCGACCACCTCGCGCCCGGCGGCGCGTTCGCCATGTACAACTACTACCGGCAGCAATGGCTGATCGACCGCTTCGCCGGAAGCCTGGACCAGGTCTTCGGGCACGCGCCGTGCATGACGGAGTACAGCAAGCGCGCCGCGGTGCTCGTGGCGGGGCTGACGCCGGCGGACCAGAGCTGCGGGACGGTCTGGCGGGCGAGCGGGGCGGTGCCTCCGCCGGCCGACGACGACCACCCCTTCCCGTATCTCCTGAACCGCACCGTGCCGAGCCTCTACCTCGGCGCGCTCGGCCTGATCCTGCTGGTCACCGTGATCTCGGTGCGGCTGACCGGGGTACGGCTGCGCGGGACGCTGCGCTACGCCGACATGTTCCTGCTGGGCGCGGCCTTCATGCTGCTGGAGACGAAGAACGTCATCGGCTTCGCGCTGTACTTCGGCACCACCTGGCTGGTGAACGCGCTGGTCTTCATCGGGGTGCTGCTGGCGGTGCTGGCCGCCGTGGAGGTACGGCGCCGCATGCGCCGGGTCAACCAGACGGCGCTGCAGATCCTGCTCTTCGTCACCCTCGCCGTCGGCTGGCTCGTCCCCGCGCAGGCCGTGCTGTCACTGCCCTTCGCGGCACGGCTGGCGGCGGCCGTCGCACTCGCCTTCGCACCGATCTTCTGCGCCAACCTGATCTTCTCCGACCGCCTCGCCCAGGCGCCCGACCCGACCTCCGCCTTCGGCGCCAACCTCCTGGGCGCCCTGACCGGCGGCACCCTGGAGTACCTGGCGCTGCTCACCGGCTACCGGGCGCTGCTGGTCCTGGTGGCCGTGCTGTACGCAGGGGCCTGCGTGGTGATGCGCCTGACGGGCGGCGGGGGCCCCGGGGACGGAGCGGACGGCGCCGACGGCGCGGGGAAGACCGGACAGGACGCGGCGGCGAGCGGAAAACGGCTGGTGCGCGAGCGTCCCGCCACCGCACCATGACGGATGGCGGGGCGCTGCTCATCAGGCACTCCCTCGGCAGCCGCCGCGCCGGCTTCGCCACCGTGCGCGGCGAGGAGACCGGCTCGGCGTCCACGCAGCCACCCGCCGCGGCCCGGACCCCGAGCGGGCCGCGGCGGGTGCGGGCGGGGCGGTGACCCTGTGGGCGGCCTGCCGCGCGGGTCTCGGCATGAATCCGGCCGACCCGAAGGCGGCGGTGTTCGCGATGTCGTTCCTGCGGTAGTTCGTGCCCCCGGCGCGGCCGCGCTGCCCGCGATGGCGGGGCTCGCCGCGCCGTGGGCGGTCTTCGAGGTCGGCTACTACGGCGGCTGTGTCCGGTTCGTCGACCGTCGGAGAGCCGTGTTCGACCGTGTCGCGGCGCGGCGCCGCCCGGAGGCGGTCTCGGGCGGGGCTTGTGGCACTTCGCCTGCGGAGGTCGACACCGCGCAGCGCCCGCCGCCCGCGCCCCCGTACCGGCGGCCGACCTCCTCCAGGCGCACGTCAGTTGGACGGCTGGTGGGGCCTGGACTCGCTCGGCCGGACGATGACGAAGCCCTCCCCCTGCAGCATCAGCTGCACGGCCTCGCCCGACCCGCCGCGCAGCATCGAGCCGAAGCTCTGCGAGCGGTGCAGCGAGGTCTGCAGCTGAGCGCTCCAGCCCACGACGGCGTCGGTGTCGACGTACACCGGGGCCTGCGGGGTGACCGGGATGACGATCGGGTTGCCCTCGCACATGACGCCGAGGCGGCCGTGCCCGGTGAAGACGCTGTTGAACAGGCCGCCGCCGGCCATGCCCGCGCCCTTCACGACCCTTATGTCGTAGGAGAGGGTCGAGTCGAAGACCAGCACGTTGCGGCCGTTGATGGTGAGGCTGTCGCCGGGGTCGATGTCGATGACGAAGCAGTTGGCGGCCTCGTGCGCGAACCAGGCCTCGCCCTGGCCGCGGACCGCCATCAGGGGCAGGCCTTCACCGGTGAAGGCCCGCTTGAGGAACGTGCCGACGCCCTGGCCCTTCACCTCGAACTGCAGGTTGCCGCGGAAGGCGATCATCGAGCCCTGGCGGGCCAGGCACTCGCCGTTGACCGCGTACTTGATCGACTTGGCATTCTGAAGGGTCATGCCGGGCGAGGTGGCCGGCTGCGCCGTGTTCTCGGTCGCGAAGAGGTCGCTGCGCATCCCGGCATCCTGGCCCGGAAGGATCGGCTCCGACAAGCCCTCCGGGCGGCGGGTGGCAGACTGTCGAGGTGACAACCGATCCTCGCGACGCCGCACCCCAGTTCGTCCTGCCCCTGGTCGTCCGCATCGAGCGGGCCGCCCCGCCGGCGCGCACCGACGCGTTGGAGACGGCCGCACGGGCCGTGCTCCTGCTGCGCTCCGACGAGCGCGTCACCGCCGTCGGCGGGGAGTGGGCCGAGGCGGTACGGGGTTGGGAGGACGCCCGCATCCGCAAGGTCGTGCGGCGGGCGCGCGGCGCCGAGTGGCGGCGGGCCGAGGCGCTGCCCGGCATCACCGTCACCGGCAAGTCCGCCGAGGTCCGGGTCTTCCCGCCGGTGCCGCTGGACGGCTGGCCCAAGGATCTGGCGCGCCTGCAGGTGTCCGGCACGGAGCTGGAGGACCCGGAGGCCCCCGCCGCGGCGGACCGCGGGACGCCGGTGCTCTGGCTCAACCCCGGGGTGGCGATGTCGGCCGGCAAGGCCATGGCCCAGGCCGGGCACGGAGCCCAGCTCGCCTGGCTCGCGCTGTCCCCCGCCGAGCGCGGGCACTGGCGTGACGCGGGCTTCCCGCTGGCGGTGCGCACGGCGTCGCCGGCCGAGTGGGAGGCGCTCACCGCGTCCGGGCTGCCCGTGGTGCGGGACGCCGGGTTCACCGAGATCGCACCTGGCTCGTCCACCGTCGTCGCGGACCACCCCGCGCTGCGCCGCTGAGCACCACCGGGCCCCGACGCGGCGCACCGGCGGTGCGCACCGCGTCGCCGGCCGACCGGGAGGCGCTCACCGCGTCCGGGCTGCCCAAGCTCAGATCGAGCTCTGAAAGGTGCTTCTCGGCGGTTGAGCGGCTCCGCGCCGGGCGAGAACCCCGGCAGGAGGAAGGGGGCCCCATGGAGCACGCGCGTCTGGGGACGGGCATCGGCTGGCGGCCGGAGATCGCGGCGGCGGTCGAGGCGCTCGCGGAGGCCGGTCGCGTCGACTGGGTCGAGGCGGTCGCCGAGAACGTGTGCCCCGGCCACCTCCCGGACTCCCTGCTGCGGCTGCGCGAGCGGGGTGTCACGGTCGTCCCGCACGGTGTCTCGCTCGGCCTCGGGGGCGCCGAGCGGCCCGGCCCGGACCGGCTGGCCGCGCTCGCGCGGCGCGCGGAGGCCCTGGGCGCTCCGCTGGTCACCGAGCACATCGCCTTCGTGCGCGGCGGCGGGGAGCTCACCGGCTCGGCGCGCCTGGAGGCGGGACACCTGCTGCCCGTGCCGCGGACCCGGGACGCGCTGGACGTGCTGTGCGAGAACGTGCGCATCGCGCAGGAGGCGCTGCCGGTGCCGCTGGCGCTGGAGAACATCGCGGCGCTGCTGGCCTGGCCGGACGAGGAGATGAGCGAGGGCGCCTTCCTCGCCGAACTCGTCGAGCGGACCGGGGTGCGTCTGCTCGTCGACGTCGCCAATCTGCACACCAACCACGTCAACCGCGGCGAGGATCCCCTCGCGGCGCTCGACGCGCTGCCGGTGCACGCCATCGCCTACGTCCACGTGGCGGGCGGCGTCGAGAAGGACGGTGTGTGGCACGACAGCCACGCGCACCCCGTCCCCGGGGCCGTGCTGGACGTGCTGGCGGCGCTGTACGAGCGGGCCTGCCCGCCCGGTGTGCTGCTGGAGCGCGACGACGACTTCCCCGCGGGCGCGGAGTTGGACGCCGAACTGAGCGCGATACGCCGCGTGGTGGACGCCGGAACGGGCGGGCGCGCGGGCGGGCTCACGGACGAAACGCCGGCCGTGTCCGGGGAGCCCGGGGGACCCCGGGGCCCTGCGGCGTCCGAAGCGGCCCGCCAGCGCCTCGCGCTGGAGCAGACCGCGCTGCTGTCCGCACTCGTGGCCGGGACACCGGTGCCGGAGGGCTTCGACCGGGTCCGGATCGGCGTGCAGCGCCGCGCGCTGGCCGCGAAGCGCGCCGGCATCGTGGCCAAGGCGGCTCCGGAGCTGCCGGAGATCCTGGGGGCCGCGTACCGGCCGGCGTTCCTGCGCTACGCCGCGGTACAGCCGCTCACCGGCGGCTACCGCCGCGATGCCCTGGACTTCGCCGCGTACGTCCTCGACGGCCGGGGCGGTGCCCATGACCCCGTGGCCGCCCGGCGGCTGGCCGCGTGGTGGCGGGAGCGGTCGGGTCCGGCGCCGCTCCCCGCCTGGCGCTCCTGGCTGGGCGGACGGGTCCTCCCGGCGCCACGACAGCCCGCACCCGCATTGATCCGCATCCGGGAAACGCTCCGTTCGAAGCGGCTGTGAACCTCTCCCCTGCACCTCCCTGCCCGCGGCGGCGGTCGCGGTGGCCGCCCCGGGGGGAGATAGGGGAGCACGGCGTGCCCAGGCCACCAACTCGTGGGTCCTGCCCCGGAGTCAGGTCGTCAGCTGCGTCACGACCCGCCGCGCCTGCAGCTGGCGCGCTGCTGCGGCCGGGGCCGCCTCCCGTACACGGGTGTGCGGGAGGCGGTCACCACGGCGGTGCGACACGGCAGCCGCGACGGGGGCGCGACCCCCGTCCGCTCAGGCCAGACCCGCCACCAGATCCGCCACGGACTTGCGGCGGCCGGTGAAGAACGGCACCTCCTCGCGGACGTGCATACGCGCCTCGGAACCCCGCAGATGGCGCATCAGGTCCACGATGCGGTGCAGCTCGTCGGCCTCGAACGCCAGGATCCACTCGTAGTCGCCCAGCGAGAACGACGCCACGGTGTTCGCCCGCACGTCCGGGTAGTCGCGCGCCATCTTGCCGTGGTCGGCCAGCATGCGGCGGCGGTCCTCGTCGGGGAGGAGGTACCAGTCGTAGGACCGGACGAAGGGGTAGACCGAGACGTAGTCGCGGGGCCTCTCGTCGGCGAGGAAGGCGGGGATGTGGCTCTTGTTGAACTCCGCCGGGCGGTGCAGGGCCATGTTCGACCACACGGGCTCCAGCCGGCGCCCCAGCTCGGTGCGGCGGAAACGGTTGTAGGCGTCCTGGAGGGCGTCGGAGGTCTCCGAGTGCCACCAGATCATCACGTCCGCGTCGGCGCGCAGCCCCGACAGGTCGTACGTGCCGCGGATCGTGACGTCCTTCTCGGCGAGCTGTGCGAAGAGCTCCTCCACCTCCTGCGCGTACCGGGTGCGGTCGTCGGGGAGGACCTCGCGCAGCCGGAACACCGACCAGAGGGTGTAGCGGACGACCTCGTTGAGGTCCTTGGCCCTCTTGCCGACGTTGGGGGCCTTGGCGGGGACGGCGGAAGCAGTGGAGTCGGTCATGGGGCTATTGTCCCGCGTCCGGTTCCACGGCCTGCCGCAGGGTGCCCAGGACCTGCGCCGCCGCGCCGCGCGCGCTCGCGACACAGGCGGGGATGCCCACGCCCTCGGTGAAGGCGCCGCACATCTCCAGGCCGGGCAGTTTCGCGACGTGCTCGCGCAGCCGGGCGACCCGGGCCAGGTGGCCGACCGGGTACTGCGGCAGACCGCCCTCCCAGCGGGTGACCCGGGCCGCGACGGGGGCCGCCGTGAGCCCGACGGCCTCGCCCAGGTCCTCGCGGGACAGGCGGACGAGGTCGGTGTCGTCCCAGGCGAGGTCGGCCTCCTGGCCGTGCCGGCCGATCGAGGTGCGCAGGACGTAGACGTCGGAGTCGGAACCGCCGCTCCAACGCCACTTCTGGCTGGAGAACGTGGACGCCTTGATGGTGCGCCCGTCCACCGGGGGGACGAGGAAACCGCTGCCGGGCAGCGTGTGGGCGACGTCACGGCGCCGGAAGGCCATGGTGACCAGGGCGACGCCGGCGTACTCCACGGCCGACAGCTCCGCGGCGGCCCCCGGTGACTCGGCGGCCAGCAGCTTGGCCGCCACCGGGGCGGGCACGGCGAGCACGACCGCGTCCGCGGCCAGCGTCTCGCGGGCGCCGTCGTGGTCGAAGGCGACCTGCCAGCCGTCCGGGGTACGGCGCAGCGTCCGGACCGGGGCGCCGGTCTCGATGCGGGCCCCGGCGGCGCGGCAGGCCTCGGCGACGGCGAGCGGGAGACGCCCGACGCCGCCGCGGATGCCGGCGAAGACCGGGCCGTCCTGCCGCGCGGCGGCGGCCTTGCGCACGCTCTCACGGACTGCCTCGATCAGGGAACGCCCGCCGCGGGCGGCCTCGTAGAGCTGGGGAATGGCGGCGCGCAGCGAGATCTCGTAGGCGTTGCCCGCGTACACCCCGCCGAGCAGCGGGTCGACGAGCCGGTCGACGACCTCGTGGCCCAGCCGGGAGGCGACGAAGGTGCCCACCGCCACGTCGTCGCCCACCTTGGTGCGCGGCATGAGGTGGTCGAGCGGCAGCCGCGCGAGGCCGGCCGGCGACAGCACACCGGAGGCGGCGAGCGAGCCGAGGTCGCCGGGCACGCCCATGACGCCGCCCTTGGGCATGGGGCGCAGCCGGCCGCGCGTCCACAGGCCGGCGCTCGTCGTGGCGGGCGACTCCAGGTCGTCGCCGAGGCCGACCGCGCGGGCCAGGTCGACGGCCTCGGGGCGGCGGGCCAGGATCGACTCGGCGCCCAGGTCGACCGGGACGCCCGCGATCTCGTCCGCGTACAGCTTCCCGCCCAGGCGCCCGGACGACTCCAGCACGGTCACCCGTGCCGCCCCGCCCTCCAGCAGGAAACGCGCCGCGGCGAGTCCCGAGACCCCGCCGCCCACGACCACCACGTGCCCGGTCCGGGGCTGCGAATTGCTCATGCCTCCACTGTCTCAGACGCCGGAACCAGCCCTGGCCTTGACATCCTCCCCCGCCTCCACCCGCGGCGACGAGTAGCTGCGGCGGCGGCAAGGGGGACCGACTGGTCTTCGAGCGCTCCTGCAGCAGGCACGGTGCCGGGCGCGGCGTCGGCGGCGGCGCCTGCGGAGGGCGACATCCGCTGACCCCGCCGGGGTACTGCCCTGGATGCTGCTGCCAGGCCCCACTTCTCCTGGCCCTGACCGCCGACCAGCGTGAACCGGCAACGCGCGTGCGGAGTTCGTGTCCCTGTCGCATACGGCTCCGCACGCGGTGCAGGTGCGGACGGGGGATCCTCCGAGAGGTGATCGTGACCTTTTCGGGACCCCGGAGCTGAAACCAGCCCCGCGCCTCCCCCGTCGAACCGGCGACAGCCACAACGGACTTCGGGGGGATGCCCTGTGAGCACACCGACCACCGCCCGTCGCAGACCGCTCGCCGCCGCCCTGGGCGCGCTCGCCCTCGCAGCCGCCCTCACCCTGACCGGCTGCGGCGCGGGCGACAGCGCCGACAGCGCGGCGGAGAGCAAGGCCGGAGCCGCCGCTCCCGGCGCGGCCGAGCGGGCCGACGCGCAGACGGCGGAGGATGGCGCGCGGGCGCCTGAGGGCGACGCGCAGAACGCCACCGGCAAGAACCCCGGCGCCGGAGCCGGCGCGGGGACGGCGAGGAACCCGACCCTCGCGCCCTCGTACATCGTGCGCACGGCGACGCTGACGGTCGAGGCCAGGAACGTCCCCGGCGCCGCGGCCAAGGCGCGCACCCTCGTGGAGGGCACGGGCGGCTACGTCGGCAACGAGAGCACCAGCCTGGACGACGACGGCCGCGAGTACTCCACCCTTACCTTCCGTGTTCCGCCCGACGGCTACGACCGCGTGCTGCGGGACCTCTCCGAGCTGGGCACACTGCGCAACCGCAAGGTGGCCGCCGAGGACGTCACCGGCCAGGTCGTGGACGTCGAGAGCCGGCTCAAGACGCAGCGGGCGAGCGTGGCGCGGGTGCGGGAGCTGATGAACCGGGCGACCAAGTTGAGCGACATCGTCGCCCTGGAGAGCGAACTCAGCTCCCGGCAGGCCGACCTGGAGGCGCTCGAGGCCCAGCAGGCGTCGCTCAAGGCCCGTACCGGGATGGCGACGATCACGCTGGAGGTGCAGGAGCCGGCCGTCACGAAGGCGCCGGAGAAGGACGACGGCTTCTGGTCCTCGGTCGGTGACGCCCTCGGCAGCGGCTGGCACGCCTTCTACGTGACGCTGCGGGCGATTCTCGTCGTGCTCGCCATGGTGGCGCCGTTCGCCGCGCTGACCGTCCTCGGGTACCTGGGCTACGGCCTGCTGCGCCGTGTGCTGCCCACGCGGCGCACCGCCGCCGCACCCCTGGAGCCGGTGTCCGTGCCCGCGCCGGCGGGCGCCGGCGACGGCACCGGCGAGGCTCCGCCTCGGGCGTAGCGGCGTACACGGTGGCCCCGCGCCGGCCGGCGCGGGGCCACCGGCGTCAGCGGGCCGTCTCGGTGTGGACGAAGTCCGCGAGGCGGGTCAGGGCGTCGGGGTCCGTGGTGGGCAGGACGCCGTGGCCCAGGTTGAAGATGTGGCCGGGAGCGGCCTCCGCCGAGGCGAGGACCTCGCGGGTCTTCCTCTCGACCGCCTCACGCGGGGCGAAGAGGACCGCGGGGTCCAGGTTGCCCTGGAGCGCCTTGCCGGGACCCACCCTGCGGGCGGCCTCGTCCAGCGGGACCCGCCAGTCGACGCCGACGACGTCCGCGCCGGCCTCGCCCATGAGCCCCAGCAGCTCGCCGGTGCCGACGCCGAAGTGGATGCGGGGCACACCGTGGTCCTCGACGGCGCGGAAGACCTTGGCCGAGGCGGGCATGACGTAGCGCCGGTAGTCCTCGGGGGCGAGCGCGCCGACCCAGGAGTCGAAGAGCTGCACCGCGCTGGCGCCGGCCTCGATCTGCACCTTCAGGAAGGCCGAGGTGATGTCGGCGAGGCGGTCCAGGAGCTCCGCCCACAACTCGGGCTCGCCGTACATCAGGGCCTTGGTGCGCTCGTGGTTGCGCGACGGGCCGCCCTCGACGAGGTAGCTCGCCAGGGTGAAGGGCGCGCCCGCGAAGCCGATCAGCGGGGTCGTGCCGAGTTCACCCGTGAGCATGCCGACCGCCTCGGTGACATAGGCGACGTCGTCCGGCTCGAGGGGCCGCAGCCGCCGCAGATCCTCACGGGTGCGGATGGGCTGCCCGACGACGGGGCCGACGCCCGGCTTGATGTCGAGGTCGAGTCCGATGGCCTTGAGCGGCACCACGATGTCGCTGTAGTAGATCGCCGCGTCGACCTTGTGCCGACGCACGGGCTGCAGCGTGATCTCGGTGACGAGCTCGGGCCGCATGCACGACTCGAGCATGGGGATCCCCTCGCGGACCTTGAGGTACTCGGGGAGGGAACGCCCGGCCTGGCGCATGAACCACACGGGGGTGTGCGGCACGGGCATGCGCCGGCACGCCAGGATGAAGGGGGAAGCAGCGGTCTGCTGGTGCGCACTCACCCCCGAATCTTCGCATGCGCCAAGTGGGCGACCCGCCCGACCGGGTGTCCTCCCTCACCGCAAGCATCCTTCGGCCTACGCTTCCGGGCATGGCAGCGGCTCATGGGCACCTCTCGGACGGGGACGACGCCCCCCTCCCGTTCCAGCACGCGGTAGACGCACTGCTGCGCGCCCGGGTACGGCACGAGGTGGAGCTCGATCCGGTTCCCCCGCCCAAGCGCCTGGCACCGCACGCGTACGCCCTGGAGGCAGCGGTCGTCGTCGACGAGGAGGACCTCGGCGACGGGCGCCTGGTGCTGCTCTACGACCCCGACGGGCAGGAGGGCTGGCACGGTGCGTTCCGTCTGGTCACCCTCGCCCAGGCGGAACTGGAGCCGGAGATCGCGGCGGACCCGCTGCTGCCCGAGGTGAGCTGGTCATGGCTGACCGGCGCCCTGGAGGGCCGCGGCGCGGCCTTCACCGAGGCGGGCGGCACGGTCTCGCGCAGTTCCTCGCACCACTTCGGCGCGCTGGCCGGCCGGGAGGACTCCACCCGCATCGAGATCCGCGCCTCGTGGACGCCGCTCGCGGTGAACGGCGGGGTGCCCGACATGGCCGCCCACATCGCGGCCTGGTGCGACCTGATCTGCACCTGCGCGGGCCTGCCGCCCGCGCCCTCCGAGCCCTCCTGCCCCCCGGCAGGCGGCCCCTCGGTGGTGCCGCTGCCGAAGCGGCGCGGTCCGCAGCAGCCGCGCTGAGGACGGCCGCAGCCGCGCACACAGCCGCACTGAGGACGGCCGCGCCCGCCGGCCGGCCGCTTTACCGTCGTCAACAAGCTCTGACACGCGATGACCGCGATCTTCACACCTTCGATCGACGCTGCTCGACAGCGCGTCCGAATTGCCGGAATTGTTACTAAACAAGTCGTGATCATTCTCTAAAGCCGGGCGAAGTTGCTGCCGAAGGAACCTGTGACCCTTCCAGCCAATGTCCCAGGAGGCCCGGTGTCGGTTCTTCTCGAGCACCCCACAAGCCTGGTCGCCTACCGCCCCAACAAGCCGACGGCGATGGTGGTGGTCGCCGATCCCCGCGTACGTTCCACCGTCACGCGCCACCTGTGGGCGCTCGGGGTGCGCGATGTGATCGAGGCGTCTTCCATCGCCGAGGCCAGGCCCCGGGTGGGCACCCCCCGAGACATCTGCGTCGCCGACGTACACCTCCCCGACGGTTCCGGGCTCACCCTGCTCGCCGAGACCCGTGCCGCGGGCTGGCCCAACGGCCTGGCCCTCTCCGCCGCCGACGACATCGGCGCCGTGCGCAACGCCCTCGCCGGCGGTGTGAAGGGCTACGTCGTCACCGGCACCCGCACCAACCTCGGCATCCCCGGCCGGCCCGGCGCCGTTCCCCTCGGTCCGGCCGGGCAGCGGCTGCAGCGCCGCCCGCCGGGCGCCCCCGGCCACGGCGGCGGGTACCGCGAGCTGTCGGGCCGCGAGGTGGAGGTGCTCCGGCTGGTCGCCGAGGGCCAGTCGAACAAGGCGATCGGCGTCTCCATGGGGCTGTCCGCGCTGACCGTGAAGAGCCACCTCGCCCGGATCGCCCGCAAGCTGGGCACCGGTGACCGCGCGGGCATGGTCGCCGTCGCGCTGCGTACCGGCATCATCCACTGAGCGGCGCCATATCCCGGGTGCACCCGCCGACGGAACGTTCCGTCGGCGGGCTCCTTCCGCACACGGATACTCTTGACTGGTGACCGACGCCCGAGAGACCGCAACAGAAGCACTGCCGGCGCCGGTCCCGCTGCTGGACCCGCGCGAGGGAATCCCGCCGGTGACCGCAAGCCCGGAGGCCCTCGCCGACGTCGTCGCGGCTTTCGCCGCGGGCTCCGGACCTGTCGCCGTCGACGCCGAGCGCGCATCCGGCTACCGCTACGGCCAGCGGGCCTATCTGGTCCAGCTGCGCCGCGCCGGGGCAGGGACCGCGCTGATCGACCCCGTCGCCTGTCCGGATCTGTCGGCGCTGAGCGCCGCGCTCGACGGCACGGAGTGGGTGCTGCACGCCGCCACCCAGGACCTTCCGTGCCTCGACGAGGCGGGCATGCGCCCCACCAGTCTGTTCGACACCGAGCTGGCCGGCCGCCTCGCCGGCTTCGCCCGGGTCGGGCTGGGGGCGATGGTGGAGAACGTCCTCGGCTACGCCTTGGAGAAGGGGCACTCCGCCGTCGACTGGTCCACCCGCCCGCTGCCCGAGCCGTGGCTGCGCTACGCGGCGCTCGACGTCGAGCTCCTGGTGGACCTGCGCGACGCGCTGGAGGAGGAACTGCGCGCGCAAGGCAAGCTGGAATGGGCGTTGCAGGAGTTCGCGGCCATCGCCGCGGCGCCGCCGCCCCCGCCCCGGGTCGACCCCTGGCGCCGCACCTCCGGCATGCACAAGGTGCGCCGGCGCCGCCAGTTGGCGGTCGTGCGCGAGCTGTGGAACCTACGGGACCGCATCGCCCGCGAGCGGGACGTCTCCCCGGGCCGGGTCCTCACCGACGCGGCGATCGTCACCGCGTCGCTGGAGGCCACCCCCAACGCGCACGCGCTCGCCGCGCTCCCCGGGTTCGGGCACCGCATGGGGCGGCGCCAGCTGGAGCAGTGGCAGGCCGCGATCGACCACGCCCGGAGCCTCCCCGAGCGGGACCTGCCGCAGCCCGGCCCCGCCTACGCCGGCCCGCCGCCGCCGCGCGCCTGGGCCGACAAGGACCCGGCCGCGGCCGCACGGCTCTCCGCGGCACGGGCGGCGGTCTCGGCACTGGCGGAGCAGCTGAACCTCCCTCAGGAGAACCTGGTCACCCCGGACACGGTCCGCCGCCTGTGCTGGGCGCCCCCGCGCGATCACGGCCCCGAGTCCGTCGCGGCCTTCCTCCAGGAGGCCGGCGCGCGTCCGTGGCAGGTCGAGCTCACGACGCCGATCCTCACGGCGGCACTGGCGGCGGCGCCCTCCGCGTAACCCGGAGGGTGCCCCCTGCGGCCGGGGCTGCCCCCCCACCCGGGCGGTCAGTGACCGCCTCGCGCGGTCGTTGCGGGTCGGGGCCGCGCCGGGGTACGCCCCGGGCCTTCGGCCGGGGCGCCCCCACCTCGGCGCGCCGGCGGCGCCGCCCCACGACGTTCGGCCCCGGCACCCGACCGCTCGTCGCCTGCCGGGGCACCACCCGCCACACCCCCTCGTGCCATGGGGGTTCGGAGACGGTCCGGGGTCGCCCGAAGTGCCTTGCCGACTCTCTACCGGCCATCATGCGACCACACAACGGGAGGGGTGTGGAAACGGTGGTCGCAGGTTGTCGACCAGCCGGGTCTCTGAAGGCGTTTTCGAAGGCTCGGGGCCCTTACGGCGGCCCTGCCCGGCGATCTCCGGCTAGCGACGGGTTTCTTGGCTTTGTCCACGAGAACGGGAGTTGTCTGTCGATGAGCGCGGGAGGCACCCCGAAGGCGGCCAGTCGATGCTCACCAATTCGGGAGGCACCCGCCGCTGACCTGATGGGTACATGTACCCCGGACTCCAGGCGCCGAGCGTTGTGAACCGTGCTGCCGAGATCGTCACCAGCTACAACCAGGCTGGCGACTGCGGCCGCAGGCGGGCCCCTGCCTACACGGCCGCATCGGTGGGGGTTCCGTCCCGCTCCGGGAGCAGCTCGGGCATCCCCTCCACCAGCACCACGACACCGATTACCTCACCGGCCTCGGAACGGCCGACCCACACCGGGTAGGTACCGTCCCCGGTCGTCGCGAAGGACATGAGCTCGCCGCCGGAAGCCTCGTCCCAGGTGCGCAGCGTGAACATGGAGCCGTCGTCGATGTCCTCGTACCCGTCCAGGTCCGACTCCCCCCGGATCAGCCCCCGCTCGAAGAGTGCGATGAGCGGCTCCCAGGCCCCGGCGTCGGCGAAGCAGCCGGTGGCGCCGTCGGTGTCGAAGCCGACTATCTGCTGCTCGATGAACAGCCGCGGATCGTCATCCGGGCCGAGGGCCATCTCCCAGGTCGCTGCGGGGGTCTCGCTGACGAGCAGGCGGACGGCCGTGGGATCCGTAGTCGTGACCTCGGCGTCCCGCCACTCGCAGTGGTAGCTGAAGCGGACCCGCGCCTCGTCGAGTACGTACTCCCCGGGCGGGACGGGGACCGTAATGCGCGGCCCGTCGCCGTGGTCGAGGTCCGGGCCGGAGACGGCCAGCAGCCCGCTGGGTACGCGCAGGGTGCCGACCCGGCGCGGCTCCACGACGGTCATCTCGGGGTGGTACCCGTCGGTCACGCGCACCCCGGGCCGGAACAACTCGTTGATCGGCCCGGGCTGCGCGGGGCGTGGCGGACGCCAGCAGGTAGCGGGGGCGTCTCCGCCACCTGGCTCGGCTGCCTCGGCCACCTCAGCCGCCTCGAAGGCCGGCGGCTCAATGAGCCCGTGTACCTGGGCCGAGAGCAGCGGCCACTCCCCGAAGGCGGGGCGGTCCATCCAGCGCTCGGCGTCCAGGAGTCCGGGCGAGGTGGCGGAGGAGCCCCCGCCCTGCCCCTGCCGCTCCTCCGTCCGTCGGCCCCTCCCGTCCGGGAAGAGGTCCACGGCGATGCGTGGGCACGCGTTGTCGAACTCCGCCATCTCTGGGCCTGTGTAGTACCAGCCGACAGAGTACCGGCGCAGCAGCCGCGACGGATCGTCCAGCAGCCGCATGTCCAGGTCGTAGGTGCGGCGGCCCTGGGCGTCGTAGACCCACAGCCCGACGTAGTGGTCCCGCCAGGAGACGAGCCGGACTTCCAGCGGAACCTCCCGGTCCGGCTCCCGGTACACCACCACGTACGGAAGCCCGGCGGCATCCCGCTCCCGGGCCTCCTCGGCGGATATCGGCCGCCAGGGCGCACAAGCCTCCAGGTTCCACGCCTGCGCGTACCCCACCTCGACGACCATTGCCGCTCCGCTTCCTGCAACCTGCCTTGGTTCTGTGCCGAGCTGCAAGGTAGCCGCTGCCTGTGAGAACGGCCCCACTGGGCGGGCGGCGGGCCAGCTCCGGCGCCCAGACGGTCGTGCCGGTGATCCGGTCCATGACCCGCTCAGCGAGTGGCTTGCCAGCGTGATCCGTTGAGCCGCCAGCACCACTCTGTCATGGACGGCTCAGACACGGGCGTTCGGCCTAACGAAATGGCCAGGTGCGAAGCAACGGGGTCACCGTCAGAGCGTGGCGGCTGCTTCGCACCGTGGATCCGGGACAGGAGACCGGGGCCGGGTAGGGGGCGCCCCGGCCGGAGGCCGGGGTAGGGGGTGAGGCGGAAGAGCGGGGAACACATCCAACAGCACGAACGGCCGCACGCGAGAACCCCGGGGGCGACCGAACGTGTGACGCCGCGCACCCGCACTGGGCACATCGGTTACCCACGAGTAGCATGGTGCGCGGAGCCGCCATTTCCTGCCCGCGGCAAGCGAACCCGCACCTTGAGGAGAGCCAACGTGCCTCGTACCGCTAGGGACGTCGTCTTCGTCGACGGCGTCCGCACCCCGTTCGGCAAGGCGGGCCCGAAGGGCATCTACCACGAGACCCGTGCCGACGACCTGGTCATCAAGTCCATCCGGGAGCTGCTGCGGCGCAACCCGTCGCTCCCCCCGGAGCGCATCGACGAGGTCGCCGTCGCCGCCACCACCCAGATCGGCGACCAGGGGCTGACCCTGGGCCGTACGGCCGCGATCCTGGCGGGACTTCCCACGTCGGTGCCCGGTTTCTCCATCGACCGCATGTGCGCGGGCGCGATGACCGCGGTCACCAGCGTCGCCGGCGGCATCGCCTTCGGCGCGTACGACCTGGCGCTCGCGGGCGGCGTGGAGCACATGGGCCGGCACCCGATGGGCGAGGGCGTGGACCCGAACCCGCGCTTCGTGTCCGAGAAACTGGTCGACGAGTCCGCCCTGTTCATGGGGATGACGGCGGAGAACCTGCACGACCGCTTCCCGCACCTGACCAGGCGGCGGGCCGACGAGTACGCCGTCCGCAGCCAGGAGAAGGCGGCGAAGGCGTACGCCGACGGCACGATCCAGCAGGACCTGGTGCCCGTCTCGGTGCGCCGCACCTCCCCCGAGGCCGGAGAGACCGGCTGGGGCCTGGCCACCGCGGACGAGCCGATGCGCCCGGGTACCACGCTGGAGGGCCTGGCGGCCCTCAAGACCCCGTTCCGCGCCCACGGGCGGGTCACCGCGGGCAACTCGGCGGGCCTCAACGACGGCGCCACCGCCTCCCTCATCGCGGCCGAGGACGTCGCCGAGGAGCTGGGCCTGCCGGTGCGGATGCGGCTGGTCTCGTACTCCTTCGTGGGCGTCGAACCCGAGGTCATGGGCTTCGGCCCCATCCCGGCGACCGAGAAGGCGCTCGCCAAGGCGGGCCTGTCCATCTCCGACGTCGGCCTGTTCGAGATCAACGAGGCCTTCGCCGTGCAGGTGCTGGCCTTCCTGGACCACTACGGCATCGCCGACGACGACCCGCGCGTGAACCAGTACGGCGGCGCCATCGCCTTCGGCCACCCGCTGGCATCCTCCGGCGTGCGCCTGATGACGCAGCTGGCCCGTCAGTTCGAGCAGCAGCCGCACGTCCGCTACGGCCTGACCACCATGTGCGTCGGCTTCGGTATGGGCGGCACCGTGATCTGGGAGAACCCGCACTTCGACGGAGGCAGCAAGTGACCACCACCGCCGAGCTCCTCAAGGGAGCGGCCGAGCTCTTCCCGGACGAGGTCGTGACGCAGGCGCACGTGCGCCACCTCGACCTTCCGCTGGGCGCCGGGCGCTTCGCGCTCATCACCCTGGACAACGGCCTGGACCACACCAAGCCGACCACCTTCGGCCCGCAGTCGCTGGCGAACCTCAACACCGCCCTCGACCAGGTCGAGAAGGAGGCCGCGGACGGCGCCGTCGTCGGCGTCGGCATCACCGGCAAGCCGTTCATCTTCGCGGTCGGCGCCGACCTCAAGGGCATCGAGCTGCTGAAGCGCCGTGACGACGCGCTGGCCATCGGCAGGGGCGGCCACGACGTCTTCCGCCGTCTGCGGTCGCTCGGGGTCCCGACCTTCGCGTACTACAACGGCGCGGCCATGGGCGGCGGCGTCGAGGTCGGGCTGCACTGCACGTACCGCACCGTCTCGTCGGCGATCCCGGCGTTCTCGCTTCCCGAGGTCTTCCTGGGCCTGGTCCCCGGCTGGGGCGGCTGCACCCTGCTGCCGAACCTCATCGGCGCCGAGCGCGCGGTGAGCGTCATCATCGAGAACTCGCTCAACCAGAACAGGCAGTTGAAGGGCGGCCAGGTCTACGACCTCGGGATCGCCGACGCCCTGTTCGACGGCGCGGACTTCCTCGAGCAGTCGCTCTCGTGGACCGCAGCCGTCCTCAAGGGCCAGATCCAGGTCGTCCGCCCCGACATGGACCGCGGGGCGGCGTGGGACGAGGCCGTCGCCAAGGGCCGCGCCTTCGCCGACTCCAAGGTGCACCGCGCCGCTCCGGCGGCGTACCGGGCGCTGGACATCATCGCCGCCGCCAAGGACGGCGACCTGTCGGCCGGCTTCGCCGCCGAGGACGAGGCGCTGGCGGACCTCATGATGGGCGGTGAGCTGCGCGCCGGTGTCTACGCCTTCAACCTGGTGCAGAAGCGCGCCAAGCGCCCGGCCGGCGCGCCGGACAAGAGCCTGGCGCGTCCGGTCACGAAGGTGGGCGTGGTCGGCGCCGGTCTGATGGCCTCGCAGCTCGCGCTGCTCTTCGCGCGCCGTCTGGAGGTGCCGGTGGTGCTCACCGACATCGACCAGGAGCGGGTGGACAAGGGCGTCGGCTATGTCCACGGCGAGATCGACAAGCTGCTCCTCAAGGGCCGCGTCAACCGCGACAAGGCGAACCGTCTGAAGGGCCTGGTCTCCGGCTCGCTCGACAAGGACGCCGCCTTCGGCGACGCGGACTTCGTCATCGAGGCGGTCTTCGAGGAGATCGGCGTCAAGCAGCAGGTCTTCGCCGAAGTCGAGGCGGTGGTGAAGCCGGAGACGATCCTGGCCACCAACACCTCCTCCCTCTCGGTCAGCGAGATGGCCTCCAAGCTGGAGCACCCGGAGCGGGTCGTCGGCTTCCACTTCTTCAACCCGGTGGCGGTGCTGCCGCTGCTGGAGATCGTGCGCGGCGCGGAGACCGACGACGCGGCGCTGGCCACCGCGTTCGCCGTGGCGAAGAAGTTGAAGAAGACCGCGGTGCTGACCAAGGACGCCCCCGCGTTCGTGGTCAACCGCATCCTCACCCGCTTCATGGGCGAGATCCAGAACATCATCGACGACGGCACCCCGATCGAGACCGCCGAGAAGGCCATCGAGCCGCTCGGCCTGCCGATGTCCCCGCTGGTGCTGCTGGAACTGGTCGGCCCGGCGATCGGTCTGCACGTCTCCCAGACGCTGCACGCCGCCTTCCCGGACCGCTTCACGGTCTCCCCGAACCTCGCGGCCGTCGTCGAGGCGGGCAAGCGCGGCTTCTACGTCTACGATTCCGGCACACCGGAACTGGACCCCGAGGTCGCCGCGCTCCTGGTGCAGGGCGACACCGTCCTGACGGAGCAGCAGGTGCGCGACCGCGTCCTGGACGCGGTGACGCGGGAGATCGGCATCATGCTGGAGGACGGCGTCGTCGCCGAGGCGCAGGACATCGACCTCAGCCTGATCACCGGTGCGGGCTGGCCCTTCCACCTGGGCGGCATCACGCCGTACCTGGACCGCGAGGGCGTCTCGGAGCGGGTGAACGGCAAGCGGTTCCTGCCTCCGGGCATGGCGAGCGTGCCGGCGTGACGCCGACTGCCGCAGTGCTGTGAAGGGAGGGCCGTACGGAGGAAGTGATCCCGTACGGCCCTCGCTGGCGTTCAGGGTGCGTCACCCCGTGAAGCGGGCGACTCCGTCGTGCAGCTCACGGTCCGTGGGCGCTGGGAACACGGACGCCGCCGGCTCCTGCGTGACGGAGATGGCGACCTGGGTCCGTGCGGACTCGTAGCCCCGGGCGTCCACGGCGAAGACCTTGACCAGGTGCGTGCCCTCGCTCCACGGCCGGTCGGGTTCCCACGACCACGTGCCCTCGGTGCCGACCGCACCCGAGCCCAGGTACCGGCCGTTCTCCCACAGGCTGACACGGACGGCGCCGGGGGCGGTCCCCGAGATCCGCACGGCGCCTGCGGGCACCTGCCGGCCGTCGACCGGAGTCACGACGACCGGCGCCGCGATCGCCTGGCCCTGCCGAACCGATGTGGCCTCGAGGTAGGAGTCGATCGCGGACCTGTCGCGGCGGGGCTCCTCGAATCCGTTCTGCACGAATCCGATGCGCGGGGCGATCCCGTCGACCAGGAGGTGGGCGATTCCCATGAGAGGAGGGACGTTCCGCCTGGTCACTTCCGTGTGATCGGCGATGAGCGGGGAGTCGCTGTAGATGAAGTTGACGTTCTCGTAGTCCTGGAACAGGTCGAGGAAGGGGGCGATCTGCTCCTCGTACTGCGCGTCCTGCCGGGAGGAGAGCAGGTAGAGGTTGGCACCGCGGTTGGCGCCGGCGCGAACGAGGTTGGGAAGGGCGGAGTCGAGGATCCGCACGTTCTGCTCCGACACCTCACCCATCATGAACCGGGCGACCTTCGGGTGGTACCGCTCCACGTAGGAGCCGACCAGGAACTGCGGCACCATGGACACGACGTTCCGGAATCCGTATTTCAGACCGAAGTAGAGGGCCGCGCTCCCGCCCTTCGAGCCACCCCACAAGGTGCACTGGTCCGGTGTCAGGTCAAGTGCCTCCATCACCTTCCACACCAGGGTGGCCACGGACTGCTCCAGCCCGAAATCCATGCCCTTGCAGAGGTAGTAGCTGTTCATCCCCTCGAACCGGTCGCGAATCCACAGGATGTTCGCGCGCAGCCCGTCGAAGACCCCGTTGGACCAGCCGTAGTCGAGCGGTGCCGAGAAGTTCGCGAACACCACCACCAGGTGGCGGTTCCCGTTCTTCGCGTGAGCGAACCGGTACTCGACGGGGAACGCCCCGGAGGCTTCGATGCCTCTGAACGTAGGACGTCCTCCCGATGCTTCCTTCGCCATGCGCGAGATCATTCTCCCTGGATCAACGACGCGACACGAGACGTCCCGCGCACGGTCGGTGAGGCGGAACCGTGCCGGGGGGCACGCCCCTCGGGGGTTCCGTCCGTCGTTCGGCGGGGTCAGGTCGTGACTTCGTATTCGCTTCCTGCGGCGCCTTCGGGCGCCTTGTTCCCGACGCCCTGCGTCCCCATGCGACGCGCCGGGGCCGGTGGCGCCCAAGGGGCCGGAGACTGCGGGGAGTCACCGCCTGCCGCGAGGATGCGGTCCGTGAGCCGCACCGAGGCGTATCCGTCGTCCAGGTCGCAGAACTCCTCCTGGAACCAGCGGTACCGCTCGGTGTAGGCCTTCTGGACCAGGTCGATGTCGCTGATCGCGTCGATCAGTTCCCGGGAGGTGTAGACCAGCGGTCCGGGAGCGCACTGCTCGAAGTCGAAGTAGAAACCGCGCAGCGTGTCACGGTAGTGCTCGAGGTCGTAGGTGAAGAAGAGGATCGGCCGGCCGGTGTTCACGAAGTCGAACATCAGCGACGAGTAATCGGTGATCATCACGTCGGTGATCAGAGAGAGGTCCGCCATGTCCGGGTAGTCGGACACGTCGAACACGAAGCCGTCCCCCGCCCGCGGCACCGGGTCCACGACGTTGGGGTGGCGGCGCACCAGCAGGACGTGGTCGTGGCCGAGTCGCGCACGGGCGTCGTCCAGGTCGACGCGGAAGTCGAACTTGTACTTCCCGGGTGCGTAGAACTGGTCGTCGCGCCAGGTCGGCGCGTACAGGATGACGCGCTTGCCGTCGGGCAGCCCGATCCGCCGGCGCACCGCGGCCGCGCGCTCTCCGGAATCGGATCGGCGCAGGACGTCGTTGCGCGGGTACCCGGACTCGACCATCTCCCCGGGGAAACGGAAGGCGCGCTGGAGGATGGGCGTGCTGAAGCTGTTGGGCGACACCAGCATGTCCCAGTTGCGCACCTCCTTCTCCACCCGCTCCAGGTAGCGGCGGTCCGCGAAGTGGACGGCCTCGATGTCGTGGCCGATGCGCTTGAGCGGGGTGCCGTGCCAGGTCTGGACGACCACCTGGCCGTCGCGCTTCTCGAACCAGTCGGGAAGGTGGTTGTTGGCGACGATGTACCGGCAGGTGGCCAGCGCCTCGTACCACTCGGGCGACCACATCCGGACCGGGCGGGCCGTGGACGGCAGCGCGACCTGGTCGTCGCGGACCGCCCACAGGGCCTCGAGGCCGACGCCGCGCCGCACCATCTCCTCGTGCACGGCACGGGGGCTGTCCGAGTACTGGGTCCCCTTGAAGGCGTCGAACAGCACGGCCGGACGGACGGGTTTGCGCCGGGCGGCGGGATAGGTCCTGGTGCGCAGGAGCTTCTGCCGGTACGGGCCGCGGGCAGCGTCCGGCATCGCCGAGTGCACCAGCAGCGACAGCCGGTCGTACCCCTCCGCCTGCAGTTCGTACGTCCGGTCGTTCTCGGTGTGCGAGCGGGGGAGCCCGCCGATGAGCCCCTGTTCGATCTTCACCATGAGGTCCTCGGAGCGCTCCTCCGCCGGGACGACGGAGGGGTCCTGCCGTCTGAGGAAGAAGTCCCAGCGTCCGGAGGCGAGCGGTATGTCGCCCGCCAGGGTGCGCATCGCTGCCGGGGTGAGGACGGAACGGAACCCGTGACCGCTCCAGACGAGCGGGACGACGCGCTCGGCACCGTGGGCTCGGGAGCGGGCCACCAGGTGCGCGGAGGCGAACTCGATGGAGGAGAGGCGGTCCACCGCCGGGTACCGGCCGACGATCTCCAGCGATCCGTCCGCCCACCAGTTGACGTCCGTGACCGTCGGGAGCATGGCGCGCTCGAAGAGCACCAGGTATCCGGCTCCGTTGCGGTGGACGAAGACCTCCCGGTCACCCTCCGGGGTCTGCAGGCGGTGCGGCATCGGGTGGCGCCCGTCCTCGACGCCCTCGGCCATGACGGGGTAGAGGGTCGCGTTCCGGCCTTCCACCCGCAGGGTGGTCTTCCACCCGTTGCTGCCCATGCTCCAGCTCTGCGGGATCGCGCTGTCGTCCTGCGAGCGGGAGCGGGGCACGAGGCTGTCCAGCGGGATGCGGGTGACGAAGCTGCACCAGCCCTCGCCTCCCGGGGTGAAGACCACCCGCGACTCGTGGTGCCCCGAGCCGCCCATGCTGGTCACTCCGAACAGGCCCCAGTCCGGTACCCGGGGCCCCAGGTACACGCCGCCGATCACCAGGTGGTCGCCGTCGACCCGGTGCCGGGTGATGCGGCAGCGGACGATCTCCACCCGGAGCTTCAGCTTGTCCTGCAGGAAGACGGGGACCAGCCGGACGTTCTTGTCGACATAGCGGTACGGCGGGTTGGCGGCGGTACCGGCGGTGCCGCGCGTGAGGCCCCGGTAGCGGAACAGACCGCGGCTGAGGACCCCGGCGGCCACGTCCCAGGTGCCCTCGACCCACTTCCCCTTCTTCTTCAGCCGGGTGGTGTCGATCCGTGCCTCGAAGCCCGACCAGTCGTAGCAGTAGCGGCTCTGGTTGGACTGCTCGGTGGCCTGCGGATCGAACGTGGTCTTCGCGGCCGTGACCAGCAGGCGGCCCTGCTTCTTGTGGCGGAGCGCTATGACCTTGACCGACATATGCCGTTTGTGCACGTTGATGAAGCGTATGTAGGCGGAGCCGTCGATGACGAGGTCGTCTTCGTCCCAGCGCACGCCGCGGACGGAACCGTGCAGCGACAGCTCCTTGTCCAGGCGGTAGGCGCTCTTGTCGAGCCCCACCGAACGGTCGCCCAGGTACGGGTAGTTCAGATAGCGGTGGACGCGGCGGCGCACCGGCATCGGGCCGCCCTTGCGCTCGAACTCGATGACGTCGAGGAGCTCGTCGAGCTTTCGCTCGCGCACCAGCAGCCACTTGACCCGCGCGTCGGCCGGCAGTTCCTGGATGATGGTCGGATCGGCCTCGTCCAGGAACAGGTTGGCCCAGTTGACGAAGGCGTCCCTGTACTCCTCATCGGCGTCGGGCAGCACCTTGAGGTGCAGCATCAGGTCGGACTTGAGGCAGGCGAGGTCGTACGTGCGCTTGTGGAGATCGAACTCCCGCGACTGGTGCCCGGCAAGGAATCGGCTCACCGACTGCACCGCGGACACACGGTCCCGGAGGTTGCCGATCTCCGTATGGCGCTGCGTGATCGACGGGGCCGCCCCGCCTTCCCGCCGACGCCAGAAGTACACGACGTCCGTGACGACATCGACCTTCTCCGCCCTGAAGTGGGCGAACATGTTGACCCAGGAGTCCTCGTACAGGACGCCCTCGGGGAACGCGATGCGGTGGTGGTCCCAGAACGACCGCCGGAACACCTTGTTCCACACCGTGCGGTCGTAGATGAGGGCGTCGAACTTCGTGATGTGCGTGCCGCGGCGATTGGCCTGCATCGGCCCTCGGTGCAGCGGGGACTGCCATTTCGTGCTGGAGTTCATCATCTGCACGTTTCCCGACACGAAGTCCGAACCGGACTTCTCGAGCGTGCGCACCAGCACTTCGTAGGCGTGCTCGGGGATGACGTCGTCCCCGTCGACGAAAGCGAGGAACTCGGCGCCTGGGTGGGTGGCGCGGATGCCGACGTTCCGGGCGTGACCGGGACCGTGCGGCTCCTGGCGAATCAGCCGGAAGCGGGAGTCACGGGCACAGAAGTCCCGGGCGATCTCCGTCGACGCGTCAGTCGATCCGTCGTCGACGAGGATCACTTCGAGATCCCCGAAAGTCTGCCGGGCGATCGACTCCAGGCATTCCTCGAGATAGATCTCGACGTCCTGGAAGGGCACGACAACACTCAGCCGCCGGCGCACAGGCACCCATCACTCCCACTCAAGCAACTCGCACGGTCCGGCACCAGACGCCGGACGTGCCGAACCCCGCCCCGAATGCCGCGTCCACGCCTGATGAGCGAGCGGGTCCGCGGGTCTCCCCCGTGGCATCGCGATGGTTTAACAGGAAACCCTCACGGGGTGAACACAATCTCATGTCCTGGATACGGTCAAGGCTTGACCTGCGATTCCAGGCGGTATGTCCGACATGGGGGCGGGCCGTGTTGGCGCCCCCGGGCTCGACCGCCGCCTCAGACGCGCGCCCACGCGGCCAGAGTGAGGCCGGGTTCCTCGCGTTGCCGTGCCACCCGGAGCCCTCCGTCGGGACCCAGCAGGGCGAGCACGACACGTCCCTGGGCGTCGGTGGCCAGGGAAGGCGTCCCGAGACAGGGCACGCCGGTGTCGACCCACCACGTCCCGGAGGCCTCGGCCTCCGTACGGCAGACCGCGACCATCGCGCTCCCGTCCCGTCCCCGGTGGGCCACCACCATGCAGTCCTGGCCGTCCAGCACCGTACGCAGCACCGCGTTGCCCGTGTCGGCGGCCGGGCTGCCGCCCAGCGGGACGACCCAGCCCCCCAGTCGGTGGGCGACGAGGCCGGAGCCCGCCGCATCGGTCCAGAGGTAGGTGAGCCTGTCCGGAGCGGTCACGAGCGCGGTGAGCGATCCCGGCGCCGGTGCCGGGATCATGTCGAGGGAGCGCCGCAGTGCCCCGCCGGCCTCCGACTGGGTCCAATACAGGGCCGAGGTGGCGGTGGGCGCCAGCAACTCGATGCGGCCGTCCGGCGAGACGACGGGACAGAGCCCGTCACGGACACCGTGACCGCGCAGGTCCCGCCAGGGTTCCCAGGCGCCGCCCCTGCCCTCGCGCCGGAGCATGACGCCGCCGTCAGCGGTACGCACGAAGACGTGCACCGTGCCCGCGGCGTCGACGGCGGCCGCCGGCGCGCCCAGCCGCACGGCCAGCCCCGGGTCCTTGTGCGGGTTGCCCACCGACACCCACTCCGTCAGTGGGCGCCCCGTCTGGTACTGCAGCGCGTAGGCCACGTCCACCGTCACCCCGCCGTCGGGCAGCGGACGTTCGCGGCGGCCCACGAAGTGCACGAATCCCTGGGGGCCCCGAACCACCGACAGATCCGTGAGACCGGCGGCCGGGAAGAAGCGCGGACCCGTCCACTCGTCGCCGCCCGGTGCGGTCTGCGTCCACCGGAGCAGGCCGTCCCGGCCGGGGGCGTAGGCGGTGAGCCTGCCGTCGGCGCCGCGCACCAGCCAGGTTCCGGCGGCCGCGCCGGTCGCCGCTTCCCCGGTGTCCGCGGCGCCCGAGGGGCCGGCCGCCCGCCGGGCCGCCGGCCGACGTCGCGCGGCGCGTGCCGCTCCACCCCTCATGACGTGCGGCCCCCCTCGGCCCCGTTGGTTGTTCGCCATCAGAACACCCGATTCTTCTCATGATATGCACGCGGGCTACACTTCCGCGGATCTCGGCCACGAGAGGGAGGGCTGCGGCGCCCGGCGTCGCGACCGGTTCCCGGGACCGCGCACCACGGAGGACTTCGCACGCAATGCCGCACGCCACCGACACCGTTCACGAGACCGTCCCGGCCGCCCCGGCCGCGAAGGCGGGCGGGTCCCGCGGCCGGCGGATCCGCAGGGTCGTCATATGGACGCTCCTGGCCCTGATCCTGCTCACCGGGGGCGGCGCCTGGTGGGCCTACCAGCGCCTGGACTCCAACCTCAGCAGCATCGACCTGGAACAGGAACTCGGGCCGGACCGCCCCGAGAAGCTCGCCACCGGCGCCATGGACATCCTGGTGCTCGGCTCCGACTCCCGCTCGGGCGCCAACAAGGGCCTGGCGGGCGGCGACACCGGCGGCACCGCCCGCTCGGACACGGCCATGGTCCTCCACATCCCCGAGGGCCGCACGAGCGCCGTCGCGGTGAGCATCCCGCGGGACACCCTGATCACACGTCCCGAGTGCACCGCCCGCGACGGGAGCCCGCTGCCGTCCGCGAGGCGCGTGATGTTCAACTCGGTCTACACCTTGGCCGGCCCGGCCTGCGTGGTGAAGACCGTCGAGCGGATCTCGGGCGTCAGGATCGACCACTACGTCGAGGTGGACTTCGCCGGCTTCCAGGATCTCGTGGACTCCCTCGGCGGGGTCACAATCACCCTCGACAAGACCATCCACGACACGTCCAGCGGCCTGGACCTGGAGGCCGGCACGCACCGCCTCGACGGCACCGAGTCGCTCGCCTTCGTCCGCACCCGCCACGGCATCGGCGACGGCAGCGACCTCGGCCGCATCGGGCTGCAGCAGCAGTTCCTGCTGGCTACCCTCGACGAGGTCAAGCGGCAGAACCTGCTCGGCAGCCCCGCCAAGGCCTACCGCGTCGCCGACTCGGCCACCCGCTCCCTGACGACCGACTCCGGTCTGGGCTCCCTGCGGAAGCTGGCCGACTTCGGGCGCAGCCTGCAGGGGCTCGACCCGGACCACCTGCGCACGGTCATGCTGCCGGTGGCCTACGACAAGGTCGACCCCAACCGCGTGGTGGCCGCCGAGCCGCAGGCGTCCCGGCTGTGGAAGGCGATCCGGGAGGACACCGCTGTCCCCCGGTCGGTGCTGGAGTCCACGACCTCCAACTGAGGCTCACCCGGCGGGCGGCGGCCCCTCCACGGCCCGCGCGGTGCAGTAGGCGACCGTCAGATCCCGTACCAGCGCCTTGCGTTCGTAGTCTTCGAGGTCGACCAGGCCGCGGTCGAGGAGACCCCGCACGGTCTCGCCGACGGCGGTGAGGGCGTCGTCCAGGGCGGCCCGGCGGTGACGGGCGTCCAGTGCGGCGAGTTGGGCGCGGCGCATGGCCGCGGCCACGGCGGGGGCGTAGTCGACGCGGACGGGCCGGGCGGAGAACACCTCGACCCCGACCGGCCGCAGGTCCTCGACGAGGCTCCGGGTGAGGTCGTCGGCGAGGCGGTCGGCGTCGCGCAGCGTGGGACCCGGGCCGTGGAAGTCGTCGGCGGGCAGCCGGGACACACACCGCGCGACCGCGGCCTCGACCTGCTCGCGCAGGTAGCGGACATGGTCGTGGACGGTGAAGGCGGCCCGGGCGGTGTCCCGGACCCGCCACACCACCAGGACCGTCGTCCGGAGCGGGATGCCCTTGGCGTCGGTGGCCTCGATGGGGCTGCTGCGCCAGTGGCGCAGGCTGGTGTCGACCCGCCGGCGGAGGAGCAGCGGGCTGATCCACAGCAGCCCGGTGCGGCGGACGGTGCCGCGGTAGGCGCCGTGCCGGGACAGCAGCCAGACGGCGCCGGGACGGCCTCGGACCAGGCCGAGCGCGGTCAGGGCGGCGACCGCCGCGAGGAAGGCCGCGGCGCTGCCGCGCAGGACGGGCGACGACCCGGCGGGGCCCAGCAGGAGCGCGGCCGTGCCGGCGGCGACCGCCAGGGCCGTGAGCACGGCGACGCCGCCGGGCAGGCAGCGCCCCGGACGCTCGGCGATCTCGGGCAGCGGCGCCGCGGCGGCCGGGCCGGGGGCCGCGTCCACGGCGGGGGCCTGGGCGGGGGCGGGGAGTTCGGCCGGGCTCCCCTGAGCGGTGATCGTCACGAGAACAGCCGCCTCCACGTCCCGGGGCCCGGGTAGCCGTCCGCCTGGCTTCCCGACCAGCCCAGTGACCGCTGGAAGGCCTCCACCGCGCGCCGGTCGGCCTCACCCCAGCGGGGACCGGGGCCCATCGCGTAGAACCGGCCGAAGCCCTTAGCAGCCAGCCGCCGTCCCAGCGCGAGCACATGCGGGCTCGACCGGCCGGGCCTGAAGGCGTCGATGCCCGGGTAGGCCGGGGGCGCCGCCGGGCGGCTGCCGCCGATGTCGGACCCCGCGCCCTGGATCAGGTAACGCCACGTCAGGGGACCCGGGAAGCCGTCGGCCTGGTCGCCCTCCCAGCCCTGGGCGCGCTGGAAGGCCCGGGTGGCGCGGCGGTCGGCGTCGCTCCAGCGGGGCCCGGGACCGTCGGCGTAGTAGGCGCCCGCGCCGCGCTGCCGCAGCATCGTGCCGAGCCGGGTGACATAGCCGTTGGTGGCGCCGGGCCCGAAGGACCAGCTGCCCGGGTAGCCCCCGGAGGCCAGGTCGCCGAGGCCGAGGTCGCCGGCGAGCTCCCCGTAGAGGTCGTCGTAGAGGTCGCCTGGGCCCTCGCCGCGCAGGTACTTGTAGCGGTAGGGGACATAGCGCTTGGAGTGGTCCCAGTAGGCGTACGGCGTCGTGCGCACGCGGGCCCGCGGCCGGGTCTGCTCGTAGGCCACGTAGCGGGTGTGCGCGGCGTTCGCCCAGCCCCCGAAGATCGTGACGTGGGAGCCGTCCACGGGGTCGCGGGGGTTGTGGAAGAGCAGGATGTCGCCCGGTTCGAGCTCGTCGCGGCCGATCCGTTCGGCGTAGCGCGGCAGGGTACCGGTCCACTGGCTGCTGCCCAGGCCCCAGGCCATGGAGACGAATCCCGAGCAGTCCTGCCGGTAGCCGTCCCGCCAGCGGCGGCCCATGTCGTACGGGACGCCCGCGTCGACCCAGCGCCGGGCCCGCTGGATGACCTGGTCGCGGGTCAGCCGCAGCGGGGCCGTGGCGCCGGCCAGGTCCGGCCGCGCCTGTTGGGTCCGACCGGCGGGCGCGGCCTGGCCGGCGTCCTGCGCCGGGGCGGCCACCGCGGCGGGCGCCATGACGGCGGCACCCCCCGTGGCCAGGAGGACCAGCGCGGCGGGGACCGCGGCCGGTGGCGCGCACGGGGACGTGGCGCGGGTCGCCGCCCGGATCAGCCGCCGCCGTGCGCAGTCCTCACAGACGCAGCCCGGCTGCGGCCCGACCTCGTCGAACACCGGCGTGGACATGTGCACCACCACTCCTCGCGATCGAGTGCCACATGCCCTTATTACCCGATTTTCCAGTCAATCTGACGGAATGACAGCGGGTGGTGTGGTCAGCCGGTCGCGGTGGTGTTCTCCACGACCTCGGCGACAGCCTTGTCGACCAGCCGCGTCAGCTGCTCGGGCGTGAGATCCGGCGCACCGCCCGCGGGGTCGGTGACCGTCTCGCCGTTCACCTGCACGACCGGCACGGAGGTGAATCCGGCCGCGGCGAACTCCTCCTGGGAGCGCCGCACCCAACCGTCGTGGTCCCCGCCCTGGACGCAGGGGACGAAGTGCGTCTCGTCCACGTCCCCCGCCTTCTTCGCCAGGTCCTTGAGGAACGTGACCCTGGTGAAGGGGTCGTCCTGGGGGTCGGCGGGCTGCGCGTCCCACACCTGCGCGACGAACTCCTGGAACCGGCCCACGTCCTGCGCACAGGCGGCAGCGTTGGCCGCGGCCAGGGAGCCGGCGCCGCCGTCGGCGGCGTCGGTGGGCGTCACCAGACGGTAGTCGATCTGCACCTGCCCGGTGGCGACCAGCTTGGCGAGGGTGTCCGCGTACTCGGAGGCGAAGGCCTTCGACTCCGGGCTGCGCAGGTCCTCGTACACGGTCAGGGTCACCGGCAGCTTCGTCGGCCGCACCGGCACCGCCAGCTGTTCCTCGCCGGAGGCCCCGGCCGGTGCCTTGACCTCGTGCTGCTTCTCACTGCGTACATGGGCCCCGAGGACGGCGGAACCCCCGAACACCACGCCCAGGACGATCACCGTCCCGGCATAGGACCGCCAGCGCTTGGACTTCGTCTGTTTCACCGGGACTTTCTACCATCGCGTACACGCACGCCCCGTGGGGGGTACGGATCACCGGCGGGAGCGGGGCAGCAGTCCCCTCGCCGGTCGCCCGAGCCGCCCGAGGGCCGTTGTGGGAGGGTGGGCCGGTGGACGGTGCGCCGATGGACGGTGGGACAGCGCCCCTGGTGGTGGTCGACGCCGCCAACACCGTGGGGTCCGTGCCCGACGGATGGTGGCGGGACCGGCAGGGGGCGACGGAGCGTGTGCGGGACGCCCTGGCAGCGCTGGCGCGGACCGGGCTGCCCGAGCGGGCGGACGTGCCCGAGTGGGCCCGGCGCGCGCCGCTCGACATCGTTCTCGTGGTGGAGGGCGCGGCCCGGGGCGTGGCGCCCGCCCCCGGAGTGCGGGTCGAGGCGGCGGCGGGCAGCGGCGACGACCTGATCGCGCAGCTCGTCGCGGACCGCGATCCGCAGCGGCTGTGCCTGGTCGTGACGGCCGACCGCGAACTGCGCCGCAGGGTCACCGCCCACGGCGCGGCAGTCACCGGGCCTCGCTCGGTACGCGCCTGACGCACCCCGCCCCAGCCGCTCTCGGAGGCCGCGCGGACAGGCGGGCCGGCGTCGCGGGTCGATGGCTCTCTCCTGGCCGCGTTGTCGGTCGCCGCAGCTCCGCGTCCTCCTTCTCCGCCGTGCCGGACTCGGCCCTCGACCCGCTCCTTGCTCCACCCCGCCTGTCCGCGCGGCCTCTTATTCGCTGTCGCCGGCGGACAGCGGGGAGGTAGAACTGACACGCCGGGTTCAGGAGTTGATCGGTGAGTCTCACGAAACGGGGGATCGGCGGACGGACCGTGCCGTGGTCGCCGCAGTCGCGGACCGGGTCGCGGTACCGCCCATGCCCCGGCCGCCCGTCCGACGTCGGCGACGTCGCCTGGGCCCCTGACCCCGAGCAATGGCCCGCCGGATGCGCCGCTCGCGGCGCGGCTCCGGAACAGAAGAGGATCGGCCGAAGGCAGCGAGAGAGAACATGACGACGGAAGCTCCCGGCGCGACACGGATGCCCCGCGCCTTCGGGCTGTTCTACGCGTCCTTCGCCGTCTCGATGCTCGGCGACTCCTTCCGGCTTCTGGCCGTCAACGTCTGGCTGTTCGAAACGACCTCCGGCTCGATCGGTGCCCGGCTGCTCGTCGTACTGCTCGCCACTCTGCCCGGGATGCTGCTCGGCGGGGTGTCCGGTGTCATCGCGGACCGCTACGACAAGTACTCCGTGCTCGTGGTGGCGGATCTCGTCCGCATCGCCGTCGGCCTCGGCCTTGCCGGGTGCGCCGCCACGGGGAACGCCGCGTGGGCGCTCGTGCTGGTCGCGTCGGGCAACGGCATCGGGGTGTTCTTCTCCTCGTCCTCCTTCGCGCTCCTGCCCAGGCTCGTACCGCAGGACCGGCTGCCGCGCGCCAACGGCCTGATGGAGACCGGCCAGTGGGTGATGCAGATCGCCGGGCCCTCGCTGGCCGCGGTGACGCTGGCGTTCGGCGGGGCCGGTCGCGCCTTCCTCATCGACAGTGCCACCTTCGCCGTGTCGGCAGTCATCCTGTGGGTCCTGCGCCGGAAGCTGACCGCCGCCCCGGCCGGGGCCGCCGCGGGCGCCGATGGGGACGGCGCCGTCGACGACGGCGATGGAGACGGGACGCCGGACACGAAGCCCTGGGCGGCCTTCGTCGACGGCACCCGGATCATCCTGCGGAGCCCGCCGATCCGCTCCCTGCTGCTCGCCTCGTACGGCGTGGCCTTCCTGACCGCCTGCACCAACTACGGGCTGATCTTCCTGATCACCCGGAGCCTGGCCCTGGGCCCGTCCTCGCTCGGCTACCTCTACTCGCTCAACGGCGCCGTCGCCGTGGTGGCGGCCCTCGCGGTGACCGTGCTGGCCCGATCCACCCACCTCGGCAGGATCATGGCCCTGTCCATGCTGGGGCTCTGTGTGGCCCAGGTGGTCATGGGCATCGCTCCGAACGTCTACGTACTGGGCGTCGGCGTCGCCGTCAGCGCCCTGTCCAACGCGCCCTACAACGTCGCCGTCAGCTCGCTCTACATGAGCAGGATCCCGGCCGCCTACCTCGGGCAGGTCGAAGGCATCGACACGATGGTGGACAGCTTCGCCAACGTCCTCGGCTTCGTCACCGCCTCGCTGGCCGTCCTGTGGTGGAGCCCGCGCGGGATCTTCCTGCTGTCGGCCCTGGTCGCGGCACCATGCGTGGTTCTCGCATTCACCAGGGTGGCCCGGGGCAGCGGGGCCTTGGACCCACCGCCCCGCGCGGACGTCGGGACCACCGAGGTGACGGCCTGACCGCATCCCTCCGGAGATGCGGATCGTACGCACCGATGCGGCGACGAACCGCGCCGCCGACCCCCGACCGCGGTCGGCGCGCGCCTGACTACCGCTGCTCCGGCCGCGCGTACAGCACCGCGCCGTCGACGGTGGCCACGGGCTCGTAACCGCCCCGGTCCAGCAGACGGCGCAGGCCCGGCACATACGCCGCGCCGTAGGGGGCGCCCCGGGAATCGTCGACGACGACGGTCGGCGGCGCGGCGGAGAACTCCCTGCGGAAGTCCGCCCAGGCGCCCGGCACGGCGTACTCCTCGCCGACCCGGGTCCCACCGCGGCCGCCGCTGAAATTGGTGAGGAACCCCGCGGTGAGGAAACGGCCGGCCGGTGCGCGCCCGGAGAGCCAGTACTGCTCCGGGTGCATGCCCCAGACCAGGACGGTCTCCCCGGCGCCGGTGCGGGCGCGGACCGCTTCCGCGACCGCGCGGGCATGGTCGAGTTCGGCGCGCGGCGCGGCGAAGCCCCAGCCGGTGAAGACGGCTGCCGCCAGCACCGTCCAGGCCACAGCGGCCCTGCGGGCCATGCCGCGCGCGGGCAGCCGGCGCAGCGCCGCCACCCCGACGAGTGTGAGCGGGGGCAGCGCCTGCAGGTAGTAGTGCCCGTAGAACTGGAAGCCCGCCAAAACGGCGACGGCGGACGCGGCGAGCCAGAGCCACAGCTCGGCCCCGGCGCCGGACCGCCGGCGCGCGGCGAGCCAGGCGGCCGGCAGCACGAGCCCCGCCCCGGCCGCCGCGAGGATCGCGGCGTTGCCGAGCCCCCGCCCGGCCGCGAGCAGCCACGCGCCCTCGGGCGAGAGGTAGGCGCCGGAGCCGGTGACGGTCCAGAAGACGAAGCGCCCCGCACCGGTCGCCAGGGCCACGGCCGTCACGGGCAGCGCGCATCCCGCCGCCAGCCGGGCCCACGCACCGGCGCCCGCCGGCGCCCGGGCGGGCGCTGCCGCACTCCCCCGCCGGGCCTGCCACAGCATCCACAGCACCGGGAGGAGCACCGCGGCGCCGGTCTGCTTGGTCAGCGCCGCCCCCGCCACCGCCACCCCGGCGGCGCCCCAGCGCCCGCGGTCGGCGCAGAGCACGGCGGCGACCGTCCACGGCAGGGTGAAGACCTCGAAGATGGCCGCCTGGGTGTCCTCGGGCGCCAGACCCACCGACAGCAGCAGATAGCCGAAGCCTGCGGCGGCGCCCCACCGGTCGCCCCAGCGGCGCCGGGCGAGGGCGACGAGGAGCGCTGCCGTCACCACGTGCGCGGCGACCGCCGCCACCCGCAGGGGCCACAGCGAGCCGTCGCCGAAGAGGGCGAAGGCCCCCTGGTAGAGCCAGGGCACGAACGGTGGCTTGCGGTCCACGACCGTCTCGTAGAGCACACCGCCGGAGGCCAGCACCCGCGCCTGGGTCGCCAGGAACCCCTCGTCGGGGTTCCAGACCGGGCGGAGGAAGGAGGGCAGATGCACCAGAGCCGCCACGAGGGTCAGCAGCGGGAGCAGCACGGTCCACGAGGACCAGCGGGGTCCCGAGGGCGCCGGGGACGGGGCCGCGCTCGCCCGCCGTCCCGGGAACGCGGGCACGGCGGCGCGGGCGGTCTCGGGGCGGGTCGGCACGCGCCCAACGTACCGGGCGCCCTCGGCGTGCGTCAGCTCACCCCTGCCGGGCCGGCCCCTGGAGCCTGCTGTGCCGGTAGCCGTACAGGAAGTAGAGGATGAAGCCGAGGACCATCCAGACGGCGAACCGCAGCCAGGTCTCGGCCGGCAGGTTGAGCATCAGCCACAGCGTGGCGAGCACCGACACCGCGGGGAGCCATGGCACGAACGGGGTACGGAAGGAGCGCGGCAGATCGGGACGGGTGCGGCGCAGCACCACGACGCCGATGGCGACGACGACGAAGGCGAACAGGGTGCCGATGTTCACCAGCTCGGCCAGTTCCTCGATGGAGGTGAAGCCCGCGACGATCGCGACGATGCCGCCGAGCAGGATGGTCGAGCGGTACGGCGTGCCCCGCGTGGGGTGGACCCGGGAGAAGAAGCGCGGCAGCAGACCGTCGCGGCTCATCGCGAAGAAGACCCGGCTCTGCCCGAGCAGCAGGATCATGCAGACCGTCGTCAGGCCCACCACCGCGCCGAAGGCGATCAGGCCCGCCCAGAAGGGGTGGCCGACTGCCTTGAAGGCGTCGGCCAGCGGCGCGTCCACCGACAGCCGGCTGTAGTGCTGCATGCCGGTGACGACGATGGAGACGGCGACGTACAGCACGGTGCAGATCAGCAGCGAGCCGAGGATGCCGCGCGGCACGTCCCGCTGCGGGTTCCTGGTCTCCTCCGCGGCGGTGGCGACGATGTCGAAGCCGATGTAGGCGAAGAAGACCACGGCCGCCGCGGTGAAGATGCCCATGACGCCGAACTGGGAGGGCGTGAAGCCGGAGATCAGCTGGATGAGCGGGGCGTCGATGCCGGCCGCCGCGCCCTCGGACGAGACGGCGGGCGGGACGAACGGCGCGTAGTTGCTGCCCTTGATGAAGAAGGAGCCCACGATGATCACGATCAGCACCACGGCCAGCTTGATGGCGACGACCACGGAGGTGACGCGGGCCGAGAGCTTCATCCCGGCGACCAGGATGGCGGTGAGCGCGGCCACCAGCAGGAAGGCCAGCAGGTCGAAGTGGAAGCCGTCCTGCGTGCCGCCGGACAGCGCGGACGGCAGGTGCCAGCCCCAGTTGTCCAGGATCGAGCGCATGTACCCGGACCATCCGACGGCGACCACGGCGCAGCCCAGCGCCAGTTCGAGCACGAGGTCCCACCCGATGATCCAGGCGGGCAGTTCGCCGAGGGTCGCGAAGGAGAAGGTGTACGCGGACCCGGCCACCGGCACGGTGGAGGCGAACTCCGCGTAGCACAGGGCGGCGAGCGCGCAGACCACGCCGGCGGCGACGAAGGACAGGGCGACCGCCGGGCCCGCGCTCTCCTTCGCCACCTTGCCCGTGAGGACGAAGATGCCGGTGCCGATGATGACACCGACACCGAAGACGGTGAGGTCGAGAGCGGACAGCGACTTCTTGAGCGCGTGCTCCGGCTCCTCGGTGTCCTTCAGGGAGTCTTCGACTGATTTGGCCCGAAAGAACCCGCTTCGACCCTTTGCAGCGTTACCGCCCACGTCCACCGGCGCACCTCCACAGTTGTTCCTGCATCACAGCACTCGCGGATGCGTGTGACCGGATCTGGCGCGCCTACACCTCGGCAGAAGGGCCGGGCGATCACCCGTAAGGGTGTCGCCCGGCCCGGTGTCACAGGAGGGACGGGGAGCGGCGTCAGTCGCTCGCGACCTGCGGCGCGGGCTCGTCGGCGTAGCGCCCCTGCAGCCGGCTGACCAGGCCGGTCACCTGGCGTGCGATGTCCGGGGCGGTCAGGCCGATCTCGGCCATGACCTCCCTGCGGTTCGCGTGGTCCAGGAACTGCTGCGGAATGCCGAAGTCGCGCAGCGGCACGTCCACGTTCGCGTCGCGCAGGGCCTGGGCGACGGCGGAGCCGACTCCCCCGACGCGTCCGTTGTCCTCGACCGTGACGACGACCTTGTGGCCGGCGGCGAGGCCGGGCAGGGCCTCGTCGACGGGCTTGACCCAGCGGGGGTCGACGACGGTGGTGGTGATGCCCTGGGCGTCGAGCAGGTCGGCGATCTCCAGGCACATCGGGGCGAGCGCGCCGACGGAGACCAGCAGGACGTCCGGTGTGCCGCCGTCGCTCTGGGTCTTGGCCTCGCGCAGTACGTCCATGCCGCCGACCGTGCCGACCGCCTTGACCGCGGGGCCGACCGCGCCCTTGGAGTAGCGGACCACGGTCGGCGCGTCCTCGACCGCCACGGCCTCGCGCAGTTGGGCCCGCACCTGGTCGGCGTCGCGCGGGGCGGCGATCCGCAGACCGGGGACGACCTGGAGGATCGACAGGTCCCACATCCCGTTGTGCGAGGCGCCGTCGGTGCCGGTGATGCCGGCGCGGTCCAGGACGAAGGTCACACCGCACTTGTGCAGCGCGACGTCCATCAGGACCTGGTCGAAGGCGCGGTTGAGGAAGGTCGCGTAGACGGCGACCACCGGGTGCAGTCCGCCGGTCGCCAGGCCCGCCGCCGAGACGGCGGCGTGCTGCTCGGCGATGCCGACGTCGTAGACGCGCTCGGGGAAGGCCTTGGCGAACTTGTCCAGGCCGACGGGCTGGAGCATCGCCGCGGTGATGGCGACGATGTCCTCGCGCTCCTTGCCGAGCTCGACCATCTCCTCGGCGAAGACCGAGGTCCAGTCCGCGCCCGAGGCGGCGATGGGCAGGCCGGTGTCGGGGTGGATCTTGCCGACGGCGTGGAAGCGGTCCGCCTCGTCCTGCAGGGCCGGGGTGTAGCCGCGGCCCTTCTCGGTGAGGCAGTGCACGATGACCGGGCCGCCGAAGCGCTTCGCGCGCTGCAGCGCGGACTCCAGCGCGGCGATGTCATGGCCGTCGATCGGGCCGACGTACTTCAGGCCCAGGTCCTCGAACATGCCCTGCGGGGCGATGAAGTCCTTGAAGCCCTTCTTGGCGCCGTGCAGGGTCTCGTACAGCGGCTGGCCGATGACGGGGGTACGCTCCAGCAGCTCCTTGGTGCGGCTGAGGAAGCGTTCGTAGCCGTCGGTGGTGCGCAGCGTGGCGAGGTGGTTGGCGAGCCCGCCGATGGTCGGGGCGTAGGAACGCTCGTTGTCGTTGACGACGATGACCAGTGGGCGGTCCTTTGCGGCGGCGATGTTGTTCAGCGCCTCCCAGGCCATGCCGCCGGTCAGGGCGCCGTCACCGATGACGGCGACGGTGTGGTCGCGCTTGCCCAGCAGCTCGTTGGCCTTGGCCAGGCCGTCGGCCCAGCCGAGCACCGTGGAGGCGTGGCTGTTCTCGATGACGTCGTGTTCGGACTCGGCGCGCGAAGGGTAGCCGGACAGGCCGCCCTTGCTCTTGAGCTTGGTGAAGTCCTGCCGTCCGGTGAGCAGCTTGTGGACGTAGGACTGGTGTCCGGTGTCCCACAGCACCTTGTCCTTCGGCGAGTCGAAGACGCGGTGGAGGGCGATGGTCAGTTCGACGACACCGAGGTTCGGCCCCAGGTGCCCGCCCGTCTTGGAGACCTCGTCGACCAGGAAGGTACGGATCTCGCCTGCCAGCTCGACCAGCTGCTCCGGGGTGAGCCGGTCGAGGTCGCGCGGTCCCTTGATACGGGTCAGCAGCGCCACCCGTGCCTCCTTGTTGTCGCTTACCGGTTACCCGAGTGTATGTGTTCGCGTTTTCAGCACCGCACACGCCTGTGCCCGGCGCTGGGATGATCTTCCCCGCGCCGGGCACGACACACTACCGGTGCGTACGGGGCCTCAGCCGCGGCCGGCGGCCTTCCGGCTCCCGCGGGACACCGGGCGCATACGCCTGTGCCCGGCGCCGGGAGGAACCTCCTCCCCGCGCCGGGCACGTCACACTACCGGTGCGTACGAAGCCGGGTCTCAGCCGCGGCCGGCGGCCTTCTGGCTCTTGCGCGAAACCGAGTCGATGACCACGGCGGCGAGGAGCACCGCGGCGGTGATCATGTACTGCAGCGCGGTGTTCATGTTGAGCAGGTTCAGGCCGGTCTGGATGGACTGGATGACCAGCATGCCCAGCAGGGCGGACCAGACGTTGCCGCGACCGCCGAAGAGGCTGGTGCCGCCGATGACCGCGGCCGCGATGGCCAGCATCAGGTAGTTGCCGCCGCCCGCGCCGAGCGAGGCGGTGTAGGTCTGGGCGGCGAAGAACAGACCGCCGATCGCCGCGAACATACCGGAGATGGCGAACACGGAGATACGGATCAGGGCGACGTTGATACCGGCCCGGCGGGCGGCCTCGATGCCGCCACCGACCGCGAAGATCTTCCGGCCGTAGGAGGTGCGGCGGAGCACGAAGTCGGTGATCACCAGCGCCGCCAGGAAGATGACCAGTGCGTTCGGCACGCCGCTCGCCTGGTTCAGCACGTAGGCGGCGACGAAGGAGACCACCGCGAGGGCGCCGACGCGCAGCGCGATCTCGCTCGTGGGACGGAAGGGCACCCCGGCCGCGCGGCGGCGGCGCTGGTCGATGACCGACCCGGCGAGCATGGCCACCGTGCCGAGACCCGCCAGCAGGTAGGCGCCGGCGATGTCCTGGTCGAGGAAGAAGGACTGCTTGCCCAGGATGTGCAGCGGGCCGCCGTCCGCGATCGAGAGGCTTCCGGTGTCGCCGAGCAGCTGCAGCATCAGGCCGTTCCAGCCGAGGAAGCCGGCGAGGGTGACGACGAACGCCGGCACGCCGATCTTGGCGAAGAACCAGCCGTGCAGGGCGCCGATGACGATGCCGGTCAGGATCGTCAGGATCAGCGCGAGCCACGGGTTCATCCCGTGGGTGGTCGCCATGATCGCGAAGAGCGAGGACGCCAGACCGCTGACCGAGCCCACCGACAGGTCGATCTCGCCGAGCAGCAGCACGAAGACCAGACCGATGGCGAGCATGCCCGTGGAGGTCAGGAAGAAGCCGATGTCGGCGAGGTTGCCCGCGGTCAGGAAGTTGCTCGACTGGGTCTGGAAGACGGTCCAGATGATGATCAGGCCGATGACGACCGGCAGCGAGCCCAGCTCACCGCCGCGTACCTTGCGCTTGAACTCCGTGATGTAGCCCTTGAGGCCCTCTTCACGGACGAGCAGGCGCGGGTCGACCAGGGGAACCGCCGCCGCGGGCGCCTCCTCGACCGCTGCCGCCGCGTCCTGCTCTACGGTCTTCGACGTGTCGCTCACTTTGCAGCCTCCGTGCGCCGCGCCTGACGGCGGGTCACGGCGTTGTCCGTGGCGCCGGTGATCGCGGAGATGATTTCTTCGTGGGACGTGGTCTTGACGTCGAACACGCCGTTGTTGCGGCCGAGCCGCAGCACAGCGACGCGGTCCGCGACGGCCTTGACGTCCACCATGTTGTGGCTGATGAGGATGACGGCGAGGCCGCGCTGGCGCAGCCGCTCCACCAGGTCGAGCACCTGGGCCGTCTGCTCCACGCCGAGGGCGGCGGTGGGCTCGTCGAGGATGACCAGCTTGGGCTCGCCGATCAGGGCGCGGGCGATGGCGACGACCTGCCGCTGACCACCCGACAGGCTGGCGATCGGGATCCGGACGCTGGGGATGCGGATCGACAGGGTGCTCAGCAGCTCCCTGGACTTCGCCTCCATGGCGACCTCGTCGATCACTCCGGCGCGCTTGAGCTCCCGGCCGAGGTAGAGGTTGGCGACGACGTCGAGGTTGTCGCAGAGCGCGAGGTCCTGGTAGACCGTCGCGATTCCCAAGCCCTGGGCGTCCTGCGGCTTGTCGATGCTGACCGGCTTGCCCTCCCACTCGATGACGCCTTCATCGATGGGGTGGACGCCGGCGATCGTCTTGACCAACGTCGACTTACCTGCGCCGTTGTCGCCGACGAGCGCGACGACCTCACCGGCGTGGATCTCCAGATCGACATCGGTGAGGGCCTGGACCGCACCGAATCGCTTGGAGACTCCGCGCAACGCCAGCACGGGCGTAGCGGACACGTGAACCATCTCCTTCGCCGCCTGACCGGCGGGGATGCCGCGCTTGAGATGCGCGGAGGGGGTGTGCGCGAGGCACAGCTTTACATGAACGAACGGATCGTCCGTCCGGAGCCCGCCCCGTCAGCGGGGTTGTCGGACGGGGCGTGGCTCCGGACGGGTCCGTGTAGCGGCCTCCGGAGGGAGGACCAGCCGGTTTACTCGATGCCGGCGGCCTTGCAGGCCTTGGCGAACTCGGCCGTGCAGATCTCGGAGACGGAGTACAGCTTGTCCGCGATGACCGTGTCCTTGACGTTGGCCTTGGTCACCGAGACCGGGGTCAGCAGCTGGGACGGGACCTTGTCACCGGAACCGCTGGTCAGCGTGGTGGTGGCCAGCGAGTCGATGCTCTTGCCCTCGAGCAGGTTGACCGCGAGCTGGGCGGCGGCGTCGGCCTCGGGCTTGAAGGCCTTGTAGACCGTGCTGGACTGCGTGCCCGCGATGATCCGCTGGATGCCCGCGAGTTCGGCGTCCTGGCCGGTCACCGGAATGCCGCTGATGCCGGCGCCCTTGAGGGCGGTGGCGATACCGCTGGCCATGGCGTCGTTGGCCGAGTAGACGCCCGCGATGTTCTTGGCCTTGAGCTGGGTGATGGCCGCCGTCATCTTCTGGTTGGCGACGTTGTCGTCCCACAGACCGCTCTGCTCGTAGGCGATCTTCACCTTGCCGTCGAGGGCGGAGTGGGCGCCCGCCTTGAAGTCGGCGGCGTTCGGGTCGGCGTCGTCGCCGTTGATCATGACGACGTTCGTCGACGGCTTGGCCTTGTCGCCGAGCGCGTCGAGGAGCGCCTGGCCCTGCAGCTCGCCGACCTTCTTGTTGTCGAAGGAGACGTAGGCGGAGACCGGGCCCTCGGCGAGGCGGTCGTAGGCGACGACCTTGATGCCCTTGTCGACCGCGGCCTGGACGGAGGTCTTGATGGCCTTGGCGTCCTTGGCGCTGATCACGATCACCTTGACACCCTTGGTGATCATGGTGCTGACCTGCTGGGCCTGCTTGGCGGAGTCACCGGCGGCGTTCGCGTACTCCACCGTGCAGCCCGCGCACAGCTCCTTGACCTTGGCCTCGAACAGCGGCTTGTCGAACTTCTCGTAGCGCGCGGTGACGCTGTCGGGAAGCAGCAGGCCGATGGACTGGTTCTTGCTGCTGCCGGCGCTGCTGCTGCCGCCTTCAGCCTTGTCGTCGCCCGCCTTGCCGCAGGCGGCGACGGAAAGGGCCATGGTGACGGCCGCGGTGCCGATCACGACGCGACGCATCATTGCGTTCATGTGGGGTTGCCTCCCTGACAGGGCCGCAAGAGACTGCGACCGAGGTGAGCGAGAGTCAACTCGCCTACAGGCTTGGCGTCAAGAAGTAAATACTTAACGAGATGGCAACGGTGCGTTTCGTTATCTAGATGAACGCTCAGTGATCTTCACCGCGCCCCAACCGCCGTCGGCGCACCGGCATTCAGCAGGGCCGAGTCCCCCACCTCGCTCAGCGCCAGCGCCAGCGCGCCCAGCACCTCCGCGCGGGCCCCCAAGGCTCCGGAGACGACCGACAGGCGGCGCGCGGCGCTGGGGATCGCGTACCGCGCAACGGACTCCCGCAGGGGGGCCAGCACCAGTTCCCCGGCCTCCGCGAGGTCGCCGCCGAGCACCACCCGGCTGGGGTTCAGGATATTGGCGAGGCTGGCCACCCCCATGCCGACGTGCCGGCCGACGTCCCCGATGACGCGGCGGCAGCCGGGGTCGCCCTCGCGGCCCAGCTGGACCATGCGCGCCAGGGTGAGGTCCGGGCCGTGGCTGCCGCGCAGCAGGTCCAGCACGTAGCGGGCGGCGGTGAAGGTCTCCAGGCAGCCGCGGTTGCCGCAGCGGCAGACCGGACCGGACTCGTCCAGCGTGATGTGGCCGATCTCACCCGCGGTGCCGCCGGGACCGCGGTAGATGCGGCCCTCGATCACCAGCCCGGCGCCCACACCGCTGGCCACCTTGATGTACGCAAGGTCCCGCACCCCTCGGCCGCTGCCCCAGACCAGCTCGCCGAGGGCGCCGAGATTGGCGTCGTTGTCCACCTGGACCGGCATGCGCAGCCGCTCGGCGAGTTCCTGGCGCGGGTTGATGCCGCCCCAGCCCGGCAGGATCGTCGTCGACCCCAGCGCGCCGGTCTCCACGTCGATCGGGCCCGGGACGCCGAGGCCGACGCCGATCACCTTCTCGGGGCTGATGCCGCGGGACTCGATCAGCCGCGCGACCAGCTGTTCGGCGCGGTCGAAGCCCTCGGAGGCCGAGGCGTCCACGTCGATCGGCTCGGACTGCTCGGCGAGCACCTGGTGCGCCAGGTTGCCGACCGCGACCCGCAGGTGGGAGTGCCCGAAGTCGACGCCCACGACGACGCCCGCGTCGCCGGAGAGCGACACCGCGCGGGCCCGGCGCCCTCCGGAGGAGGTCGGAGTGACCTCGACGGTCCCGTTGTCGCGCAGCTCGCGGACGATGTTGGAGACCGTCGCGGCGGAAAGGCCCGTCGTCCGGGCGATCTCGGCCTGCGTCAGCGAACCCGCGAGGCGTACCGCCCGCACCACCCGCTCGAGATTGGCCCGGTGCAGCGACGACTGGGATCCCGGAGTCTCCACGACCATTCCACTCCTGCCGAACCGGACGGGAGCCACGTCGATGAGACCCCGTCGTCTACAACATGTGAACTCTAAGCAAGCCTTCAGGCGCGCTTAGAGTCAAGGGGAAGAACCAGACCGCTGACGCAATGCCCCGAAACATCCGGAAGCGGCCCCGCATTCGGCGGGACCGCTTCCGTTGCGCGAACCGGCCGTCCGGCGGCAGTCGCGTGGAGTGACACCGCGGTCACTTCAAGGTGCCGGCCGTCAGACCGGCCTGCACCTGCCGCTGGAAGGAGAGGTACACGACGAGCACCGGCAGCATCGCGATCGTCATGCCCGCGAAGAGCGCCGGGTAGTCACCCGAGTACCCCTGCTGCTGCGCCAGGTTGACCAGTCCCTGGGCCAGCATCGACCGGTCCGGGTCGCTGCTCGACTGCTGCTGCATCAGGGTCATCGGCAGGATGTACTGGTTCCACTGGCCCAGCACGTTGAAGATGCCCACGCTGATCAGGCCCGGCTTGGCCATCGGCAGCATCACCTGGAAGAACGCCCGGGAGTGGGAGCAGCCGTCGATCATGGCCGCCTCGTGCACCGCCGTGGGCAGGGTCCGGAAGAAGGAGTGCATGAAGAAGACGGTGAAGGGCAGCGAGTAGGCGACGTAGACCAGGATCAGGCCCTGGTAGGTGTTGAGCATGCCCAGGTTGCTGACCATGAAGAACAGCGGCACGAGGGCGAGGTACACCGGGAACATCGCCCCGCCGACGAACAGGTAGAAGACGGCCCGGTTGCCGGGGAACTCGTAGCGCGCCAGAACGTAGGCGGCCATCGACCCCAGCAGCATGGTCAGCGGTACCGAGAACACCAGCACGATCATCGTGTTCACGAAGAACTCGCCGATGCCCTTCTCCCAGGCCCGGGAGAAGGCGTCGAAGGACCACTGCGATGGCCAGGACCAGGCGCTCGCGCCGATCTCCGAGTTGTTCTTGAAGGAGCCGAGGACGATCCATGCCAGCGGCAGGATGATCAACACGCCCCACAGGACCAGGAAGCCGTGCGAGAACACGTTGAGCGTCGCGCCGCTGTCGGCGAAACGTTCCCGGTCCGCTTTCCTGCCGCCGGCGCGCGCGGGCCGTCCGGTGGGGACCGGTGCCGCGGTGGGCTGCTTGATGGGAGTGGCCATGGGATGCGCTCCCCGCTCAGAACTCGATGCGGTCGCGGCGGGAGAACCGCAGCGCGACGGCGGAAAGGATCAGGGTGAGGAAGAGGATGACGACGCCCATGGCGCAGGCGTAGCCGCTCTTGCCGAAGGTGAGGAAGTTGCGCATCAGGTAGGTCGCCATGACCTCGCCGTGGTGGTCGGGGCCGCCGCCGAAATTCGATCCCGGTGTGAGGACCGAGGCCAGGACGAAGAAGTCCATCGCGGCGATGGCGAGGTACACCCAGGCCGTCTGCACGCTGTCCCACAGCAGGGGGAGCGTCACCTTGAAGAAGGTCTGCAGGCGGCCGGCGCCGTCGAGCAGGGCGGCCTCGTAGATGTCCTTGGGAATGGACTGCATGGCCGCCGAGAAGAGCACCAGATAGAAGCCCACACCGGCCCAGATCTGCACGCCCAGCAGGCACCACATGACGAGGTCGGGGCTGTTGAGCCATTCGATCGGGGCGCTCGGGTCCTCGAGGTGCAGTGCGATGAGGATGCCGTTCAGCAGGCCGCTTCCGTCACTGCGGTAGACCGCCTGGAAGAGCACCACGAGAATGGCGACGGAAAGCACCTGGGGGAAGAAGAAAACGATCTTGTAGAAGGCGGATCCGGCCACGCCCCGGACGCCCGTGGTGCCGCCGCGGCCCCCCACATTGAGCATGAAGGCGAAGAAGAGCGCCAGCAGGATCGTGATCACCGGCAGGAACACCAGCAGCAGCACATTGTGCCGCAGCGCCTGCAGGAAGACGTGGTCCCCGAAGAGCTTCGTGTAGTTCTCCAGACCGACGAAGTGCATCTCCTGGGACTGCCCGGACCAGTCCGTCAGGGAATACCCGAAGGTCTGGAGATACGGCCAGATCACGAAGACGACGTAGAGCACGACCGGGAAGAAGAGGAATCCCGCGATGAACGGGTACTTGCGGTGACGCATGGCGCTGCTCCTGCCATCGGGGGGCCGTCGCACCGGGGCCCGCACGCCCCCGGATCCGTGTCCGGGGGCACCGGGCCCCGGTGCGCGAGGGCCGGCGGGGACTAAGAGCCCTTCTTGGCCTTCTCGGCGGCCGCCTTGACCCGCTTCAGCCAGTCGGCGGGCTTGATGCGCTTGGCCATCAGCTCGGCGCTGGCGTTCTGCACGTCGGTGTCGAAGGCGCTCTGCGTGTTGATGTAGCTGTAGTTGAAGACGTTGCTTCCGGCAGCACTGAGCGCGGTGACCGTGGACTTGGTGCCCGGGCGCAGCTGGACGTCGGATCCGACGCCGTCCTTGAGCACGGTCAGCGAGTTGGCCGTCTGAGCGAACGTGCTCGAGGCTTCCTTGGTGAGCATGATCCGCAAGAACTCCAGGCCGCCGGCCTGGTTCTTGGCCTTCTTGGGGACGATGAAGGGCTCACCGGCACCGGCCCGGATCGCCTCGAAGGGCAGCTTGTCGCCCTCGAGCGAGGGAATCGGCAGAAAGGTCATCTCGAAGTCGGACGGAGTGGCCTTGAGCTGCTCGTTCTCCAGCCACGAACCGCAGGGGATGAAGGCGGCCTTGCCCTCGTTCCAGGCGGTCTGCGACTCGATGTGGGTCATGCCGTTGGTGCCGGGGAGCAGGTAGCCCTTGTCGGCGATCTGGTAGACGGACTCGACGGCCACCTTGGCGGCGTCCTCGTCCCACACGGTCGGGTCGAGGCTGTCGATCCGCTTCACCAGCTCGAGTCCGCCGTGCTTGGCGATCAGGTCCATGACCACGATGTTGATGTAGTACGGGTACTTGCCCTGGTGGCAGAAGGGCGCGATGCCCGCCTTCTTGATCTCCTCGGAGAGGGACATGAAGTCGGCCCACGTCTTCGGCGCGGTCCAGCCCTTCTCCTTGAAGAGCTTGCCGGAGTACCACAGACCCCAGACGGTGTAGATGTAGGACAGCTGGTACATCTTGCCGTCGTCGAAGCTGCCGATCTCGATCGTGCCGGGCTGCAGGACGTCCCTGATCTTCTTGCTCGGGTCGTCGATGTAGGGCGCGTCGAGAAGGGGGGTGAGGTCGGTGAGCTGGCCGCTCTTGTAGAGCACGTCCAGCTTGATCTGCTGGGCGCCGGAGTCGTCGACGACGTCCGGGGGGTTGCCGGCGTTGAAGCGGGGCTGGAGCTTTCCGGTGATCTCCTGGGTGCCGAGGTGGCTGATCTTGGCTCCGGAGAACCTCTTCTTGTAGATCTTCTCGAACTCGATGGCGTACGCGTCGCCGTAGCCGCCCTTGAAGATCACGACGTCCAGGGGGGCGTCGTTGGCCACGCCGAACGGGTTGTCCTTGGACTTCTCGCCCTTAGCGGCACCGCCCTTGTCGTTGTTGCCGCCACTGGACGCACAGGCACTCAGCAGACCCGCGGAGGGAGCGGCCAACAGGCCCACCGCTGCCGCCCGCTTGATCAGATCACGCCGGTTGACGTCGGATCTCATGCTCAAGTCCTCACCTTCCCCAGGACCCATGCGGTGCGGAGTTGAATCTGTGCACGGGCAACGCACCCGCCGTTCCCCCCGCGCAAGCCCGCGTTCAGCGGGCCTCCTGGACGCCGACAGGTATAGTCCACTCTTCGTCAACTGGGCAAGGTCATGTGCGCTATTGGCGGCCGGCTTTCCCTAGTTGAGACCTGCCGGTAACGCCGACGGGCCCGCACCCCCGAAGGGGTGCGGGCCCGTCGCCGATACCCGGCGGACGTGATCCTTACTTGCGGATCAGGGAGCGCAGGACGTACTGCATGATGCCGCCGTTGCGGTAGTAGTCCGCCTCACCGGGGGTGTCGATGCGGACCACGGCGTCGAACTCGACGCCGGTGTCGGTCGTCACCTTGACGGTGCGCGGGGTGGTGCCGTCGTTGAGCGCGGTGATGCCGGAGAACGAGAAGGTCTCCTCACCGGTCAGGCCCAGCGAGTCCGCCGAGGAGCCCTCGGGGAACTGCAGCGGCAGCACGCCCATGCCGATCAGGTTGGAGCGGTGGATGCGCTCGTACGACTCGGCGATGACGGCCTTGACGCCCAGCAGCGCGGTGCCCTTCGCGGCCCAGTCGCGCGAGGAGCCGGAGCCGTACTCCTTGCCCGCCAGGACGACCAGCGGGGTGCCGGCGGCCTGGTAGTTCTGCGACGCGTCGTAGATGAAGGAGACCGGGCCGCCCTCCTGCGTGAAGTCGCGGGTGTAGCCGCCCTCGGTGCCCGGCGCGATCTGGTTGCGCAGGCGGATGTTGGCGAACGTGCCGCGGATCATGACCTCGTGGTTGCCGCGGCGGGAACCGTAGGAGTTGAAGTCGCGGCGCTCCACACCGTGCTCGGTGAGGTACGTGCCGGCCGGGGTGTCGGCCTTGATGGCGCCGGCCGGGGAGATGTGGTCGGTGGTGACCGAGTCGCCCAGCTTCGCCAGCACACGGGCGCCGGTGATGTCGGTGACCGGGTCCGGCTCCATGGTCATGCCCTCGAAGTACGGGGGCTTGCGGACGTAGGTGGACTGCGGGTCCCACTCGAAGGTGTTGCCGGTCGGGATCGGCAGCGACTGCCACTGGGCGTCGCCGGCGAAGACGTCCTGGTAGGAGGTGCTGAACATGTCCTGGCCGATCGCGGAGGCGACGACCTCGTTGACCTCCTGCTCGGAGGGCCAGATGTCCCGCAGGAAGACCGGGTTGCCGTCGGTGTCGGCGCCGATGGCGTCCTTGGTGATGTCCACCTTCATGGAGCCGGCGATGGCGTACGCGACGACCAGCGGCGGGGACGCCAGGTAGTTCATCTTGACGTCCGGGTTGATCCGGCCCTCGAAGTTGCGGTTGCCCGACAGCACCGAGGTCACGGCCAGGTCGTGCTCGTTGACGGCCTTGGAGACCTCGTCCGGGAGCGGGCCGGAGTTGCCGATGCAGGTCGTGCAGCCGTACCCGACGAGGTTGAAGCCCATCTTGTCGAGGTACGGGGTGAGGCCGGCGCGGTCGTAGTAGTCCATGACGACCTTGGAGCCCGGGGCCAGGGTGGTCTTCACCCAGGGCTTGCGGGTCAGGCCCTTCTCGACCGCCTTCTTGGCCACCAGGGCGGCGGCGACCATGACGTACGGGTTGGAGGTGTTGGTGCAGGAGGTGATCGCGGCGACGGTGACGGCGCCGTGGTCGATCTCATAGGTCGAGCCGTCGGGGGCGGTGACCACGGTCGGGCGGGTCGGGACCCCGTTGGCGGTGGCCGGGGCGTCGGAGGCCGGGAAGGACTCCTTGCCCGCCTCGTCGGCGGCGTCCTCGACGTAGTTGCGCACGTCGCTCTTGAACTGCTCTGCGGCGTTGGCCAGGACGATGCGGTCCTGCGGGCGCTTCGGGCCGGCGATGGACGGGACGACCGTGGAGAGGTCGAGCTCCAGCTTCTCGGAGAAGTCCGGCTCGGCGGCCGGGTCCAGCCACAGGCCCTGCTCCTTGGCGTACGCCTCGACGAGCGCGAGCTGCTGCTCCGAACGGCCGGTCAGCTTCAGGTAGTTGATGGTCTCCGCATCGATCGGGAAGATCGCCGCGGTGGAGCCGAACTCCGGCGACATGTTGCCGATGGTGGCGCGGTTGGCCAGCGAGGTGGCGGCGACGCCCTCGCCGTAGAACTCGACGAACTTGCCGACGACACCGTGCTTGCGCAGCATCTCGGTGATGGTCAGCACGAGGTCGGTGGCGGTGGTGCCGGTGGGCAGCTCGCCCGTCAGCTTGAAGCCGACGACGCGCGGGATCAGCATGGAGACCGGCTGGCCGAGCATGGCGGCCTCGGCCTCGATGCCGCCGACGCCCCAGCCGAGGACGCCGAGGCCGTTGACCATCGTGGTGTGCGAGTCGGTGCCGACCAGGGTGTCGGGGTACGCCTGGCCGCCTCGGACCATCACCGTGCGGGCCAGGTGCTCGATGTTCACCTGGTGGACGATGCCGGTGCCCGGCGGGACGACCTTGAACTCGTCGAACGCGGTCTGGCCCCAGCGCAGGAACTGGTAGCGCTCCTTGTTGCGGCCGTACTCCAGCTCCACGTTCTGCGCGAAGGAGTCCGGGGTGCCGAACTTGTCGGCGATCACGGAGTGGTCGATGACCAGCTCGGCCGGGGCCAGCGGGTTGATGCGGGACGGGTCGCCGCCCAGCTCCTTGACGGCCTCGCGCATGGTGGCGAGGTCGACCACGCACGGCACACCGGTGAAGTCCTGCATGATCACACGGGCCGGCGTGAACTGGATCTCCTGGCTCGGCTGCGCCTGGGAGTCCCAGCCGCCGAGCGCGCGGATGTGGTCGGCGGTGATGTTCGCGCCGTCCTCGGTGCGGAGCAGGTTCTCCAGCAGCACCTTCAGGCTGTAGGGGAGGCGCGCGGAGCCCTCCACCTTGTCCAGCCGGAAGATCTCGTACGACTCGTCGCCCACCTGCAGGGTGCTGCGGGCGTCGAAGCTGTTCGCCGACACGACAGTCTCCTTCGTAACTTTGCGCGTACCACCGCAATGCTGCCGCTTCGACCCCTGGCCGATCCGCTCAGGTAAGACTAAGTAAGGTCAGCCTCACCTGTAGCGGCAGCGGTGCGCCTGGGCAGATATCTCGATGTCGAGATAACTCTAGTACATCACCGCTGCCCGGTCATGCGCTGGGCCGCCGGATCGTTCCGGGCCGGCTCTCCCGGGAGACGGAGGGGGAACCGGTGCGCGCGCGGCCACCCCGTGCTCAGCGCCTCGGCCTGGAGTGCTTCCCCAGCGGTAGGCGTCGCCGCGGAGCGTCGCGTGCCCGATGGGGGCCACTGTGCGGTGACCGGCCCGCTGACCGGCACGACGCCGGACGGGGCGGGCCGCGGGCGGGAGCCGGGGTGGCCGGGCCGGGAGCCCCGGCCCGGCCACCGTCCACCGGCGGCTGCCGGCACCCCGGGAGTGCCGAGGGCCGGGGCGGGCACCGCCGAGATCAGCGGCGGGGGTCCCGCTCTCGGCGCAAAATCGCGGCCGGGATCGCCATGGCGCGGAAGCGGTCACGGACGGTCCGGATGTCGGGCAGCCTGCCGATCACTTCATGGACGAGCTCATGGGCACGCCCAACCGGCGGCCGCCGGCGGTCCTCAGCAGCCCCGGTGCGGTCGGTGGTCAGGGCGCTGCCGGCGCGGCACATCCTTCTACGACCGGGGCGGCGTCACCGCGTCGGCTCCAGGATGCGCTCGAGTGTCCGGCGGCCCATCGCGCTCATCGTCGGATTGCTCTCGGCGTAGTACCAGACGAGGCCCATCGCCTGTTCGAAGGCCCATGCCCTGCCGCGCTCCCACTCCAGATCGTCGCAGGCCAGTGCCCGCCGGAGCACCTCCCGTGGGCCCGGTCGCAGCAGGTGCCAGGCGCCGACCAGATCCAGCGCCGGGTCGGCCGGGCCGAAGCCGCCGGTGTCGAGTACGCCGCCGAGCCGGGCGCCCGCGACCAGTACGTTGCCGGGAATCAGGTCGCCGTGGCTCATCACATCGGGAGCCGTGCGCGGCAGCTCCCGGAAACGGCTCCACAGGTGGCGCAGCCGGGGCACGTCGAGCAGCCCTTCGCTCTCCTCGAAGCACGTCGCCATCCAGTCGTCGTGGTCGGCGAGGACGCCGCCACGGTTGTCCCCGCTGAAACGCCGCCCCCGCGTCTCGACGTCCCGCAGCCCTGCGATGAAGGCCGCGAGGTCCTCGGCGAAAGCGTGCGACCCGCTCGGGTCGGCGTCGAAGGCGACTGTTCCCGGCAGCCATGTCTGGACCGACCACGGCATGGGGAAACCCGCTCCGGGTTTCCCCAGGGCGACGGGTTCGGGAACGGGGAACCGGGACACCTGTGCCAGCTCCGCGCTCGCCCGGGCTTCGCGTTCCAGGACGGCCAGCGCCTCCGCGGGATCGGTCCGACGCAGCGGGAAACGCGCGGAGAGGTCGTCCCCGACGCGGAAGACGGCGTTGACCGTCCCGGTCGACGGCCGGCGCCGGATCGGCCTGCCGCTCCACTCGGGGAACTGTTCCCGGATCAGGGTCGCGACGATGTCGGTGGTCACGTCCACTTGGTCGTCGTGCATGGTCATGCTCGCAGGCCCTTCCCCGGATCCCTGCCGACAGCCGTACGAGGCGCCGCCGGCGGGCCGGATCAACGGAGACGACCGCCACGTTCGCATGCTCCAGAGCCCTGATCAACCGGGTTTTCGGGCAGGCACCGCCCGATGCCCGGGCGGCGTGACTCCGGCACGGGGCCCCGGAGATCACGCCGCCGGGACCTGCGTCCCGGGCGGCCCCCGCCCACATGCATGTCGGATTCTCGCTAGCCCCGGCCCTCCCGGGCCACGGATGCTGGGGAATGTGCATGAGGACTTCGAGCGCTGTGTGCGCGCCGTGCAGTCGAAGGACGCCCGTTTCGACGGGTGGTTCTTCACCGCGGTGCTGACCACCCGCATCTACTGCCGGCCCGGCTGCCCCGCGATGCCGCCGAAACCAGAGAACATGAGCTTCTACCCGAGCGCGGCCGCTGCCCAGCAGGCCGGCTTCCGCGCCTGCAAGCGCTGCCGCCCCGACGCCGCACCCGGTTCCCCGGAGTGGAACGAGCGGGCGGACCTGGTGGCTCGCGCCATGCGCCTGATCGCCGACGGGGTCGTCGACCGGGACGGTGTGCCGGGGCTCGCGGCACGTCTGGGCTACAGCTCCCGGCAGGTCGAGAGGCAGCTGCGGGCCGAGCTCGGCGCCGGGCCGCTGGCCCTCGCCCGGGCGCAGCGGGCGCAGACGGCCCGGCTCCTGATCGAGACCTCGGCGCTGCCCATGGCCGACGTCGCCTTCGCCGCGGGCTTCAGCAGCATCCGCACCTTCAACGACACCGTGCGCGAGGTCTTCGCGCTCACCCCGAGCGAGCTGCGCACGCGGGCGGCCCGGGCGCGGCATTCCGTACCCGCTCCCGACGTGTCGGGCTCCCTGGCACTGCGGCTGCCCTTCCGGGCGCCGCTGTGCCCCGGCAATCTCTTCGGGCATTTGGCCGCGACCGCCGTGCCGGGCGTGGAGGAGTGGCGGCAGGGCACCTACCGCCGCACCCTGCGGCTGCCGCACGGCCATGGGATCGTGGCCCTGCGGCCCGAGCCCGACCACATCGCCTGCCGGCTCTCCCTCACCGACTGGCGGGATTTGTCGCACGCCATCAGCCGCTGCCGGTGGCTGCTGGACCTGGACGCCGACCCTGTCGCCGTCGACGCGCTGCTGCGGGAGGACCCCCTGCTCGCCCCTTACGTGGACGAGGCTCCCGGGCGCCGGGTGCCGCGCACGGTGGACGGGGCGGAGTTCGCGGTGCGCGCCGTGCTCGGGCAGCAGGTGTCGACCGCCGCGGCGCGCACCCTGGCCGGCCGGCTGGCGGCGGCGCACGGCGAGCCCGTCACCGATCCCGGGGGCGGCCTGACCCGCCTGTTCCCCTCCCCATGGGCGCTGACCGGCCTGGACCCGCAGTCGCTGGCCATGCCGCGCACCCGGCGTGACACCCTGCGGACCCTGGTCGCCGCGCTCACCGAGGAGGGCCTGGACCTGGACGTCGGCAGCGACTGGGAGAAGGCACGGCGGCAGCTCACGGAGCTGCCGGGCTTCGGCCCGTGGTCGGTCGAGGCGGTCGCGATGCGGGCGCTCGGCGACCCGGACGCCTTCCCCGTCACCGATCTGGGCGTACGGCTGGCGGCGGAAAAACTGGGCCTCCCGGCCACCCCCGCCGCCCTCGTCCGGCGGGCCGCCGCCTGGCGACCGTGGCGCGCCTACGCCGTGCAGCACCTGTGGGCCACCGGCGACCACCCGATCAACGTCCTGCCCGACGAACGAGCCTGAGGAACGATCATGTCCCTTCGCACACACACCCTGATCGACAGCCCCGTCGGACCGCTGACCCTGGTCGCGACCGACGGCGTCCTGACCGGTCTCTACATGACCGCGCAGCGCCACCGGCCCCCGGAGGAGTCCTTCGGCATGCGCCGCGCCTCCGACGAGTCCCCGTTCGTCGGGGCCGCCGAACAGCTGGAGGGCTACTTCGCGGGCGAGTTGACCGCCTTCGACCTACCGCTGGACCTGCGCGGCACCCCCTTCCAGCAGCGTGTCTGGGCCGCCCTGCGGTCCATCCCGTACGGCTCGGTGGTGACATACGGTCAGCTGGCGGAGGAGCTCGGCAGCCCCGGCGCGTCGCGCGCCGTCGGGCTCGCGAACGGACGCAACCCGGTCGGCGTCATCGTGCCCTGCCACCGGGTGGTCGGGGCGTCCGGCAGCCTCACCGGATACGGGGGCGGGCTGGAGCGCAAGAGGTACCTGCTGGACCTCGAGCGCGGGTTGACATCTCACATGTGAGATAGTCTCCCCCCATGGGAGACGACTACCTCGCGCGTATCGGCAAGCTCATCCGTGACGCCCGCCAGCACCGCGGCTGGACACAGGCCCAGCTGGCAGAGGCTCTCGGGACGAGTCAGAGCGCGGTGAACCGTATTGAACGCGGTAACCAGAACATCAGCCTTGAGATGATCGCCCGGATCGGTGAGGCGCTCGACAGCGAGATCGTCTCCCTCGGCTACGCGGGGCCCATGCACCTGCGCGTCGTCGGCGGCCGTCGGCTCTCCGGCTCCATCGACGTCAAGACCAGCAAGAACGCGTGCGTCGCACTGCTGTGCGCCACGCTGCTGAACTCCGGACGGACCACCCTGCGCCGTGTCGCGCGGATCGAGGAGGTCTACCGCATCCTGGAGGTGCTCAGCAGCATCGGCGTGCGCACCCGCTGGATCAACGACGGCAACGACCTGGAGATCGTCCCGCCCGCGCGGCTCGAGCTGGACGCCATGGACACCGACGCCGCCCGCCGCACCCGCAGCGTGATCATGTTCCTCGGGCCGCTCATGCACCGCACCGACCGCTTCCGCATCCCGTACGCGGGCGGCTGCGACCTCGGCACCCGTACCGTCCAGCCGCATATGACCGCGCTGCGGCACTTCGGGCTGGACGTGACCGCCACCAGCGGGATGTACCACGCCCGGGTCACCCCCTCGGTGGCCCCGCGGCGGCCCATCGTCCTGACCGAGCGCGGCGACACCGTGACGGAGAACGCGCTCCTGGCGGCCGCCCGGCACGACGGGGTGACCGTGATCCGCAACGCCAGCTCCAACTACATGGTCCAGGACCTGTGCTTCTTCCTCGAGGAGCTGGGCGTGCGAGTGGACGGCATCGGCACCACCACGCTGACCGTGCACGGCATCAAGGACATCGACCGGGACGTGGACTACGCGCCCTCCGAGGACCCGGTGGAGGCCATGAGCCTGCTGGCCGCGGCCGTGGTCACCGAGTCCGAGCTCACCATCCGCCGGGTGCCGGTGGAGTTCCTGGAGATCGAGCTGGCGGTCCTGGAGGAGATGGGCCTGGACCATGAGCGCACGGCCGAGTACCCCGCCGCCAACGGCCGCACCCGGCTGATCGACCTCACCGTGCGCCCCTCCAAGCTGCGCTCCCCCATCGACAAGATCCACCCCATGCCCTTCCCAGGCCTCAACATCGACAACGTGCCCTTCTTCGCGGCCATCGCCGCCACCGCGCAGGGCTCGACCCTCATCCACGACTGGGTCTACGACAACCGCGCCATCTACCTCACCGAGCTGACCCGGCTCGGCGCCAACGTCAAACTGCTGGACCCGCACCGGGTGCTGGTCGAGGGCCCGACCCGCTGGCGCAGCGCCGAGATGATGTGCCCGCCGGCCCTGCGGCCCGCCGTGGTGACGCTGCTGGCGATGCTCGCCGCCGAGGGCACCTCGGTGCTGCGGAACGTGTACGTCATCAACCGCGGCTACGAGGAACTGGCCGAGCGCCTCAACTCCATCGGGGCGCAGATCGAGACCTTCCGCGACATCTGACCGGCGTGGTGCCGTGCCCCTTGGAGGCAAGGGGCACGGCTGAAGCGGCCCCGCGCAGCCGACGCACCGAAGGACCCGCGGTCTGGTCTCCGCGGGGCCATTCGCATGTACCGCGGAGAGTCGTCCGCGGTCACACGAGGGGGCTGTCCGGCATGGACTCCCAACGCGGCTCCCTCGGCGGCCACCCTCGCGGGAACGACTTCTCGCGCAGCAACCGCCGCAGGAACTCGGTCACTCCCCCGTCGACCAGCAGGAAGGCCGGGCACTGACGGAATGCCACGGCGACCTGCCATCGCTCACCGGCCACGCCGGGTACGAGCAGGCAGACGTCGCCGTTCCAGCCGTGATACGCCCAAGGTACGACGCTGTCCCACGCGGCCACCACCGGCGCGGCGATGTCCGGCACATCCTGGAACGCGGCATGCAGGTCCCGCCGCAACTCACGCATGAAAGTCAGCAGCGGGTCATCGCCCTGGGGGTGCGGAACGAAGAGGTGCTCGAAGAGAACACCGTCGCCGAATCCGTCGACGAGCTCCTTGTAGTCGTCGGGGAGTTCGCGGCCGAGCCAGTCCTCCACGGCCTGCCAGGACTCGGGGGAGGCGGGGCGGAAACGCTCCCGCTCCCCCAGGAGCGATTCGATGGGGCCCGGCAACTCCGTTACCTCTCGTGGGTCTTGGAGGAGCACACCGGGTCCTCGCCGGCCGCCGAGTCGATCACGTGGCAGTCGACGTCCATGCCGCGGTTTCTGTGCGCCTCCACGTGGCTTACGTTCAGGATTCCGGAATGCGGTCCCGGTACACGGGCGTCCCCTCGTAGTGCACTACCGGGCTGCCCCTGATCTGGTTGGCGATGGGTTCTCGATCGTAATCATCGTCGGCGTGTTCGCGGCGCGGTGCAGCGGCACCAGGTTGCGCAGGCCGGTGCCGGAGCCACCGATCCGGCAGCCCGCGAGGTGACCGCGAGGGCGGTTGCGGCCCGGCGGGAGCTTCCAGAAGTCCTGGGTGTCACCATGCCGGGCCGTCACCAGGCGGTCCCGGTGCCGCCGGCAGTGTCCTCCGGCCCGGAGAAGTTGCCGCCGATGCCGGTGGCTCACGCGGTCGCGACGGCCGGGAGCAGGGGGCGTGCCGGTGGGGCCGGGAACCCCTTGGCTCCCCGCGAGGCAGCCGTGATAGTCATGCTTCCGTCACGGATCATGGCCCGGGGGGAAGGGCCAGGCCAGGAGGGGGTCTTCATGAGTTCGGTCCGCCGGCATCCCGGCGTCGCGGCGGCGCCGGGGATACCGGAGCGCACGCCCGCGTTCTCGCTGAAGCGTTGGGCGCCACGTCCGCCGGCCCGGGTGGACCCGGCGCTCGGCGAGCCCGCTCTCGCGCGGCTCCGCACGTCCGCCGCGGCCGCCGACTGGCCCGCTGTGAAGGAGCAGTTGTCCGCGGTGACGGACGGCTGGGAGCTGAGCTGGCTGGTCGACAACGCCCTCGACGTCGGCGGCTACGAGCGGTGGTTGCCCAAGGTCGTCGAAGCGGAACCCGAGTGCGGGACGGCCCTGCTGGTGGCGGGGGCACGGCAGGTGCAATGGGCCTGGGAGGCCCGCACCAGGGCCCGGGCCTCCCAGGTGTCCCAGGAGCAGTTCCGGGTGTTCCACGAGAGGCTCGAAGCGGCGGAGGACCTGCTGTACCGGGCCGCCGAGCGCGAGCCGGAGTCAGCCGCCCCGTGGTACTTCCTGCAGCGGTCCGGCCGGGGGCTGGGGGTCGGCGCCGACCTCGCGCGCCTCCGCTTCGAGGCGACGGTTCGGCGCTGCCCCGGGCACCTGGGCGCCCATCTGGAGCGCCTGCAGCAGGTGTGCCGCAAGTGGGGCGGCTCGTACGAGGAGATGCACGCCTTCGCCCGGGAGTCGATGCTCGGCGCCCCCGAGGGCAGCGCGCTCGGGGTGCTTGTCGCCGTCGCTCATCTGGAGCACTGGCTCGATCTCGAGCCCGGTCGCGACAGCGCCTACATCCTGAGCGACGCGGTGGCGGAGCAACTGCACGAGGCCGCGGACCGCTCGGTCCGCCACCCCGCCTTCGGGCGCCCCACCGGCTGGGCGCACGTCCTCAACACCTTCGCCATGTCCTTCTCCCTGACCGGCGAGAACCCGTCCGCCGCCGCGGTGTTCGCGGCGCTCGGCGGACTCGTCACCGCCGACCCCTGGGAGTACCTCGACAGCGCCGACCCGCGGGTGCCCTACCGCGCCATGCGCTCCGCGGCCGGCCGCCACTGACCGCCGCCGCCCCACCGCCCGTCCGCCCACGCCGGCACCCCTGCGTTCGCGCACCGACCAGAAGGCCACCCAGGTGTCCCAGCCCACGTCCCCGTCACCGTCCCAGACAGCCCACACCTTCCAGGTAGACCTGCGCGGCCTGGTCGACCTTCTCTCCCACCACCTCTACTCCAGCCCCCGCGTCTACCTCCGGGAACTGCTGCAGAACGCCGTCGACGCGATCACCGCCCGGCAGGCGGTCCAGCCGGGCGCGCCGGCGAGGATCACCGTGCGGACCGGTGAGACGCTCAGCGTCACCGACACCGGTGTCGGGCTGAGCGAGGCCGATGTGCACACCTTCCTCGCCACCATCGGGCGCAGCTCCAAGCGCGCCGCAGACGGGGAGATCGAGGCCGCCCGCGGCGACTTCATCGGCCAGTTCGGCATCGGCCTGCTCGCCTGTTTCGTGGTGGCCGACGAGATCACCGTGGTCAGCCGCCCGGCCACCGCCTCCGGCGCCGGCGCCGTCGAATGGCGCGGTCGCTCCGACGGCAGCTACACGATCCGCACGCTCCCCGCCGACGCGCTGCCCGAGCCGGGCACGCGCGTGACGCTGACCCCGCGCGCGGACGCCCGCGAGTGGACGGAGCCCGAGCGGGTCGCCTCGCTGGCCCGGCACTACGGCAGCCTGCTGCGGCACGAGGTCACCGTCGTCGACCCGCGCGGCGAGAGCGCCCAGGTCAACGAGACCCCGCCGTGGGAACGACGCCACGGCTCGCCGCTCGCCCGCGCCGAGGCGCTGGCCGAGCACTGCCGCGCGACGTTCGGCTTCACCCCGCTCGACACCATCGACCTCGACCTGCCCGTCGCCGGGCTGCGCGGTGTGGCGTACGTCCTGCCGACCGCGGTGAACCCGTCGGAGCGGGCCGGGCACCGGGTGCATCTGAAGGGCATGCTGCTCTCGGACCGGGCCGCCGAACTCCTCCCGGACTGGGCCTTTTTCGTCCGCTGCGTCGTGGACGTCACCAGCCTGCGCCCGACGGCCTCGCGTGAGGCGCTGTACGAGGACGAGACGCTGGCCGCCGTCCGCGAGGCCCTCGGCGCCCGTATCCGGGACTGGCTGACCGGGCTCCCGGCCAGCGACCCGGTGCTGCTGCAGCGCTTCATCGACAGCCACCACCTCGCCGTCAAGGCGCTGGCCCGCTATGACGACGCGCTGCTGCGGATGCTGCTGCCGTGGCTGCCCTTCGAGACCACGGACGGCAACGTCACCCTGGAGGAGTTCGCCCGCGCCCACCCCACGGTGCTGGTCACCCGCAGCGTCGACGAGTTCCGGCAGGTCGCCCCGATCGCGGCGGCGGCCGGGCTGGGCGTCGTCAACGGCGGTTACACCTACGACCGGGACCTGGTGCACCGGCTGCCGGAGATCCGTCCCGGCACCACGGTCACCGACCTGGACCCCGCCACGGTGACGGCGCACCTCGACCCCGTCGACTCGGCCGCCGAGATCTCCGCCGCCTCCTTCCTGACCGTCGCCCGCGAGGTCGTCGGCCAGTACGACTGCGACGTCGTGCTGCGGGCCTTCCAGCCGGTCACGGCGCCCGCGCTGCTCCTGGACAACCGCGAGGCGCGCCACGAGCGCACCCGGGCCGGGCTCGCGGAGAGCAGCGACGGTCTGTGGGCGGACATCCTCGGCTCCCTGCGCACGCAGGCCCCGCGGGCGCAGCTCGTCCTCAACCACCTCAACCCGCTGGTGCGCCGGGCCGCCGGCATCACCGAGCGGGGGCTGGCGCTCTCCACGGCAGAGGCCCTGTACGGGCAGGCGCTGCTGCTCACCCGGCGGCCGCTGAAGGCATCGGAGAGCGCGCTGCTCAACCGGGCCTTCATCGGCCTGCTCACCCATGCCATGCACGACCAGGACACGCCCACGTCCGGTCCGGACGCCGAGGAGCACTGATGCTGGACACCCCCGAAGCCGTGTTCGAGGCGCTCCGCGAGAACAACGAGCGCCCCTACGGGACGCCGCGTACGGTGACGGCCGAGGAACTGGTGGAGGCGGCCGCGCAGTTCGAGGAGAAGGACGTCCTCGTCACGGCGCTGCTCGAACTCATGACGGCGTACGAGTACGCCGCAGAGCACCGCAAGTCCCCGGTGGTCTTCGCCCGGATCCTGAAGCTGTGGGAGGAGGCGCCCGGCTCCTTCAGCGAGTGGGAGGCCCGCCAGGTGCTGTGGCGTTACAAGTGGGTCACGACCTCGCTGCTCCAGGTGCCCGACGTCCCGCTCACGGCGGTCGACGGGTGGGTCGCCCAGATGGGCGAGCGCTACCGCTCCGCCGGCGAGGGCGTGCAGCCGGTGGCGGCGATGCGGCACCGCATCGCCGCGCACACGGGCGCGGACCTCGACGCGGCCTGGGACCTGTGGGTCACCCGGCCCCGGGAACCGCTCAGCGACTGCCTGGCCTGCGAGACCCGGCACCAGGGGCTGCACCACCTGGCGGCGGGCGACGACGATCAGGCCCTGAGCGTCTGGGAACCGGTCCTGACCGGCGTCCAGAGCTGCGAGGAGGAGCCCTGGGTCACCCAGGCCCACGCCCTGCTGCCGCTGCTGCGCCTCGGCCGCACCGACGAGGCCCGCTCGTACCATCTGACCGGCTACCGGCACGCCCGGGGCCGCGTCGGCATGGCCGAAGAGGTCGGACTGCACGTGGAGTTCTGCGCGCTGTCGGGCAACGAGGGCCGGGCGCTGGAGATCCTCGCCGAGAACCGCGCCCTCTTCGACGTCACCGGGGCACCGCTGTCGCTGCTCGGCTTCCTGACCGGGGTCGAGGTGCTCACCCGGCGCCTGGTCGACCAGGGGTACGACACGACGCCCGTCGCCGGACCACTGGGACGCACCTGGACGGCCCGGGAACTGCTGGAGCACGTGCGCGAGCAGGGTGACGCCCTGGCCACGGCCTTCGACCGGCGCAACGGCACCGCCACCGTCGGCGACCGCCGCCGGGCCCGGCTCGAGCGGCGACCGCCGCTCGCCGAGCCGCTGCCGCTCGGGCTGCGCACCGCGACCGTGCCGTCCCCTGAGGGCGCGCCCGCCGTCCCGGCGCCTGCCGCGGCCGCGGCCGTGCCGGAGGTGCCGGAGGACTTCGTCGCACTGGTCGAGCGGGCCCGCGAGATGGACGACGCGGGCCGTCCCGGGGACGCGGAGCTGTGGCGCGAGATCGCCGGGCGCGTCGGGGCCGAAGGCCATGTCCACGACCCCCGGCTGGGCTCGGAGGCGCGCCTGCGGGGCGAACTGGCCGAGCACCGCGCCTTCGCGGCCCTGGAGGAGGAGGACCTGGCGGCGGCGAGGGCCGCACTCGCCGAGGCACGGGAGCTGTTCGCCGAGGCCGGCCTGCCCGGGCGGGTGCTGGCCGCCCGTGCCCGGCTGGCCTCGGTGGGCGAGGAGCCCGGCGCGGAGGCGGGCGGGGCGTGGGCGGAACTGGACGCGGTGCTGCCCGAGGCCCGTGCGCTGGTGGACGGTGCCGTGGTGGACGGTGCCGCCACCTCTGAGGTCCGGCGGGCCTACCTCGTGGTGCTGCAGTGCCGGGCCTTCCTCGCGCACACCGAGGCGACGGCCGCGCTGCCCGACGTCCCGGAGCGGACGCGCGAGCGCTTCGAGGCCGCGGTGGCCGAGGCCGTGGCGGAGTCCGAGCGGCTGGGCTCCCCGGAGCGCACCGCCAACGCCCGGATGTTCGTTGCGGATCTCGCGGCGCGCTCCGGGGAACTGGACCGGGCCGAGCAGGAGCTGCGGAACGTGCTGCGGGCCGTGGAGGAGGCCGGGACGCCCTGGCGGGCCACACGCCCGAGGGGGCTGCTCGGCCAGGTGCTGCTGCAGCAGCACCGCCCCGAGGAGGCCATGGAGCAGTTCCGCGGCGCGCTCGCGTCGGCCGCCGCGTACGGCGACACCGCGTTCCCGGTGGCGCGCACCCACGCGCTGCTCGGCCACGCCGCCCACCACGCGGGCGACCTGGGCGCCGCCGTGCGCCATCTGTCCGACGCGGCGGCGCGGCTGGACCGTGAGGGCGACGCTCCCGGCGCCGCCGAGCTGCGGGTGGAGTTGGCGGATGTGCTCGCCCGCGCCGACCGGCAGGCGGACGCCGTCGCCGTGCTGGAGTCGCTGGTCTCGGACGAGGCCGCGGCCGCGGCCGCCATGGACGAACGCGCCCTGGCCCAGGCCCGGCTGCTGCTGGCACGGGGTCTGCGGGAGCTGGCGGAGCACCGCGCGAGCGCCGAGCAGTTCCTGCTGCTCGCCGACGCCGTCGAGCCGTGGGAGGAGCAGTCCACCCACACGCTCGTGGCCTCCGAGGCCGCCGTCGCCCTGCTGGCGGCCGGCCGCGAGGACGCGGCGCGCGCCGCGTACGAGCGCGCCGTCGCCTCGCACGCCAAGGGACCGAACCCGCACGCGGTCGCGGAGATGATGCGGGACTTCGCGGCGCACGCCGTGTCGGCCGGTGGCCCCGAGGGCCTGGAGGCGGCCTTGGGCCACCTGCGCGAAGCCGACGAGGTGGTGGCGGCCGTCCCTGCGGACGACGAGGACATCGCCCTCTGGTACGAGACCGGCTCCACGCACTACCGGCGCGGCAGGGTCTACGCCGGCGCCGAGCGCTTCACCGAGGCGCTCGCCGAACTGGAGCGGGCGATCGCCGCCCACGAGGAGGGCGGACCCCGGGGTGAGGCGCCGCGCGCCGAGGCCGTCCGGGTCGCCGCGCTGGTCGAGGCGAACGGGCTGGACCGACCTCAGGCCGCCCTGGCGCGCCTGCGTGCGGCGGTCGTCCGCTGCCGGGAGGCCGGGCTCGACCACGCGGTCGAGATCCTCTCCCGCCTCGCCGACGAGGTCTCCTCGCGCCGCCGGGGCTGACGCCCCGGGACGAAGACGGCGACCGTCCCGGAGGGCGGTCGCCGTCCGCCCCGAGGGTGGTGGGCCGCCCCGCCGGGCGGGTCCGGGGGCGGACGGGCTTCAAGGACACACCTCGGATACAGCGGTTTTCGTCCGCGGTCTCGACCACCGCACCGGCCGGCACCTCGACGCGACGAGCCCACCGGTCGGCGTCGCCTTCGCCCGGACCGGGCCTGGTCGCCGGCCCCGGCAAAGGCCCTGTCTTGCCTGCCTTGCCTGCCTTGCCTGCCTTGCCTGCTTTGCCTGCCTTACCTGCCTTACCGGGTCAGGACAGCACGGCCAGGCCGTCGAGTTCGACCATGGCCTCCTCGTCCCACAGGCGGGTGATGCCGATGACCGCCATCGCCGGGTAGTCGCGGCCGGCCAGGGCCCGCCAGATGCGGCCGAGTTCGGGCGCGTGGTCGCGGTAGGCGGCGACATCGGTGGTGTGGACGGTGAGCCGGGCGAGGTCGGCGGGGCTCCCGCCGGCGGCCTCGAGCGCGGTGAGCAGATTGATCAGCGCGTGCTCGAACTGGGCGGGCAGGGTGTCCCCGACGACCTTGCCCGAGGAGTCCAGCGCGGTCTGGCCCGCGAGGAGGACGAGGGTGCGGCCGGTGGCGGTGACGGCGTGGCTGAAACCGGTCGGCGGCGAGAGCTCGGGCGGGTTGATCCGGTGGAGGGTCATGCGAAGAGCTCCTTGGCGATGATGGACCGCTGGACTTCGGTGGCGCCTTCGTAGATTCGCGGTGCGCGGACCTCGCGGTAGAGGTGCTCCAGGAGGTGGCCGCGCTCCAGGGCCCGGGCCCCGTGGATCTGCACCGCGGCGTCGACGGCGTACTGGGCGGTCTCCGTGGCGAAGAGCTTGGCCATGGCGGAACTGCGGGCGGTCCCCGCGTCGCCGCGGTCGTAGGCCTCGGCGGCGGCGTAGACCAGCAGGCGGGCGGCCTCGGTACGGGTGGCGATCTCGGCGAGGACGTGCGCGACGGCCTGAAGGTCCTTCAGGGGCGCGCCGAAGGCGGTCCGGGAGGCGGCGTGGGCGGTGGCCGCGTCGAGAGCGGCCTGCGCCATCCCGACCGCGAAGGCGCCGACGCTGGGCCGGAAGCGGTTGAGGGTGGTCATGGCGACCCGGAAACCTCGGTCGACCTCGCCGAGCACGTCCTGCTCCCCGACCGGTACGGCGTCGAAGCGCAGCCGCCCGATGGGGTGCGGGGAGAGCATGTCGAGGGGTTCGCCGGTGAGCCCCGGGCGGTCGGCGGGGACCGCGAAGGCGGTCACGCCGCGGGCGCCGGCGCCGGGGGCGGTCCGGGCGAAGACCGTGTAGACGTCGGCCTCGGGGGCGTTGGAGATCCAGCACTTCTCGCCGGTGAGCCGCCAGCCGCCGTCCGGTGCGGGCTCCGCGGCCAGTTCGAGGGCGGCGGCGTCGGAGCCGGCGCCGGGCTCGGTCAGGGCGAAGGCCACGACGGCCTCGCCGGAGACGACCCGCGGGATCCATCGCGCGGCCGGTTCCGGGGACTGCAGCAAGGGGTGGGCGCCCAGGCCCTGAAGGGCGAGCGCCGTCTCGGCCTCGGTGCACTCACGGGCCAGGGACTCGCGCAGCAGGCAGAGCTCCAGCGCGGTGCCGGGGAAGAGGCGGCCCAGCAGGCCGAGTTCGCCGAGGGCGGCGAGCAGCGGGCGGTTGACCCGCCCGGGTTCGCCGGACGCCGCGAGCGGCCGGAGCCGTTCGGCGGCCCAGTCGCGGACCTGTGCGCACCACTTGAGCTGTTCCGGGTCGAGCGCGAACGATGCCACGCGGCACCTCCCGTATCGCGTACCGTTGACTGCCGTCACAAACACGTTACGCTGAATCCGTCCGCAACCAGGGGCCAACGAGGGGCGAACCCGCCATGGACCTGCTGCCGTCAGCACACGTGGACACGTTCCCGCGGGATCACCTGCCGCCGCGTGACCAGTGGCCCGTCCTCACCCAAGACCTCCCCGAGCTGGCCTATCCGGACCGGCTCAACTGCGGTGCCGAACTCCTCGCCGCCGGCCTGCCCGAGGCGCCCTGCCTGCGGATGCCGGGCGGCGAGGTCTGGTCGTACGCGGACCTGCGCGCCGCCTCCGACCGCATCGCGCACGTGCTGACCGACGATCTCAAAGTGGTGCCCGGCAACCGCGTGCTGCTGCGCGGCCCCACCACGCCCTGGTTGGTGGCGTGCTGGTTCGCCGTCATGAAGGCCGGGGCGGTGGCGGTGACGGTGCTGGCGGCGCACCGCCCGCACGAGCTGGCGACGATCTGCGAGATCGCCGCGGTCCGGCACGCGCTGTGCGACGTCCGCGCGGTCGACGACCTCGCCAAGTGCGAGGCCCCGGGGCTGCGCATCACCACGTACGGCGGTGAGGCGCCGGACGACCTGCTGCGGCTCGCCGCCGGGCGCCCGGACTCCTACGCCGCGGTGCCGACCTCGTCCGACGACGTCGCGCTGATCGCCTTCACCTCCGGCACGACAGGACGCCCCAAGGGGTGCATGCACTTCCACCGGGACGTGCTGGCGATCGCCGACACCTTCTCGGCGCACATACTGCGGCCCACCGCCGTGGACGTGTTCGCCGGCAGCCCGCCGCTCGGCTTCACCTTCGGACTCGGCGGCCTGGTCGTCTTCCCCCTGCGGGCGGGGGCGTCGGCGCTGCTCATGGAGCAGGCCGGACCCGAGCAGCTCGCCCGGGCCGTCGCGGAGCACTCGGTGACGGTGCTGTTCACCGCGCCCACCGCCTACCGGGCGATACTCGCCTCGCACGGCTCGCGCGACCTCTCCTCGCTGCGGCGCTGCGTGTCCGCGGGCGAGAATCTGCCCGAGGCGACCTGGCACGCCTGGCGCGAGGCGACGGGGCTGCGCATCATCAACGGCATAGGGGCCACGGAGATGCTGCACATCTTCATCTCCGCGGCCGACGACGCGATCCGCCCGGGCACCACCGGCCTGCCGGTCCCGGGCTTCCAGGCCCGGGTCGTCGATCCCGTGACGCTCTCCCCCGTACCGGACGGCGAGCCGGGACTGCTCGCCGTGCGCGGCCCCACCGGCTGCCGCTACCTGGCCGACGAACGGCAGCGGGAGTACGTGCGGGACGGCTGGAACCTTACCGGCGACACCTACGTGCGCGAGGCGGACGGCTACTTCCGCTACGTGGCCCGCGCCGACGACATGATCATCTCGTCGGGGTACAACATCGCGGGCCCCGAGGTCGAGGATGCGCTGCTGCGCCACCCCGACGTGCGGGAGGCGGCGGTCATCGGTGTGCCGGACGACCAGCGCGGCCAGATCGTCCGGGCCTGCGTCGTGCTGCGCGACGGGCCGCCGCGCGACGAGCACACGGCCGAGGCGCTGCGCGCCTTCACCCGGGAGGAGATCGCGGGCTACAAGTGCCCGCGCGAAATCGTCTTCCTCGACGCCCTGCCCCGCACGCCCACCGGGAAGCTGCAGCGCTTCCGGCTGCGCGACCTACAGTGATCGCGTGACCGAGCACACCCCCAGTTCACTGATCCTCACCTTCTTCGGCGCCTACGGCCGGGCCGACGGCTGGGACGGGCGGATACCCGTCGCCGGGCTGATCCGGCTGATGGGCGCCGTCGACGTGGACCCGCAGTCGGTGCGCTCGGCGGTCTCCCGGCTCAAGCGCCGCGGGCTGCTGGAGCCGGACCGGGTCGGCGGCGCCGCTGGCTACGGCCTGTCCGAGGACGCCCGGCAGCTGCTCGCCGACGGCGACCGGCGCATCTACGGTCACCCGGCCGGCGGTGCGGGGGACGGGGAATGGGTGCTCGCGGTCTTCTCCGTCCCGGAGAGCGAACGCCACAAGCGGCACCTGCTCCGCTCCCGGCTGGCCCGGCTGGGCTTCGGCACCGCCGCACCGGGCGTGTGGATCGCGCCCGCCCGCCTCCGCGAGGAGGCGCAGCACACCCTGCGCCGGCTCGGCCTCGACCCGTACGTGGACCTCTTCACCGGTGCCCACCTCGGCTTCGAGCCGACGGCCGCGGCCGTGCGCCGCTGGTGGGACCTCGACGCCGTCGCCGAGCGCCACCACGCCTTCCTCGGCGCCCACGAGCCGGTGCTGCGCTCCTGGGCCGCCCGCCGGACCACCCCGCCGCAGGAGGCCTTCGCGGACTACCTGCGCGCCCTCGACTCCTGGCGCCGCCTCCCCTACGCCGACCCCGGCCTGCCGCCCGCCCTCCTCCCGCCCGACTGGCCCGGCGGGCGCGCGGCAGCGGTCTTCGAGGACCTGCACGCGCGGCTGCGCGACGCGGGAGCGGCGTTCGCGCGGTCAGTCGATCGCATGACGTGACCGGCCCCCGCGGCTGATCGTTGGGCACGACGCACGCCCACGCCGCCCGGCGGGGCATAACCTGGCCGCATCGGAGCGAAACCATGACGATCGAGGAGGTACGCGAGATGGCACTGCCCGCGACCGAACGCTCGGGCTCCGGCGGCGACGCGGTGCTCGCCGCCTTCCTCGACCTCACGGTCCCCGAGGGGTACCGCGCCGAGCTGATCGAGGGGGAGATCGTCGTGACCCCGCCGCCCGACGGAGACCACGAGGACATCCTCGGCCGCTTCGTCCGCCAATTGATCCGCAAGTCCCCCGCAGAGTTCTACACCTCCGGCGCCAGAGGGCTCATCACTCCTGCCGGGCGCTTCATCCCCGACCTGACGGTGGGCCCCGAAGGCGTGTTCGCCGGCAAGGACTCGTGGTGCGCCCCTGACGGCGTGGTCATGACCGTCGAGGTGACGCCGACCCGACCCGACAAGGACCGCGGCCCGAAGCGGCGCGGCTACGCGGCCGCCGGCATCCCCTTCTACCTGCTGGTGGACCGCACCGAGGGCACCGTGAGCCTCTACAGCGAGCCGGACGCCGAGGACTACCGCCAGGACGTCCGGGTGCTGTTCGGCAAGGAGCTCGAGCTTCCCGAGCCCTTCGCGTTCGCCCTCGACACCTCCCTCTTCGGCTGACCCCGGGCCGGCCGCGCCTCACACGTCCAGCGTGAGCCGGGGCCGGGGGGCGTCGGTGCGGCCCGTGGGCGGGCGGCGGCTGCCCGCCTGGTACGGGAGGGGCCAGGGGGCGCCGGGGCCGGAGTAGCCCTGCTCGGCGGCGGCGTGCAGCGTCCAGTGGGGGTCGTAGAGGTGAGGGCGGCCGAGCGCGCACAGGTCGGCGCGCCCGGCGAGGAGCAGGGAGTTGACGTCGTCCCAGGAGGAGATGGCGCCGACCGCGATGACGGGCACGCCCACTTCGTTGCGGATCCGGTCGGCGTAGGGGGTCTGGTAGGAACGGCCGAAGTCGGGGGCCTCGTCCGGGACGACCTGGCCGGTGGAGACGTCGATGGCGTCGGCGCCGTGGGCGGCGAAGGCCCGGGCGATCTCGACCGCGTCGCCGGCGGTCGTTCCGCCCTCGGCCCAGTCGGTGGCGGAGATGCGGACGGTCATCGGCCGGTCGTCGGGCCACACCTCGCGGACGGCGTCGAAGACCTCCAGCGGGAAGCGCAGCCGCCCGGCCAGGTCGCCGCCGTAGGCGTCGGTGCGCCGGTTGGTGAGCGGCGAGAGGAAGGACGACAACAGGTAGCCGTGGGCGCAGTGCAGCTCCAGCAGGTCGAACCCGGCGCGTGCGCCGCGCGCGGCGGAGGCGGCGAACTGATCGCGGATCGCGGCGAGCCCGGCGGCGTCCAGGGCGTCCGGGACCTGGCTGACCCGTGGGTGGTACGGCAGCGGGGAGGGCGCGGTAAGCGGCCAGTTGCCCTCGGGGAGCGGCTGGTCGATGCCCTCCCACATCAGCCGGGTGGAGCCCTTGCGGCCGCTGTGGCCGAGCTGGAGGCCGATGGCGGCGCCGGGCCGGGCGTGGACGAAGTCGGTGACGCGACGCCAGGCGGCCTCGTGCCCGTCCGTCCACAGGCCCGTGCAGCCGGGGGTGATCCGGCCCTCGGGGCTGACGCAGACCATCTCGGTCATCACGAGGCCGGCGCCGCCGAGGGCGCGGGCGCCGAGGTGGACGAGGTGGAAGTCGCCGGGGGTGCCGTCGGTGGCGGAGTACATGTCCATCGGCGAGACGACGACACGGTTGCGCAGGGTCAGCCCGCGCAGGGTGAAGGGGGTGAACATGGGCGGGGTGTCCGGCCCGGTGCCGAACTCCCGCTCCACCGAGGCGGTGAACGCCCGGTCGCGCAGCCGCAGGTTGTCGTGGGTGACCCGGCGGCTGCGGGTGAGCAGGTTGAAGGCGAACTGCCGGGGCGGCTGGGCGGTGTACTGCCCCAGGTGCTCGAACCACTCGAGGCTGGCCCGTGCGGCGCGCTGCGTGCTGGCGACCACCGGCTTGCGCTCGGCCTCGTAGGCGGCGAGCGCCTCCGGGACGCCGGGCTGTTCGTGCAGGCAGGCGGCGAGGGCGAGGGCGTCCTCCATGGCGAGCTTGGTGCCGGAGCCGATGGAGAAGTGCGCGGTGTGGGCGGCGTCGCCGAGCAGCACGATGTTGCCGTGCCTCCAGCGTTCGTTGACGACGGTGGTGAAGGCGATCCAGCGGGAGCGGTTGCCGCGCAGGCCGTGGCCGTGCAGTGCCTCGGCGAAGATCTTCTCGCAGCGGGCGACGGACTCGGCCTCGTCGAGCCTGTCCAGTCCGGCGCGCCGCCAGACGTCCTCGTGCATCTCGACGATGAAGGTGCTGGCGTCCTGCCGGTACGGGTAGCCGTGGGCCTGCATCACGCCGTGCTCGGTCTCGGCGATCTCGAAGCGGAAGGCGTCCAGCACAAGGTCGGTGGCGAGCCAGATGTAGCGGCAGCCGTGCCCGGTGAGGGTCGGCCGGAAGACGCCGGCGTGGGCGGCTCGGGTGGCGCTGCCCGCTCCGTCGGCGGCGACGACGAGGTCGTGGTCGCGGGCCAGCGCCTCCGCCGCCGGGGCGGCTTCGCGGGTGCGGACGGTCACGCCGAGATCCCGGCAGCGGTCGTGGAGGATCGCCAGCAGGGTGCGCCGGTCCACCGCCGCGAAGCCGTGGCCGCCGGAGGTGACGGCACGGCCGCGGTGGCGCACGTCGATGTCGTCCCAGCGGGTGAACTCCCGTTCCAGAGCGCGGAAGACGACCGGGTCCGCGTGCTCGATGCCGCCGAGCGTCTCGTCGGAGAGCACGACGCCGAAGCCGAAGGTGTCCTCGGGCGCACCACGCTCCCAGACGGTGATGTCCCGTTCCGGGTCCAGGCGTTTGAGCAGCGCGGCCGTGTAGAGCCCGCCCGGGCCGCCGCCGATGATGGCCGCCCGCACGGCTACCGGCCCTTCCAGTTGGGGCTGCGCTTCCCGGTGAACGCGGCGTGGAACTCGGCGTAGTCCTCACTGGTCATCAGCAGCGCCTGGGTCGCGGCGTCCATCTCCACGGCGGCGCCGAGCGGCATGTCGAGTTCCGCGGTGAGCAGGGCCTTGGTCTGGGCGTACGCCAGCGCGGGGCCGGCGGCCAGGCGTTTGGCGAGGGCGGCGGCGCTCGCGTCGGCCTGGCCGTCGTCGACGAGCTCGCTGACCAGGCCGATGCGGTCGGCCTGCTCGGCGCCCACGGTGTCGCCGAGCATCAGCAGCCGGGTGGCGTGGCCGAGGCCGACGATGCGGGGCAGCAGGTAGGCGGCGCCCATGTCGGCGCCGGCGAGGCCGACTTTGGTGAACAGGAAGGCGAAGCGCGCCGAGCGCTCGACGATCCGGAAGTCGCTGGCGAGGGCGATGACGGAACCGGCTCCCGCCGCGACGCCGTGCACGGCCGCGACGACGGGGAAGGGCGCCTCGCGGATGGCGCGGACGACCTGCCCGGTCATGCGGGTGAAGTCCAGGAGCTGCCCGGCGCCCATGGCGAGCGTGGCGCCGATGATCTCGTCGACGTCGCCGCCCGAGCAGAAGCCGCGTCCGGCCCCGGCGAGCACCAGCACACGGGTGTCGCCGTGGTGCGGCAGCTCGGTGAGCAGGTCGCGCAGGTCGGCGTAGGCGCCGAAGGTGAGCGCGTTGAGCTTGTCGGGGCGGTCGAGGGTGACGGTGACGACGCCGTCGGCGCGCTCCACCCGCAGGTGCCGCCATTCCTCGGTCCGGCCTGCGGAGCCTCGGTAGGGGCTCATGGGCACGTCCTCCTTCACGGTGGAGGCAGGCTTGCCAGCACCGTGAAGTTATCACTCCTTCGTGACTGCCGTCACGAGTGCGCGATACGCGCGCGGCGCCTCAGGCGCCTGCCAGCGTGGCGACGAGGACGGCCTTGATGGTGTGCATCCGGTTCTCGGCCTGGTCGAAGACGATGGAGTGCGCCGACTCGAAGACCTCGTCCGTGACCTCCAGCGAGGCCAGCCCGTGCCGTTCGTGGATCTGCTGGGCCAGGGTGGTGCCGAGGTCGTGGTAGGCGGGCAGGCAGTGCATGAACTTCGCGTCGGGACGGCCGGTGGCCCGCAGCACGTCCATGGTCACGGCGTACGGCTTCAGCAGGGTGATGCGCTCGTCCCAGACCTCGGCGGGCTCTCCCATCGACACCCACACGTCGGTGTGGACGAACTGCGCGCCGGCGACGCCCTCGGCGACGTCCTCGGTCAGGGTGACGCGCGCGCCGCTGGCCCGCGCCAGGCGCCGGGCCTCGGCGACGACCGACTCCTGCGGCCACAACTGCTCCGGGGCGACGATGCGCACGTCCATCCCGAGGAGGGCGCCGGTGACCAGCAGCGAGTTGCCCATGTTGGAGCGGGCGTCGCCGAGATAGGCGTAGGCGGTCTCCTCCAGCGGCGAGGCCGAGTGCTCGGCCATGGTGAGCACGTCGGCGAGCGTCTGCGTCGGGTGCCACTGGTCGGTGAGGCCGTTCCAGACCGGTACCCCGGCGTGGGCCGCCAACTCCTCGACCACCTCCTGGCCCGTCCCGCGGTATTCGATGCCGTCGAACATCCGGCCGAGCACGCGGGCGGTGTCCTTCACCGACTCCTTGTGGCCGAGCTGGGACCCGGCCGGGTCCAGGTAGGTCGTGGACGCGCCCTGGTCGGACGCGGCGACCTCGAAGGCGCAACGGGTGCGGGTGGAGGTCTTGGCGAAGATCAGTGCGATGTTCCGGCCGGCGAGCCGCCGGACCTCGGTGCCCGCCTTCTTGGCCGACTTCAGCTCGGCGGCCAGCTCCACCAGGTGGCGGAACTCCTCCGGGGCGAAGTCCAGCTCCTTGAGGAAGTGGCGGCCCGTGAGGTCGATGGCCATGGGGGCTCCTAGGTCGAGGTCGGCCGGGTGCCGAACATGAGTGCGCCGGGACTTGCGGAAGTCTATACGAAGTCTTGCATCCTTATACAGATTCTCGTGTGGCGGCTCCCGCGGACCCGGGCGCGGACCGCCCGGTCAGACCGGGTCCCGCTCGACGGGGCAGCTCATGCAGCGCGGACCGCCGCGGCCGCGCCCCAGTTCGCTCCCCGGGATCTCTATGACCTCGATGCCGCGCTTGCGCAGGTGGGTGTTGGTGGTGACGTTGCGCTCGTACGCCAGGACGACACCCGGCTCCAGGGCGAGCACATTGCATCCGTCGTCCCACTGCTCGCGCTCGGCGGAGTGGACGTCCTGGGTCGCGGTGAGCACCCGGATGCCGTCGAGGCCCAGGGCCGCCGCGATGGCCCGGTGCATGTCCTCCGGCGGGTGGTCGGTGACCTTGAGGTCGCGCTCTCCCACGCCGGGCTCGATGGTGTACGAGCGCAGCATGCCCAGGCCCGCGTACTGGGTGAAGGTGTCGCCGTCGACCATGGTCATCACGGTGTCCAGGTGCATGAAGGCGCGGCGCTTGGGCATGTCCAGGGCCACGATCGTGCTGGCCGATCCCGAGGTGAAAAGGCGCTGGGCGAGCATCTCCACCGCCTGTGGAGTGGTGCGCTCGCTCATGCCGATGAGGACGGCGCCGTTGCCGATCACCAGGACGTCGCCGCCCTCGATGGTGGACGGATAGGCGGCCTGGCCCTCGGACCACACATGGAAGGAGGCGCCCGCGAAGAGCGGGTGGTGGCGGTAGATCGCCTCGTAGTGCGTCGTCTCGTGCCAACGGGCGGGCCAGCGCATCGCGTTGATGCTGACCCCGTCGTACACCCAGGCCGAGGTGTCCCGGGTGAAGATGTGGTTGGGCAGCGGGTCGAGCAGGAAGTCGTCGAGGTCCATCACGTGGAAGCGGACCGAGACCGGCTCGGCGAAACGGTCGAGGAACTCCCGCTTGGTCATGCCGCCGACCAGGGCCTCGGTCAGCTCGCCCGCGGACAGCTCGTCGAAGGCGGCGCGCAGGTGGTCGGTGACCACCGGACCGTACTCCTTCTCGTCGAAGACCCGGTCGAGCACCATGCGCCGGGCCTCGGGCAGGCCCAGCGTCTCCCGCAGCAGGTCACCGAAGAGGTGCACGACCACACCCCGGTCGCGCAGCACGTCGGCGAAGCCGTCGTGCTCGGCACGGGCCCGGCGCACCCACAGGACGTCGTCGAAGAGCAGGGCGTCCTTGTTCGACGGCGTGAGCCTTTTCAGCTCCAGGTCGGGGCGGTGGAGGATGACGCGGTGCAGCCGCCCTGCCTCGGAGTCCACATGGAATGCCATGGAACTAGACATTCCCACTTGGCAGGGGTTCACCTCCTGGGCGGGGCGGGCACACGGGCGCCCGCCCCCGACCCCTCAAAGCCGGGGGTCCACCGGCTCCGACTCCAGGGACAGGACGGCGAAGACCGCCTCGTGGACGCGCCACAGGGGCTCGCCCGCGGCCAGCCGGTCCAGCGCCTCCAGGCCCAGCGCGTACTCGCGCAGCGCGAGGGAGCGCTTGTGGCCCAGGGCCCGCGAACGGAGCCTGACCAGCTGGTCGGGACGGGTGTACTCGGGACCGTAGATGATCCGCAGGTACTCCCGGCCCCGGCACTTGACACCGGGCTGGACCAGGCGGTTGCCGTCCTGGTCGCGCACCAGGGCCTGCAGCGGCTTGACGACCATGCCCTCGCCGCCGGCCTCGGTCAGCTCCAGCCACCACCGCGTGCCGGCGGCCACCGACTCCTCGTCGCGGGTGTCGACCAGCGTCCTGCGGGTCTCCTGCAGCAGCCCCGTCGGGTCGCCCGCGACCAGGCGGTCGATCAGCGCCAGCTGCTCGTCGTGCGGGAGGGCGGCGAGACTGCGGCCCTGGACGGCCAGGATCTGGAAGGGCGCCAGCCGCACCCCGTCCAGGCCCTCGGTCGTCCAGCAGTAGCGCCGGTACGCCTCGGTGAAGGCGGCGGCGTCGGCGGACCGGCCGCGCTGCCGCTCCAGCAGGCCCGCGACGTCGGTGCCCCGCGCGGCGGCGGACTCCAGGGCGGCGAGCGCACCCGGGAAGACCGCGCCTGAGGCGGCGCCCACGGCGGCGTACTGCCTGCGCAGCAGGCCGGAGGCCTTCAGCGACCAGGGCATCAGCTCGGCGTCGAGCAGCAGCCAGTCCGTGCCGAGCTCCTCCCACAGCCCCGCGGCGGTGACGGAGGCCCGCAGCCGGTCCAGGACCTGCTCGGTGACGCCGGGGTCGTCGAAGAACGGCCGGCCCGTGCGGGTGTGCAGGGCGCCCGTCACTCCGCCGGTCACCCCGAAGCGCTCGCCGGCCGCCTCCGCGTCGCGGCACACCAGCGCCACGGCGCGGGAGCCCATGTGCTTCTCCTCGCAGACGACCTGGCCGACGCCGTCCGCCCGGTAGGCGGCGAACGCCTCGTGCGGGTGCTCCAGGTAGCCCTCCAGCTGCGAGGTCGCGCACGGCGACATCGTCGGCGGCAGGTACATCAGCAGGCGGGGGTCGACCGCGAAGCGGCTCATGACCTCCAGCGCGGCGGCCGCGTTCTCCTCACGGACGGCGACCCGGCCGTGGTGGGCGGTCTCCACGACGCGGCGGCCGCTGACGTCGGCCAGGTCGAGCGGCCGCCCCTCGTGCCCTCCGGGCGCCTCGGAGGCGAGCGGCTTGGCCGGCTCGTACCAGACCCGCTCCGCGGGGACGTCGACGATCTCGCGCTCGGGCCAGCGCAGGGCCGTCAGCCGGCCGCCGAAGACGGCGCCGGTGTCCAGGCAGATCGTGTTGTTGAGCCATGTGGCGCTCGGCACGGGGGTGTGGCCGTAGACGACGGCGGCGCGGCCGCGGTAGTCCTCGGCCCACGGGTAGCGCACGGGCAGCCCGAACTCGTCGGTCTCGCCGGTGGTGTCTCCGTACAGGGCGTGCGAGCGGACCCGGCCGGAGGTGCGGCCGTGGTACTTCTCGGGCAGGCCCGCGTGGCAGACGACCAGTTTCCCGCCGTCGAGCACGTAGTGGCTGACCAGTCCCGCGACGAACGTGCGCACCTGCTCCCGGAAGGCGGGGTCGTGCTCGTCCTCCTTCTCCAGCTGCTCGATGGTCTCCGCGAGGCCGTGGCTGTGCTGGACGTTCTTGCCCCTGAGCCAGCGGCCCAGCTTGTTCTCGTGGTTGCCGGACACGCACAGAGCACTGCCTGCGGCGACCATGCCCATGACGCGGCGCAGCACACCGGGGCTGTCGGGGCCGCGGTCGACGAGGTCGCCGACGAAGACGGCGGTGCGTCCCTGCGGGTGCACGCCGTCGACGTATCCCAGCTTGCCGAGCAGGGTGTCCAGCTCGGAGCCGCAGCCGTGGACGTCGCCGATGACGTCGAACGGGCCGGTCAGGTGGCGCAGGTCGTTGTAGCGGCGCTCCAGCACGACCTCGGCCGCGTCGACCTCCTCGACGCCGCGCAGGATGTGCACCTTGCGGAAGCCCTCGCGCTCCAGCTGCCGCAGCGAGCGGCGCAGCTCCCGCTGCTGGCGCTGGACGACGTGCCGGGGCAGGTGGGCGCGGTCGGGTCGCGCCGCGTTGCGCTCGACGCAGACCTGCTCGGGGACGTCCAGGACGATCGCGATGGGCAGCACGTCGTACTCGCGGGCGAGACGGACGAGCCGGCGACGGCTCTCCCGCTGCACGCTGGTGGCGTCGACGACGGTCAGCCGGCCGGCGGCGAGCCGCTTGCCCGCGATGTAGTGGAGCACGTCGAAGGCGTCGCCACTGGCGCCCTGGTCGTTCTCGTCGTCGCTGACGAGACCGCGGCAGAAGTCCGAGGAGATCACCTCGGTGGGCTTGAAGTGGCGCCGGGCGAAGGTTGACTTGCCGGAGCCGGTGGTGCCGATCAGGACCACGAGGGACAGGTCGGTCACCGGGAGGGTGCGCTTGCCGGTCATGCGGTCGTGACCTCCTTCGTGGTCAGGGTGAAGACGGCCATCTGGGTGGGCGGGCCGACCTCGGGGTCCTCGGGGCCGACGGGGACGAAGCGCACGCCGTAGCCGTAGCGTCCGGCGACCCGCTCGGCCCACGAGCGGAACTCCTCACGCGTCCACTCGAAGCGGTGGTCCGCGTGCCGGGCGTGCCCGGCCGGCAGCGTCTCCCAGCGCACGTTGTACTCGACGTTCGGCGTGGTCAGCACGACGGTCGAGGGGCGGGCCGAGCCGAAGACGGCGTACTCCAGCGCGGGCAGCCGGGGCAGGTCGAGGTGCTCGACGACCTCGCTGAGCACGGCGGCGTCGTAGCCCTTGAGGCGGGCGTCGGTGTAGGTCAGGGAGCCCTGCACCAGCCGGACGCGGGAGGACTGCTGCTCGCCCATGCGGTCGAGCCGCAGCCGCCGGCGGGCCTCTCCGAGGGCGCGGGAGGACACGTCGACGCCGAGGATCTCGGTGAAGCGCGGGTCCTTCAGCAGCGCGCCGACCAGCTGCCCCTGGCCGCAGCCGAGGTCGAGGACACGGCTCGCCCCGGCCTCGCGCAGCTCCGCGAGGATCGCCTCGCGGCGCCGGACCGCCAGCGGCAGCGGCTTCTCCTCGGTGTCCACCTCCTCGTCGACGGCGTTGTCCAGCTCCCCGGCCTCGCTGTCGTCGGCTTCGGCGAGCCGGGCCAGCTCCAGCCGCTCCGTGGCCTGCCGGGTCAGCGACCAGCGACGTGCGAGGTAGCGGCTGGTGATCAGCCGCTGCTCCGGGTGGGCGGCGAGCCATCCGTCGCCCATCCGCAGCAGCTTGTCGACCTCGTCCGGCGACACCCAGTAGTGCTTGGCGTCGTCCAGGACCGGCAGCAGCACGTACAGGTGCCGCAGGGCCACGGACAGCCGCAGCTCACCTTCGAGCGCCAGCCGCACGTAGCGGGACTCGCCCCATGCGGGGAATCGCTCGTCCAGCTCGACCGGTTCCGCCTCGACGGCCCAGCCCAACGGCTCGAAGAGCCGGCGGACGAGGGCGGCGCCGCCGCGCGCGGGCACGGCGGGGATCTCGATCCGCAGGGGCAGCGGCTGCGCTGCCCGCTCGGGGCGGGCGTCGCAGACGCCCCTCAGAGCGCTGGCGAACACCGTGCGCAGGGCGACCGCCAGCAGCGACGACGCGGCGTACGGCCGGTCGTTGACGTACTGGCCGAGCGCTGAGTCGGGGGCTCCGCCCCTGCCCTTGCCCTTGCCGCGCCGCACGAGTGCCACCGGATCGACCTCCAGCAGCAGCGCGGCGGTGCACCGTTGCTCGGACGCCTCGGGGTAGAAGACGTGGGCGTCGCCGTAGGAGGTCGAGAAGACCTGCGCCTTCTCCGGATGCTTGTGCAGCAGGAAGCCGAGGTCCGTGGCGGGCGTGCCGCCGCTGCCGGTGGTGGTGATCGTCAGGAACACCGCCCGAGTATCGCCCGCTCGCCGCCGCTTCTACCAGCGGTTTTCGCGGCCCGGGGCGAGTGAGCGGGCGAGGGCGGATATCTGCCCGGGCCCGACCCGGCAGCACCCCCCGATGAGCCGGGCGCCGGCCCGGTGCCAGGCGGGCCCCAGGGCCGGATCGAAGACCGATCCGCCACGCCAGTCGCGGGCCTGCTCGTCCCATGTCTCGCCGCTGTTGGGGTAGACCACCACGGGCCGGTCCACGGTCGCCGCCGCCGTCTCCACGGCGCGGGTGGCGTCCGCAGGATCACAGCAGTTGACGCCGACGGCGATCACCGCCTTCGTGTCCGCAGCGATCCGGAAGGCCTCCTCCAGGGGCTGCCCGGCCCGGGTCGCCACGCCGGCGACGGTGTAGCTCAGCCAGGCCGGCATCCCGAGGCCCTCGACGATCCTCAGCAGCGCCTCCGCCTCGTCGGTGTCCGGCACGGTCTCCAGCGCCAGGACGTCCGGACCGGCCTCCGCCAGCGCCTCCATCCGGGGCCGGTGGAAGCGCTCCAGCTCCGCGACGCTCAGCCCGTAGCGGCCCCGGTACTCCCCGCCGTCCGCGAGCATCGCGCCGTACGGTCCCACGGACGCCGCTACCCATATGTCGTCCCGGTCTCGGGCGGCGGCACGGGCGAGGGCGACGCTGCGCCGCAGCAGGGCGGTCGCCTCCCGCCGTCCGATGCCGCGTGCGGCGAAGCCCTCGTAGGTGGCCTGGTAGCTGGAGGTGATGAGCACCCGCGCGCCCGCCCGCACATAGGCGGTGTGGGCCGCCTCGATCTGCTCCGGCGCGTCGGCGAGCAGCCGGGCGGACCAGAGGGCGTCGCCGAGGTCGCAGCCCTGGTCGGCGAGCTGGTTGGACAGCCCGCCGTCGAGGACGACGACGCCCTCGGCAAGCGCCTGCGCCAGGGGCCGGCCGGGTGCGGGCATCGCGGGTGCTCCTTGTGCGGTGTGCCGGGGCTCAGCCGAGCTGCGACTGGACCTCGGAGGCGATCAGTTCCAGGTGCCCGAGGTCGCTCAGGTCCAGGATCTGCAGGTAGAAGCGGGTGGCACCGAGCTCGGCGTAGCGGCCGATCTTGTCGACGACCTCGGCGGGCGAACCCGCGAGGCCGTTGGCCTTGAGCTCGTCGACCTCGCGGCCGATGGCCGCGGCCCTGCGGGCGACCTCGGCGTCGTCCTTGCCGACGCAGGCGACGAGCGCGTTGGAGTAGACGATCTCGTCCTTGCCCCGGCCGAACTCCTCGGCGGCCTCCCGCACCCGGGTGAACTGCCGGGCGGTGTCCTCCAGCGAGCCGAACGGCATGTTGAACTCGTCGGCGTAGCGGGCGGTGAGCCGCGGGGTGCGCGTGGGACCGTTCCCGCCGATCAGGACGGGGATCTTGGCCTGGGCCGGCTTGGGCAGAGCCGGAGAGTTCTCCAGCGTGTAGTAGGTGCCCTTGAAGTCGAAGGTCTCGCCCGCCGGTGTCGACCACAGGCCGGTGACGACGGCCAGCTGCTCCTCGAGCCTGGCGAACTTGTCCTTGGGGAACGGGATGCCGTACGCGGTGTGCTCCTCCGCGTACCACCCGGCGCCCAGGCCGAGCTCGACGCGCCCGCCCGACATCTGATCCACCTGCGCGACCTGGATGGCGAGCACACCGGGCAGCCGGAAGGTGGCGGCCGTCATCAGCGTGCCGAGCCGGATCCGCTTGGTCTCGCGGGCGAGACCGGCCAGGGTGATCCACGCGTCGGTCGGCCCCGGCGAACCGTCGACGTCACCCATCTTGAGGTAGTGGTCGGAGCGGAAGAAGGCGTCGAACCCGAGCTCCTCGGTCGCCTTGGCGACGGAGAGCAGGGTGTCGTACGAGGCCCCTTGCTGGGGCTCGGTGAAGATGCGAAGATCCATGGCTCCATCCTGCACCCGTTCGCCCCGGACCGGTCGACACCCCCGCGCATACGGCACTCTCCCGCACCCGGAACGGCCGCGACCAACCAACTCCACCGCCGCAGGATCGACTTGCCGGTCATGCGCTCTCCCGTTGCCATGCCTCGACCGCGCGCAGGAGCACACCCACCCGGTCCTTGGACTCGTCGGCGGCGTCGACCGCCTCGATGCACTGCCAGTACTCCGTCTCGCTCTCGGCGGTGCAGGCCACCGAGACCAGGGCCATCCCCAGCTCGGACAACAGCTCACGCAGCTCGCGCAAGGTCCCGGCCGGTTCGCGCACACCGGTGAGCATGGACGCGCGTAACGGTCCCGACGCCACCCCCGGCGGCCACGCGGCGCCACAGGCCCGGCCACCGGCCTCGCAGACGGAGAAGCCGGGGGTCCGCAGCTCGGAGGCCCCGTGGAGGGCGAGGTGGCTGCCGATCGCCTCCGTCAGCGCCTGCACCTGCCAGGCCTCGGCCATCAGCTCCCGCTCGGTCCCGCCGCTCCTCAGCGCCTCCCGCGTGGCCCGGATCAGCCGTACCGCGTCCATCGTCGACGCACCTCCGCCCCGTCTCCCCGTCGATCCCGTTCTTCACTCAGAGTGACCGGCCGTGACGCGAGAGGGAAGGGGTGCGTTTTCCCTGTGGACAACGCCATCACCCGCCCGAGTGAACGGCGCGGAGTACCGGGCCGACGAGGACGCGGCACCCCGCCTGGCATCACCGTCGCGCGGCACAGGGCGCCGACACGCGCGGTAGGCGCGGCGCACCGGCGGCCGCCCCCTCAGTCCCCGTCCCCCGGCAGCGGGAAGCGCGACTCATTGCGGTCGATCTTGGCGGACAGGGCCTCGAGCACGTCCACGCCGAGCACCTCGCAGAACTGCAGCAGGTACGCGAGGACGTCCGCCACCTCGTCCCGCACCCGCCGCGCCGTGTCGGCGTCCTCCATGACCGCGCGCGCCTCTTCGGGCGTGAGCCACTGGAAGATCTCCAGCAGCTCCGCGGCCTCGACGCTCAGGGCCGCGGCCAGGTTCTTGGGCGTGTGGTACGGCTCCCAGCGCCGGGCGGCCGCGAAGGCGGCCAGCCGGCGCTGCAGAGCGTGCAGGTCCTCGGTCACACCCGCAGGTCTACCCCATCGCCGCCGCCGCGTGGTGCTGCGGTCCCGTCCCCTGCGCCGGCGCCCGTTCCCGGTCGGCCGCGGCGTCCCCGAGACGCAGCAGGGTCACCCCCTGCGCCCCCTCGGCCACCCGGGGGTCGTGCACCGTGCCCAGCAGCCTGATGTGACCGCGCTCGGCGACCTGCGCCGCCAGCGCCAGCAACTGCCGCGACTGCACCGCGTCCAGGCCGGCGTCCAGCCCGTCCGCCAGCACCGTGAGGACCTGCACCGCGTCCGGCACCTCGCCGCTGGTGTCCACCTCCAGCACGCCCGGCCCGGTGAGCAGCACCAGCGCCAGCGCCAGGAAGCGCAACTCCCCGTCCCCGAGCCGGTCCACGGGCACCAGCCCCTGCGCTCCCCGGTCGATCGCCGCCACCACGGACTCCGCGTACGCCCCCGTCCCCGGCTCCGGCGGCGCCGCGGCCGGGATCACCGTCAGCCCCTCGACGGGCGGGCTGCACACCGCACGCAGCGCACCGACCAGCGCCGCGTGCCGGGTGCGGCATTCGCCCTGGGTGCGGCGCAGCACCGCCGAGAGGTTGTCGCAGCCGCCGCGGAGCAGGCCGTCGGCCACCCGGGCGGGCTCCCGCATCGTGTGCGGCCGGGGATCGACGGGGAACACGCCGCGCAGCGCGAGCACCATCTGCTCGGCGGCGGCGAGCACCAGCCGCTGTCCTTCGGTGGTGCCCGCGACACGCAGCGGCAGCAGGGACGTCGCCAGCCGGTCGTCGGGCAGCGGGGCGCGGGTCACCTGGACCAGCCCAGCGGTGTGCCAGGCCGCCTGGACGGTACGCCGACCCGGGTCGCGCAGCGCGGTCGCGAGCAGGGTCTCCCCGGCGCCGGTCAGCCGCTCGCCCACGATGCGAAGTTCGGGTTCGGTCTGCACGGCCACGTCGAGCGCGACGGGACCGACCCCGCCGTCCACCGTGCACCCGATGCGGAAACCGCGCCGGCCCTCGGCGTCCGGCCTGGCCGCGTGGGGCACGCACGCCGCCACTCCCCCGCGCACGCCGTCGAACGCCATGGCCAGCTCCTCGCCGGCGGCGAGCCGGCCGAGCAGGCCCAGCCCCTCCAGGACGCTGGACTTGCCGGTGCCGCTCGCCCCCGCCAGCAAGGTGAGCGGCCCGAGCGGGAAGCTCGCGCCTCGGTGCGACTTGAAGGCGGAGAGCCGCAGTTCGGTGACGATCGGGCGGTCACGCTTCGTGCTCATGGACGTGAACGTAGCGGCGGGAGCCGGTGCCGAACCGTTCCGCCGGGCCCGTGGTCCTCCGAAAGGGGGTAAGCCGCGGCGAGGCGGCGGTTAGTGTGGCCGGGTGACGGATTACGTGGCGCTCCTGCGCGGGATCAACGTCGGGCCGACGACCCAGCTGCCGATGCAGGACCTGCGTCGGCTGCTGGAGGAGATCGGCGGGCGGTCCGTACGCACCCATCTGCGCAGCGGCAACGCCCTGTTCGAGCACGAGGGCGCCGACCCGGGAAAGCTCGCCGAGGCCCTGGAGTCGGCCGTCGCCGCCGCCTTCGACGGCCGGAAGGTGCCGTGCCTCGTGCGTGAGGCGGCGGACCTCACCCGGGTCGTCGAACACAACCCGTTCGACATGACGGGCGTCGACGCCGCCCGTTTCCTGGTCGTCTTCCTGTCGGGGCCGGTCGAGCCGGACCGGATCGCCGGGCTCGACCCGGACGGCTTCGCACCCGACGAGTTCCGCCCGGGCGCGCGGGAGATCTACGTGCACTGCCCCGGCGGGGTGCAGAAGACCCGGCTGTCCCACACGCTGTGGGAGAAGCATCTGAGGCTGACGGCCACGGCCCGCAACTGGAACACCGTGACCCGCCTGGTGGCGATGGCCGCGCGGTGACGGGCGGGGCCGGCGAGCGCGCGTGAGCCGGCCGCCGCGCCGTCGGCCGGCGCCACCCGGATGCCCGGCTCAGCCCAGGACCCAGCCCGTCCCGAGCCGGTACGCGGCGCAGAGGTCCACGTCCAGCATGGAGGCCGCTGCCGTGCCGCACGGGGCCGCCCCGCGCGTCGCGCCGAGCTGCATGCACGGGTACGGCGAGGGCGCCGCGTGTGCGCAGCCGTACGGCATCCCGGCGACCACGCCGCCCGCCGCGTGGACGTCCGGGTAGGCCGCCGTCGTCACCGCGGTCATGGCGCCCCCGCGGAGAGCCCTGTGACGTACACCCGGGACGGATCGGCGCCGGTGTCGGCGACCTGGCGAGCGGTCATCTGCCGGCTGGAGGCGGCCCCAGGCGCGACCGCGCGCCGCGCACCCGGGCGAACCGCGGCGCTGCCCAGGCCCGCTCAGGGCACGAGGACCATGCGGAAACGCGCTGCTCCGGACATCATGCGGGCGAACGCCTCATTGGCCTCCGCCAGCGGTACCGTCTCGGTCATCGGCCGGATCCCGGTGAGCGCGCTGAAGTTCATCGTGTGCTCGACGTCGCGCGAGGTGCCGGACGGGTGGCCGACGACCGAACGCGACGCGAGGATCAGCTGGCCAGGGCTGATGGGCAGCGGCCGATCGTCGACGCCGACGACGATCAGCTGGCCGCGGGGTCGCAGACCGTCGACGCCGGCCGCCATGGCCTGCGAGTTGGAGGCGGTGGCGAGCACGACGGCGGCACCGCCGAGGGCCTGCAGTTCCTTCGCCGGGTCGGCCGCGGCGCTGTCGACGTAGTGGTGGGCGCCGAGTTCCATGGCCAGGGCCCGCTTGTCCTCGCCGCGGGCGACGGCGACCGTCTCGTAGCCGGACTTGGCCGCGTACTGCACCGCCAGATGACCGAGGCCGCCGATGCCGATCACCGCGACGAGGTCACCGGGCCGGGCGGAACTCCTCTTGAAGGCGTTGTACGTGGTGACGCCGGCGCAACCGAGCGGGGCGGCCTCCACAGCGCTCAGCTCGTCGGGGATCCGGGCCAGCGCGTTGACCGGCGCGACCATGTGGGTGGCGTAGCCGCCGTCGTACGCCCATCCGGGCACCCGCAGGTTCTGGCAGTCGATGAAGTCGCCCTCCCGGCAGGGCGGGCAGTGGCCGCAGTTCCCACCGAACCAGCCGACCTCCACGCGGTCGCCCACCTTCCAGTACCGCACTCCCTCCCCGAGGGCGTCGATGCGCCCGGCCACCTCATGGCCGGTGACGAGCGGGAAGGTCTGCCCCGGGAACGCGTTGTGGACGAAGTCGGCGTCGGTGCGGCAGACGCCCGCGGCCTCGACGGCGATCCGTACGTGGCCGGGTCCCGGCTCCGGCATCTCGCGCTCGACGATGTCGAATGGTCCGCCCGGTTCCGAGACCTGGGCCACCCGCATGGAGTTCATTGCCCGTCCGCTGTGTGAGGAGTCGCGGCGCGTAGCGCCCTTCCACTCATCGTGACCCGGGGACCGGTTTTTCTCGCGTCGAGCGGCGCTCGCCCGTCCGCCGGGAGCGTAGGCTGCGCCCAGCAGACGGAAGGACGACCGTGAAGCCCCCCGCCGACCTCCTGGACCTGCTGCGCCGTCCGAGTCCGTGCTTCCTGGCGACCACCATGCCGGACGGCTCCCCGCAGGTGACGCAGACCTGGGTGGACACCGACGGCGAGCACCTGCTCGTCAACAGCGTTCAGAGCCACGTGAAGACGCGGAACATCGCTCGTGACCCGCGGGTGGCCGTCGCCGTGTGCGACCCCGACGACCCGTCCCGCTACTTCCAGGTCCGCGGACGTGTGCTCGAGGTGACCACGCAGGGCGCGGAGGAGCACATCGAGAAGCTCTCGCACAGGTACACCGGCGGGCCGTACCCGTGGTACGGGGGCCGGGACCAGGTGCGCGTGATCTTGATGATCGAGGCCCAGAGCGTCAGCGGCACGCCGTGACGCGGGGCGTCATCGAGGGCGCCGGCTCGCCGGGCGACCTGCCGGCAGGCCCGGTCGAGCCGGACGTCACCGCCCGCGGCCCGCGCGCCCAGGCGGTACCGCGAGCGACGCCCGAACGGGTGAGCGAGGGGGCGTCAGGCCGTCCCTGAGGGACCCTCCCGGGCGATCTTCGCGCGAGCATCGCGTCCCGTCCCCGCGGCGGCCCGCCCCTCGGCTCACTCCCCGGCGTCGATGGCGGGACGGCGCAACTGCACCTCCGCCCCCGTCTGCTTGAAGGACTCGGCGGACACCGGGACCAGCACCGCGTCGCGGTGGAAGTCCCGCAGGTTCGTCGACCCGCAGCTGATCATCGTCGACGTGAGCTTCGCCCGGGTGCGCTCCACCGTGTCGTACAGGCTGCCGGCGTAGGGCACATAGCCGTCGACGCCCTCTTCGAACGCCATCCGGCCGCGCTGGCCGTACCGGGCGGCGTTCTGTGCGCGCCGCGAGCCCTCACCCCAGTACTCCTTGTACCACTGGCCGTCGATCTGCAGCTTGCGCGACGGGCTCTCGTCGAGCCGCGCGAAGTAGCGGCCGAGCATGACGAAGTCGGCTCCCATCGCCAGCGCCACCGCCATGTGCGCGTCGCTCAGCAGGCCCCCGTCGCAGCACAGGGGCACGTACACCCCGGTCTCCCGGGCGTAGGCGTCGCGCGCCTGGACCACGTCGAGCAGCGCGGAGGCCTGTCCGCGGCCGATGCCCTTCTGCTCCCGGGTGGTGCAGATGGCGCCGCCGCCGATCCCGACCTTCACGAACGCCGCACCGGCCTCGGCGAGGTAGCGGAAGGCCCGACCGTCGACGACGTTACCCGCACCGACGAAGACGTCCTCGCCGTAGGCGTCCCGGGCGAATTCGAGGGTCTTGGCCTGGTACACGGAATAGCCGTCGGAGGAGTCCAGGCACAGGACGTCGGCACCGGCCTCCATCAGGGCGGGGATACGGTCCTTGTAGTCCCGGGAATTGATGCCGGCCCCGACCCGCAGACGCTTCTCGCCGTCCACGCTCGCCCGGTGGTACGTCTTGTGGGCCTGGTAGTCGCTCTTGAGCACCAGGGAGACGACCCGGCCCCCTTCGACCACCGGCAGGACGTCCAGGTGGTGCCTCCAGATCAGTTCGTTCGCGTCCGACAGCGAGACCGAGGCCGGCGCGGTCATCAGTCCCTCCCTGCCCCGCATCCGGTTGCCGGCGGTCTCGAGGGCTCCGTGGCGCTCCAGGTGGAAGTCGTCCCGGCTGATGATCCCCAGGAACGCGCCGTCCGCTTCCCCGTTCTCCGTCACCACGGCCAGGCCGTGCTCGGTGTCGGCCAGCAGGCGCGCGAGCTCACCGAGGGGCGTCTGCGCGGCGACGGTGACGTCGACGGTACGGAAGCCGGCTTTGTGCCGCTTGACCGCCAGTACATCCGCGGCCTGCTCTTCGATCCGCTGGTTCTGGTGGATGAACGACAGGCCACCGGCCTGCGCCAGCGCCACAGCCAGCGCCGGTGACGACACCGCCTGCATGATGGCGCTCACCAGAGGCGTGGCGACACGGACCGCGGGATCCTCCCCGACCCGGTGACGCACCATCGGCGCCCCGAGATCCACGGTGTCCGGCGTGCAGTCTTCCGTGGTGAGGCCCGGGATGAGGAGGTACTCGCTGAGCGTGCGGGAAATCTCGGGGAGGATCTTCACGTCGTCTCCAGGACGGGGGCCTCATGCTCCGGTCGACGACGGATCGACGAGGCCCGTGCGGGCAGTGCGGATCGACGCCGGCGGCGCACTGTCAGAAGAACGCGCTCCCGACAAGGCGGGAGCGGGCGCACCCACCCGGCGAGTCAGTGCTCGCACGCGGCCGGACCGGCGGCGAGGGCACGCTGAGCCGCTTCCGCCCGGGTGCTGCACAGGCGCTGACTTCCATCACGCCATGCGTGATCTTATCGCCCCGCCCGACGCGCACCGCCCGGCCCTGGTCGGGCGCCCTTCACGGCCGGTTCCAGGGAACGCGACGCGCTCCCCAGCCACCACCGCCTGTCCGGCGGGAGCGAGCCAGGGGCACGGCAGGCGCCTGCACGGAGTGCGTGACCGAACCGGCGGCGCGACGTTCCCGGGCCCTGGGGCTGACAGGGGCCCCACCGCCGGAGATCGGGTCTTTCCCTGAGGTTTTCCCCAACCCTGGGCTCCGACAGCGAGTTCCGCACATCGAGCCTTGTCAGCGGGGCCACCTCTTGCGAACGCCGACGACCTGTCCCTGCCGAGCAGGCAGCCGTACTCACGTGCCAGGCACCGTGCGGTGTCCGCTGATGTCGGCCCTGCCGGCGCGGGAATCAAACGTCGTCGCCGCTCGGTTCGAACAAAGGTGAAGAAGATTGGGTTTCTCTCGTTCGGCCACTGGTCACCGAGCGAGCACTCGGGCACCAGATCGGCCGCCGACTTCCTGCACCAGTCCATCGATCTGGCGGTCGCCGCCGAGGAACTCGGCGTGGACGGCGCGTACTTCCGCGTGCACCACTTCGCCCGGCAGGCGGCCAGCCCCTTCCCGTTGCTGTCGGCCATCGGTGCGCGGACCTCGAGGATCGAGATCGGTACCGGCGTCATCGACATGCGCTACGAGAACCCGCTCTACATGGCCGAGAACGCCGGCGCCGCCGACCTCATCTCAGGCGGCCGGCTGCAGCTCGGCATCAGCCGCGGCTCACCGGAACAGGTGGTGGACGGCTGGCGCTACTTCGGTTACCGCCCCGCGGAGGGCGAGACGGACGCCGACATGGCGCGCCGACACGCCGAGGAGTTCCTCACGGCACTCACCGGCGAGGGCTTCGCGCAGCCGAACCCGCGGCCGATGTTTCCCAACCCGCCGGGCCTGCTGCGTGTCGAACCGCACTCGCCGGGGCTTCGCGAGCGGATCTGGTGGGGCTCCGGCTCGAACGCGACAGCCGTCTGGGCCGGGAAGCTGGGGATGAACCTGCAGAGTTCCACGCTGAAGGACGACGAGACGGGCGAGCCGTTGCACGTCCAGCAGCGCAAGCAGATCGAGGCCTACCACGAGGCGTACAAGGCGGCGGGCCACACCCGCGAACCGCGGGTGTCCGTCAGCCGCAGCATCTTCGCCCTGACCACGGACATGGACCGGATCTACTTCGGTCGGGACCGCAACTCGCGGGACCAGGTCGGCATGATCGACGAGAACACCAGGGCGATCTTCGGCCGCTCCTACGCCGCCGAACCCGAGGTGCTGGTGAAGGAGCTCAAGCAGGACGAGGCCGTCCAGGCCGCGGACACCATATTGCTGACGATTCCGAACCAGCTGGGGGTCGACTACAACGTCCACGTCTTGGAGAGCATCCTCACACACGTGGCACCGGAGCTCGGCTGGCGCTGAGTGCTCCGCTCCCCCGCGTGCGGGCCGGGCGTCGGCTGTGATGGGCACATCAGCCGCTCCCGGCCCCCCGGAGGTGAGGCTGTATGCGTGCGGGCTCCTGTCGCGTGTCGAGAGCCCCGGGGCCCTCAAGGCCCCGGACGCCGACGGACACCACCAGCGGCATCTGCCACCCAAGGCTCCACAGGTGTGCGGGCGTCACGACCCACGAAAAATCCGATGACACTCTCGGGCGGCGTCCGACATCAGATCGGAAGATCATCGGGCAGCACCCGGAAGACCTTGTGCCGGCCCAATGGGCGCACAGCCCGGAAGTCGCGACGGTCGAGCGTAAGTACGGCGTCGGTATCGTATTCGGCGGCAAGGGCCACGTTCACCGCGTCCGTCAGGTCCAGGTCCAGGTCGCGATAGCGGGCGCGCACCGACTGGGCGACACCAAGGTGGCTGTCCGTGATCTCGGGCAGAACGACGCGGCCTCGACGCACCCAATGCCCGATGTCGTCGACCGCGCTGAGCGCCGCCTCCCGGCCGAGCTCGCACGTCGCAACGTGGTCGATCTCCGCGAGCAACAGCGGGGACATCACCAGGAGCCCAGCAGCCATGATCGCCTCGTTCGACGCCTGGTGCTTGGGGTGGCCGGAGTCGAGCGCCGCAAGCAGCCCGGAGGTGTCCGCGATGACGACGATCACGCAGCGGTCCCGGCGGCCCCGGTCTCGCGGCATACCGCATCGGCGACGGTGTCCCGCACGTCATGCTTGCCGGGGGTGCGGCCTGATCCCCGAAAGGTACGGGAGAACAAAGGCTCGTCCCATACCCGGTTGGCCATGGCCGCGAGATGGATGCCCTGGCGGATGATCTCCGCCTCACTGACGCCCCGCCGCTTCGCCGCCTCCTTGATGATCTCGAGGTCTTCCGGATCCGCATAGACGTTGGTGCGCTTCATCGTCATGTACCAAGACTAGTCCATGTACCACAATGATGTATGTCCGTCGACTCTGACCCCCCATGAGCGACGCGTACCGACCGGGCAGCGGACCGTCGTGTCCCGCCTCGTGGTGCAGGGGGTCCCGTACGTGGCGTTCAGCTTCGCGGCCGCCCGCGGTCGCCGCGAAGGAAGCAGCGCGCAAGGCTCCCGCTCAAGGAGAGCCGGCCCCTGTCCCGAGGCCCCTGCCCAGCCCAGCGCTTCATGTGTCGGCCTGGCAAAGACAGGTGAGCGGATCACGACCACCACAAGACTTCAGGACAGCGAACCTTTTCAACCGGCTCCAGGGTCGCCACGCACTCCACGTGATGCGTCATAGGGAAGGTGTCAGCCTGAGCGAGTGAGGGAAAAGGCCAGGTCAGAGACGCCTTCACGGCTCATCACGAGGCGTGCAGAGGCCCAGAGCGTCAAACGAGCGTCACGGCCGAAAGCTCATCCCGCCTACCTCGGGGCAGACCAAGCTGTCACAACCGGCTCCCCCAGCAGGATCTGCCCCTCGCGCTCCAGACTCGGCTCGCTCATCATGACCCGCACCCCTCCTCCGGCCGCCATAATGGACTCATGCCCCCCAGCTCACAGCACGCCGCACCCCCGCCGAGGGACCTCCCTGGCGCGGACGCCGACGACCTGGGGCTGTACCGGGAAAAGTTCCGGCGGCGTCTACCGGAGTCGCTGAACGAGCTGCACGGTCCGACCCAGGGGGTCGTGGAGCTACCACTGCACATGGCCTGGTCCGGGATGACCTCGTACGACCTGGGCAAACCGCGCCAGCGCATGGGGCTGTACCGCACCGTCCTGCACGAGGGCCTGCACGACGACCTTCCCCGCTACCTCAACCAGGACCTCCTCCTCCAGCTGTGGCCGGTACTGCGCACCCTCGTCGGCCGCACCGTGCGCGCCGTATGGGAAGACGCCTTCCCCCAGCTGGCCTCACGCACCCGGGCAGCCGCGTGACTGACATGCCGGAGCTGCACACGCGGCTCCTGGCGGACGTGATCGCGCTCGGTTCCCCGTATCCCCTGGTTCTCACCGGTGGATACGCCGTGCGGGCGCATCGCCTCGTGAACCGCCCCAGCCAAGACCTCGACGTCGCCACCGAGAACCCGGCGCCCATGGCCGACATCGCCGCTACGCTCCGCGCCGGCCTGGAAGCCCGCGGTTGGACGGTGCACGCGCTGGAAACCGCCCCGCTGTCCGCCCGCTTCACCGTGTCCGACCCCGCCACCGGGCAGGAGTGCGAAGTCGACATCCTCAAGGAGATCTTCTCGCGGCCGGTCGCCCAGAGCCCGTACGGTCCCGTCCTCGCGGAGGAGGATGTGATCGGGACCAAGGTCCGCGCCCTCGCCGACCGCGGAGCCCCCCGCGACCTGATCGACGTGTTCGCGGCCTCCCGCCGCTGGACCAATGCCGAGCTCGAGGAGTTCGGCCGTCGCCACGCCCACGGCCGCTTCGAGCGCGAGGATCTGCAGGCGAACCTCACGGGCGCCGAGTGGACCGACGATGAAGCCTTCGCCGCCTATGGGCTCGATGACGCCACGATCACCGCGCTCCGCGCTTGGGCCGTGGAGTGGGCCGACGACCTCGCGGCCCGCCTCCTCGAAGAGGCCGATGATCCGGACATCGGCTGATACGTCCAAATGAGTCGCGGTGAGACTGCTGGACTTGCGCGCTAAAATCCGCCGCCTGCGCCACAAAGCCTCAGGTCAAGCGCCCTTCACGGCAGGCTCAAGGATCGCCACGCACTCCACGTGGTGCGTCATCGGGAAGAGGTCGAACGCCCGCATCCGCCGCGGGGTGTAGCCCGCGGCCGCGAAGTAGCCGAGGTCGCGGGCGAGGGCCGCGGGGTCGCAGGCGACGTAGGCGATGCGTCGGGGGCCGAGGGAGGCGACGTGCTCCACGGTGGCGCGGCCCGCGCCGGTGCGGGGCGGGTCGAGGACGACGAGGTCGGCCTCGGTGATCCCGGTGCGCGGCAGTACGGACTCGACCTTGCCCTGCTCGATGCGGACGCGGTCGAAGTCGGTCAGATTGTGCCGGGCGTCCTCCACCGCACGCTTGCCGGACTCGATACCGAGGACGGCACCGGTCTCACCGACCCGATCGGCCAGCGCCCCGGCGAACAAACCCACGCCGCAGTAGAGGTCGAGTGCGGTCTCGCCCTTGCGCGGCATGAGGCCCTGCATGACGGCCTCGACCAGAAGGTCGGCGGCCATGGGGTGGACCTGCCAGAAGCCGCCGGAGCCGACCCGCCAGGTGCGGTCGATCGCGCGCTCGCGCACGAAGCCGCGACCGTGCACGCGGTGGACGCCGCCCTGCTCGTCGACGCGCAGGACGGAGACGGGGCGGTCCAGCTCGACGATGGGCAGCCGGGCGCCGGGACGGGGGGTGACGATCACCTGGCGGTCGGAGGAGCCGGTGGCGGCGATGGCCTCGACCGAGGCGATGCCGGGCCAGGCGCGCGACTCGACGCCGAGCTCGGAGACACCGGGGGCGGCGATGAGGCAGCGGTCGACGCGCTCGACCTCGTGCGAGCGGTGGCGGCGCAGACCCGCGTGGCCCTCGGCGTCGACGGCGTACTGGACGCGGGTGCGCCAGGCCGGGACCTCGCCCTTGGCGACCTTGTCGCCGGGGGCGGGCTCGACGGTGCCGTCCCAGCCGGCCCCCTCGGGCGTGAGGTGGGCGAGCCGCTGCAACTGCTCGGTGATCACCTGCACCTTCAGCCGCCGCTGGGCACCGGGGGCGGCGTGCTGCCAGTCGCAGCCGCCGCACTTGCCGGGACCGGAGAACGGGCAGGGCGCCTCGACGCGGTCCGGGGAGGCCTTGAGGACCTCGACGGCGTCGGCGCGCAGGAAGCGCGAGTCCGGGCCGCCCTCGGTGATCTCGGCGACGACCCGCTCGCCGGGCAGCGCGTGCCGGACGAAGATCACCTGCGGCCGCTCGTGGCCCGGCAGGACCGTCCGCGCGATGCAGTGGCCGCCGTGCGCGACCGGGCCGACCTCGACCTCGTAGCGCTCGCCGACGAGCGCGTCGGCCTCAGGGGCCTTCGTACGGTGCTGCATGGCGGGACGGGCTCCTGGGGGTCACGAAGGGACACGGGTCACGAGGGGAACCGCGGACGGGAAGAACGAGCAGCTGACAAGTCTACGGCTCGCGGCAGCCCGCGCTTCACGCCCGGCCGCCGGGCTCCCGGCCCCGGGTGAGCCGCCCCACTTCTCCGCGCCGCACGGAGCCCGGAGCGCTCCACTCGGCTCCCTTGCGGGCGCGGAGCTTCGCACGCTCGGAGGACTCCAGCTGCCAGGGCACGGAGGTGACCATGACGCCGGGAGTGAACAGCAGCCGGCCCTTGAGCCGCAGCGCGCTCTGGTTGTGCAGCAGGTGCTCCCACCAGTGGCCGACCACGTACTCCGGGATGAAGATCGAGACGACGTCGCGGGGGCTGGTGCGGCGCAGGCCCTTGACGTAGTCGATGATCGGCCGGGTGATCTCGCGGTACGGCGAGTCCAGCACCTTGAGGGGCACGTCGATGCCGCGCCGCTGCCACTCGGCCTGCAGGGCCTTGGTGTCGGCGGGGTCCACGTTGATGCTCAGCGCCTCCAGCGTGTCCGACCGGAAGAGCCTGGCGTACGACAGGGCCCGCAGCGTGGGCTTGTGCACCTTGGAGACCAGGACGATCGAGTGCACGCGGGAGGGCTTGACCTCCTCCTCGCCGCGCTGCTCGGTGGCCGCGAGCTCGTTGGAGACGCGGTCGTAGTGGCGCCGGATGGCCGTCATCATGCCGTAGAAGAGGACCATGCCCAGGACGGCGACCCAGGCCCCGTGCGTGAACTTGGTCAGCAGTACGACGACGAGGACGAGCCCGGTGAGGAAGGCGCCGAAGGTGTTGATCGCCCGGGAGCGGATCATGTGGCGGCGCACGGCGGGGTCGGTCTCGGTGGCCAGGTGCCGGTTCCAGTGCCGGACCATGCCGGTCTGGCTGAGAGTGAAGGAGACGAAGACGCCGACGATGTAGAGCTGGATCAGCCGGGTGGAGTCGGCGCCGTAGATGTAGACCAGCACGCACGCGAAGGCGGCGAGCAGCACGATGCCGTTGCTGAAGGCGAGCCGGTCCCCGCGGGTGTGCAGCTGGCGCGGCAGATAGCGGTCCTGGGCAAGGATCGAGCCCAGCACCGGGAATCCGTTGTACGCGGTGTTCGCGGCGAGGAACAGGACGAGCGCGGTGGCTCCGGCCAGGAAGACGAAGGGGATCGATCCCTCGCCGAAGACGGCGGAGGCGACCTGCGCGATCACCGGGTCCTGGGTGTAGCCCGGGCCGACCGGCCTGCCGTCGACCAGCAGGTCGACAGCAGGGTTCTCGGCCATCCGCACGCCGGTGTTCATGGCGAGCGCGATGATGCCGCAGAACATCGTCACGGCCAGCACGCCCATCAGCGCCAGCGTGGTGGCGGCGTTCTTCGACTTCGGCTTGCGGAAGGCGGGCACGCCGTTGCTGATCGCCTCGACGCCGGTGAGCGCGGCGCAGCCCGAGGAGAAGGCCCGCAGCAGCAGGAAGACGAGCGCGAGGCTCGCCAGGTGGCCGTGCTCGGCCTTGATCGTGAAGTCGGAGGTGGGGGCGTGCATCTCGTGGCCGGAGGCGATCCGGAAGATGCCCCAGGCGAGCATGCAGAAGACGCCGAAGACGAAGGCGTAGGTGGGGATGGCGAAGATCGTGCCCGACTCGCGCACCCCGCGCAGATTCATCACCATGAGCAGGACGATCATGCCGATGGCGCCCAGCACCTTGTGCTCGACGAAGAACGGCACGGCCGAGCCCAGGTTCTCGACGCCCGAGGCGACCGACACGGCCACGGTGAGCACGTAGTCGACCAGCAGGGCGCTGGCCACGGTGCGTCCCGCACGCGGGCCGAGGTTGGTCGTCGCGACCTCGTAGTCGCCGCCGCCGGAGGGGTAGGCGTGCACGTTCTGCCGGTACGAGGCGACGACGGTGAACATCAGTACGACGACCGCGGCAGCGATCCAGGGGCTGAAGTGGTAGGCCGACACTCCCGCGATCGACAGGACGAGAAGCACCTCTCCGGGCGCGTATGCCACGGAGGACAGCGGGTCGGAGGCGAAAACGGGGAGCGCCAGCCTCTTGGGGAGGAGCGTCTCTCCGAGCCTGTCGCTGCGGAGGGCCCGCCCGATCAGGATCCGTTTCGGAAGGTCGGTCAGTTTGGACACCCCGCGATGTTAGAGGATCGTCAAGACTCCCGATCCCCCGCCCACCTATCACGGGAATACGTGCGTGTGTAGCTTTGGGCGCGGTCTGAGACCCTGAGAGGGTTCGGGCCGGAATTGTTGGCAGCCGGAAGGACGGTCGTGCACGTCGTGATTATGGGGTGTGGGCGAGTGGGTTCCACTCTCGCGCACTCCCTTGAGCAGCAAGGTCACACAGTGGCCGTGATCGACCAGGACCCGACGGCGTTCCGCCGCCTGGGCGCCGGGTTCAGCGGGCGCCGCGTGACCGGGGTCGGGTTCGACCAGGACACGCTGCGCGAGGCCGGCATCGAGGAGGCGGGCGCGTTCGCGGCCGTCAGCAGTGGTGACAACTCCAACATCATCGCGGCCCGGGTGGCCCGGGAGATGTTCGGGATCGAGAATGTCGCCGCCCGCATCTACGACCCCCGGCGGGCCGAGGTGTACCAGCGTCTGGGCATTCCCACCGTCGCCACCGTCCGGTGGACGGCCGACCAGATGCTGCGCCGCCTGCTGCCGGCCGGCGCCGAGCCGCTGTGGCGCGACCCCAGCGGGCGGGTGCAGCTCGCCGAGGTGCACACGGACACCGCCTGGGTGGGATACAAGATCAGCCGGCTCCAGGAGGAGACGGGGGTGCGCGTGGCGTTCCTCACGCGGCTGGGCGAGGCGATGCTTCCCACCTCGGAGACGGTCCTTCAGGAAGGCGACCTGGTGCACGTGATGATGCGCACGGACGAGGTCGAACAGGTGGAGGCCGCGTGCGCGAAGGGCCCTGAGGAGGCCCACCGGTGAGCGGCGCACACACGGCCCTCGGGCCGCAGACGACGGGCAGGGCGCGCGGTCGCCGCGCGGGCACGGACGGGGGCCTCTCCCGGGCGGCGGCCCAGGGGAAGAACGAGGGAGCACTGTGAGGGTCGCCATTGCCGGGGCCGGTGCGGTCGGCCGCTCGATCGCGGGCGAGCTGCTGGAAAACGGCCACGAGGTCCTGCTGATCGACAAGAATCCGACCTCGATCTCGGTGGAGCGGGTCCCGCAGGCGGAGTGGCTGCTGGCCGACGCCTGCGAGATCACGTCGCTGGACGAGGCCGCGCTGCAGCGCTGCAACGTGGTGATCGCCGCCACGGGTGACGACAAGGTCAACCTCGTCGTCTCGCTGCTCGCCAAGACGGAGTACGGCGTCCCCCGGGTCGTCGCCCGCGTCAACAACCCGAAGAACGAGTGGCTCTTCAACGAGGCCTGGGGCGTGGACGTGGCCGTCTCCACCCCGCGCCTGATGTCGGCGCTGGTGGAGGAGGCGGTGAGCGTCGGCGACCTCGTCCGGTTGATGCGCTTCAGCCAGGGCGACGCGAACCTGGTCGAGCTGACCCTCCCGGAGGAGGCCGCGCTGGTGGGCACCCGGGTCGGGGAGGTCGCCTGGCCGGAGGACACCTCGCTGGTCACCATCATCCGCGGGCACCGCGTGCTCACCCCGTCCAAGGACGACGCGCTCGAGGCGGGCGACGAGCTGCTCTTCGTGGCCTCCCCGCACCGCGAGGAGCAGTTGGAGGACCTGCTCTCGGTGCGCAGCGCCGGGACCGGGGCCCAGGAGTAGTCCTACGGACAGGGGCGGCCGGAACCCGTGGGTTCCAGCCGCCCCTCGTGCGTTCGGCGCGCCGGGCGCGGGGCGCCGGGTCAGCTGCCGGTGGCCTCCTTGGCGGCGCGCTCGGCCTTCTCGAGCCGCTCGGCCTCCTCCATCTCCGCGATCACGTCGATCGGCGGCGGGGCCTTGGCCAGGAAGATCCAGGTCAGATAGACGCAGAGCAGGAAGGGCGGGATGCCGAGGGCGACCTTGACCCAGCCGAGCTGGGTGGCGTTCCCCCAGATGTAGAGCGGGAACAGGATCGCCGACTTGACGAGCAGGATGACACCCCAGGCCCAGGTGGCCTTGGTGTACGCGACGAGCCGGCCCGGGTTCCGCGTGCGCCAGGACAGGTTCTCCTTGAGGATCGGTCCGAGCAGCAGTCCGATCAGCGGGTACTTCAGCAGCGCGGAGACCACGTAGGCGACCGCGAGCCCGAGGGTGTAGAGCATGCCCGGCAGGTAGAAGTTCTTCGCGTCGCCCGACATCATCGCGAACACAGCGCCGAACGCGACGCCGAAGACGCCGCTGAAGGCGTGCTTGAGGGTCTGCCGACGCACCAGGCGGGCCAGTGCCAGCACCAGGGACAGGCCCAGCGCCGCGATCGCCGCGGTGTGGATGTCCCGGTTGATCGTGTAGATCAGGACGAAGACGAGGCCGGGCACCGTCGTGTCGATCATTCCCCACACGCCGCCGAAGGCCTCCAGCAGCGCGCGGTCGGCCGCCGCCTTGGAGGCGGCCGCGTCGTGCCCTGGCCTCCCCTCGGCTCCGGTCGTGGGCTGTGCCCCGGTCCGCTTGTCGATCGACACCACCGGCTACTCCTGTCCGACCGGACGCAACTCGTATCTGGGATTGAACAGCACCGGGCGGCCGCGGTTCATGGCGATCCGCCCCGACGCGATGATCCTGCGGCCCGGCTCGATGCCGACGATGCTGCGCCGGCCGAGCCACACCACGTCCAGCGGCGCCGAGCCGTCGAAGAGCTCGGCCTCCAGGGCCGGCACGCCGGCCCGCGGCCGCAGGGTGACAGCGCGTAGCGTACCCGTCACCGTCACTATGTCGCGATCGGAGCAGTCGCAGATCCGGGTGCACCCGACGTCCGCGGTGTCCTGCCGCAGCTCGTCGGAGTGCAGCTCCTCCTGGGAGCTGGACCATCGGTCGAGCATCTTGCGGAAGCGGCCGGCCGGCCGGTCCGAACGGGTGGAACCACTCATACCTGGAAGGGTACCGGGCCGGGGTGGACGAATCACTGATCACTTCTCGAAGCGGTAGCCCATGCCCGGCTCCGTGATGAAGTGCCGCGGGTGCGCGGGGTCGGCCTCGAGCTTGCGCCGCAGTTGGGCCATGTAGACCCGCAGGTAGTTGCTCTCGGTGCCGTACGAGGGGCCCCAGACCTCCTGGAGCAGCTGCTTCTGGCTGACCAGGCGGCCGGTGTTGCGTACGAGCACCTCCAGCAGGTGCCACTCGGTGGGGGTGAGCCGGACGTCGGCGCCGCCGCGGTTGACCTTCTTCGCGGCGAGGTCGACGACGAAGGACTCGGTCTCCACGGTCGCGGCGCCGTCCTCCGGGCCGCCGGGCGTGGCCCTGCGGACGGCGGCGCGGAGCCGGGCCAGCAGCTCGTCCATGCCGAAGGGCTTGGTGACGTAGTCGTCGGCTCCCGCGTCGAGGGCCTCGACCTTCTCGTCGGAGGCCTGCCGGGCGGAGAGCACGATGATCGGCACCCGGGTCCAGCCGCGCAGCCCGCGGATCACCTCGACGCCGTCCATGTCGGGCAGGCCGAGGTCGAGCACGATGACGTCGGGGTGGCGGGCTGCGGCGAGCTGCAGCGCGGTGGCGCCGTCGTGCGCGGCGTCGACCTCGTACTTGCGGGCCCGCAGGTTGATCACGAGAGCGCGCACGATCTGCGGCTCGTCGTCGACCACGAGCACCCGGTTCATGGAGCCTGCCTTTCCTTCACGATGCGGGGTGGAGCGGGAGTGCGGGGTGGAGCGTCGGGGGTGCGTTGCGGTGCGGACGCGGGTCAGGTCGTGGCCCCGGCCGGGAGGTCCGGGGCGGTGGGGGCACTGCCGGGCGCGGCCCGGAGCGTGAGCACCATCGTCAGTCCGCCGCCCGGGGTGTCCTCGGGCCGCAGGGTGGCGCCCATGGCGTCGGCGAAGCCGCGGGCCACCGCGAGGCCGAGGCCCACGCCATTGCCGCGGGGGGCGTCGCCGTACCGCTGGAAGGGCTCAAAGATCCGTTCCTTGGCTGCGTCGGGGACGCCGGGGCCGCGGTCGACGACGCGCAGGTCGACACCGTCACCCAGGGCGCTCGCGGCGACCAGCACCTGGGCGCCGGGCGGGCTGTACTTGACGGCGTTCTCCACGATGTTGGCGACGCTGCGCTCGAGGAGCCCGGGGTCGACGGAGACCATCGGGAGTGTCTCGGGGACCTCCAGGACGACGCTGTCGTCGGGGACGCCGCGCAGCGCCTTGGGGACGACCTCGTCGAGGTCCACCTCGCGGATCAGCGCGGTGACGGTGCCGGTCTGCAGGCGCGACATGTCGAGGAGGTTGCCGACCAGGTTGTCGAGCCGGTCCGCGCCGTCCTCGATGCCCTCCAGCAGCTCGGCCTCGTCCTCCTGCGACCAGGCCACGTCGTCGGAGCGCAGTGAGGTGACGGCCGCCTTGATGGCGGCGAGGGGGGTGCGCAGGTCGTGGGAGACGGCGGCGAGCAGGGCGGTGCGGATGCGGTTGCCCTCGGCCAGCTCACGGGCCCTGGCTGCCTCGTCCTCCAGCCGCTGCCGGTCCAGGACGCCGGCGGCCTGCGCCGCGAAGGCCGAGAGCACCCGGCGGTCGGAGGCGGGCAGCACCCGGCCGACGAGGGCGAGGGAGAGGTTGTCGCTGACCGGCACCTCCACGTCCGCGTCCTCGGGACGCGGGCACCTCCGGTCGCCGACGCCCGCGGCGCAGGTCCACGCTCCGTGCTCGTCGGCCCGCTCCAGCAGGGAGACGGACTCCATGCCGAAGGTCTCTCGCACCCGCTCCAGCAGGGCGTCCAGCGAGTGCTCGCCGCGCAGCACGCTGCCGGCCAGGTACGACAGGATCTCCGCCTCGGATTGGAGTCTGGCGGCCTGGTGGGTGCGGCGTGCCGCCAGGTCCACCACGGAGGCCACCGCGACACCGACCACCACGAAGATCGTGATGGCGATCAGGTTCTCGGGCTCGGCGATGGTGAAGGTGTGCAGGGGCGCGGCGAAGAAGTAGTTGAGCAGTATCGAGCCGCCCACCGCCGAGACCAAGGCCGGGTAGAGGCCGCCGACCAGGGCCGCCGCGACCGTCAGGGTCATGAACAGCAGCATGTCGGTGGCGATGCCCAGTGCGGGATGCAACTGGGTGAGGAAAAGGCAGAGCAGCGCGGGACCGAGCACACCGGTGGCCCAGCCGGCGATCACCCGGCTGCGGCCGAGATGCGCGCCGCGCGCCACGGGCAGTCCGCGCCCCTTGGCGGCGTGCTCGTGCGTGACGATGTGCACGTCGAGGTCGGGCCCGCACTCGCGGGCCACGGTCGCCCCGACGCCCGGCCCGAAGACGTACTGCCACGCGGGCCGGCGGCTGGTGCCGAGCACCACCTGGGTGGCGTTGACGCCGCGGGCGAAGTCCAGCAGGGCGCCGGGGACGTCGTCGCCCACGACGTGGTGGAAGGAACCTCCGAGGTCCTCGACGAGCGTGCGCTGGACGGCGAGTTCCTTCGGCGAGCCGGCCGTCAGGCCGTCGCTGCGCGCGATGTGGACGGCGAGGATCTCCCCGCCCGCGCCCTTGGCCGCCATCCGCGCCGCACGCCGGATCAGCGTCCGCCCCTCCGGGCCTCCGGTGAGGCCGACCACGATGCGCTCACGGGCCTGCCAGGTGGCGGAGATGTCGTGGTCGGTGCGGTACTGCCGCAGGTACTCGTCGACCCGGTCGGCCACCCACAGCAGGGCCAGTTCCCGCAGCGCGGTCAGGTTGCCGGGCCGGAAGTAGTTGGACAGCGCCGCGTCGACCTTGTCGGAGGCGTAGATGTTGCCGTGCGCCATGCGGCGGCGCAGCGCCTGCGGCGACATGTCGACCAGTTCGATCTGGTCGGCACGCCGGACCACCTCGTCGGGCACGGTCTCGCGCTGCCGCACCCCGGTGATCGATTCGACGACGTCGCCGAGCGACTCCAGGTGCTGGATGTTGACCGTCGATATGACGTCGATGCCGGCCTGGAGGAGTTCCTCGATGTCCTGCCAGCGCTTCTCGTTGCGGCTGCCGGGCACGTTGCTGTGCGCCATCTCGTCGACCAGCGCGACCTCGGGCCGGCGCGCGAGCACCGCGTCGACGTCCATCTCGGTGAAGACGGTGTCGCGGTACTCGATCTCCCTGCGCCGCACGACCTCCAGTCCGTGCAGCATGACCTCGGTGCGGGCGCGGCCGTGGTGCTCGACGAGGGCGACGACGACATCGGTGCCGCGCTCCAGTCGCCGGTGGGCTTCGGAGAGCATCGCGTAGGTCTTGCCCACTCCTGGGGCCGCCCCCAGGTATATCCGCAAAGTCCCGCGTGCCATGGCTCCACGTTCCGCCTCGTGGCGTGCCCCTTCCGGGCCCGTCCGACACTGGGAATCCTATGGTCCCAGGAGCGGACAAATCGGGCGAGGCGCCCCTTCCGGGAACACGTTGACGCGTCCTTGACGCCTCCTTTCGGAGGAGACCAGCCTGGCGGGGTAACGCTTCGCGCGGATGCTGCGCGAGCGGATCGCCGCAGGTCGGGGTGGTGATGCCGCGGTATTCGGGGCCGAGGGCGCGGCTGGGGCCGGAGCATCGCCGGAACCGGGCGCTCGCGAGCGCGTGGGGCGCGCTGCGGTCGAGGGAGGCATGACACCAACCGTCGCAAGGCGTCGGTTGCGGGGCGGCCACTTTCCGGGGTCCGGTGATCCAGGGGCCTGAGCGGACGGTGCTCGCGGGACCCCGGCGCGGGCTGCCGTCGAGAAGTTCCTGCCGGGGCGGCCGCACGCCGACGCCGTCACCGTACGACGCGGGGCCGACCCGACACATCCCCCACCGAAGGGAGGCCTTCGCGGAACGCGGTGCCCTCTCCCGGCCCGGAATCCCCACCGCATTAGGATCCGGACCGGGTGGCGCCCGCCGCCGCTGCTCGGCGACGGCGGTGTGCGCCCTTCCGCCGCCCCCTCCGCGTTGCCGAGCGGCCTGCGCAGGCCTCCCTCCGTGCCTTCACTCTCTCCCGCCGGCCGGCTCCAGGGGCGGTTACTGGCGGTCCCTTGACGCCCGCGTCCCCCCGCCTGACGCCTTTCTGACGCCGTCCGTCCCGGTTCCCGCAGCGGGGCGCGGGATGCCCGGGGTCAGCCGGCGCTCCCTCGCCACCGCCGGACGATGAGCGCTGAGGTGCTCGGTTGCTTCTCACGGATCGTGCCGGCCTGGGTGGTGGACGGGCGATCTTGCTTGGCGGCACCATGGGAGGCTGTTCAGCTCCGCTCGTGCGCCGGGCGACGACAGCCTGGCGGGCGTCGCCGTCAGGAAGGGTCCGGCCCTGGGGTCCGCATCCACACCGATGCCCAGCGGCATGTCCAGGTGATCAGTGGTGACGAGTCTGCCAGGGCGGCACTCGCGGACGATCTGCGTGCCATGGCCGCCGCCGAGGACGGCGGCCACCTTCACATGACTACTTCCCGAACCACCTCCACCTCGTCGGCGGGTCTGTGTCGCTGGGGGTCAACAGCCCGCACGGCGGCCTGTCCACCCGGTGATCGGGCGGTTGACCGATACGGAATCGCCGTAGGCGCCCGGCGCCCGGGGGCACCGATCGTGTCGTAGTGCCGGATGCCGGCCGCCATCGCCGCCCTTGGGCGAACTTCGGATCTACTCGTCCGGCCCTGCCCGTCGATCAAGCACACCACCGCGCCGCCGCGGCCGTCAGCCGGTCAGCCGCCCCAGGGCGATGTTGAGTTCCAAAACGTTGACGGTCGGCTCGCCGAGGATGCCGAACTGCCGGCCGTCCGTATGCGCAGCGACCAGCCGGGCGACCTGGGCGGTGCTCAGCCCGTTGGCCTTGGCCACCCGCGCGATCTGGATGTGCGCGTACGCCGGGGAGATGTCGGGGTCCAGACCGGAGCCGGAGGCCTGGACCGCGTCCGCGGGCACCTCGGACTGCGGGACCCCGTTGAAGGCGGCGACCTCCGCCTTGCGCTCCTTCACCAGGCCGGTGAGGGTCCTGCTGGTGACCGCGAGGTTGGAGGCGCCGGTGTAGGTCGGGTCGTACGGCCCGGCTCCTGCGTCGGCGTCGGCGGCCGAGGGACGGGGCTGGAACCACTTGGGGTTCGGGGCGAAGTCCTTGCCCGTGGCGAAGTTCTGGCCGATCAGCGCGGAACCGACGACCTTGCCGTCGACTCTGACCTCGGACCCGTTTGCCTGGTTGTGGAAGGCCGTCTGGGCCACCCCCCACACCGCGAGCGGGTAGAGGACGCCGAGGACGACGGTCAGCATCAGCAGCGCACGCAGGGCGCTCCAGACCAGCCGGGCAGAGGGGGCTACGGACGCGTTCATGGTTCTCCGTACGCCTTCGTCAGTGGAATCCGGGGAGCAGGGAGATCAGCATGTCGATCAGCTTGATGCCGACGAAGGGGGCGATCAGGCCGCCGACTCCGTAGATCCCGAGGTTGCGGCGGAGCATCCGGTCGGCGCCGGTCGGCCGGTAGCGCACACCGCGCAGGGCGAGCGGCACCAGGGCGATGATGATCAGCGCGTTGAAGACGACCGCGGACAGGATCGCGGACTGCGGCGACGA
>NZ_CBDRBL010000015.1:0-100618 GCF_965342175.1 Actinacidiphila sp. bgisy167
CCGATCACGGGGCCGGAGGCCTCCAGGCGGTGGACGAGTGCACGCAGAGCCCGGAGTTCGGCGTCCAGTGCCTGCGCGCCTTCGCGGGTGAGGGCGATCCACGTACGGGGGCGCTTGCCTGCGTAGCCCTTCTCCAAGGTGATCAGGCCTGAGTCCTCCAGCACCTTCAGATGCCGGGAGAGGTTTCCATCGGTAACGGCCAGGTGCTTCTTCAGGAAGACGAACTCAACCCGGTCGGCTTCGCGAGCGACGGTGAGGATGCCGAGCCGCACGCGCTGGTGGACGGTGTCGTCCAGCGCGTGGGTCGGATGCAGTCCTTCGTGGTTGTCACGCGCGACAGACGAGTCCTCGACGCTCATGAGGCGACGGTACCGGCAGCACCCGGGGAGGCCCGGCGGCGGACCGCCACCCGCTCCGCCAGACCAGCGAGGAGCAGGACGGCCGCAAGCAGGAGAGCCTTGGCCTGCGGGCCGTCGGTCCAGCCGGGGTGGGTGGGGTGCTCCCAGGGGAGCCACCCGCTGCCCCAAGAGGCTCCCAAGTACCCCGTGAGGACCACGGCGTGAGCAGTGCCGGCCGCTGCGGCGATCCAGCTGCGTTCGGCCATGCCGAGGGTGAGGAGTCCGATGCCGACCAGGTACCACGGGGAGGCGTAGCTGTTCTCCAGCAGTGCAGCCTCCCACGGTTGGTTCCTGCCGAACAGCAGCATGACCAGGGCCGTCGTGATCGCCGCGGTGGCTGTGACGGTTGCGCGAGTCCACACAGCGCGGCGCGGGACGATGCCGCGGGTCTCGCCACGCAGGCGATACCAGCGGGCGAAGACCAGCCATGCCAGGGGGAGGAGCGCGAACCAGACGCCCCAGGCCGCGAAGCGCAGGACAGCGCCGTCGAACTCGCCTTTCAAGCAGGGAGTTCCCGGCTCATGCACGACGCACAGGCCGGTCACCTCGGCGTAGGCGAAGGCCGGATAAGACCCGATGTAGCGCCCATGGGCCCCGAAGTTGAAGGCGTACCGGGCGACCGGAGCGACCGCCAGCGACAGGAGACGAAGCCGAGGAGCGGGACCCACGAGCCGTTCAGCTGTGTGCGGGCCCTGGCCCGCAGGCCTTCCGTCGCGGCCAACAGGCCGGCCGCGCGCGCCCTCGTCTCGGAATCCGCGCTGCTCGGTGCGGGTGGCGTTCCCATGATGTCCCCCGGTGGTCGCGTTTCGGCAGCGCTGGACATCGGATTGTCAGCTGCCATCCGCTACCGATCAACTTTGGAACGCAAAGTACATGGCCGTCAAGAGCAAGTGCACACCGACGGTGCCCCGACGGACCCCATGGGGGTCGACCACGGTCACTGCGGCCGACCGGCCAGGCCCAAGAGCCTGTTCGGCGGCTCCTGGCGGCCGAAGATGACGGCAACGGAGCTGTACGTACTCGGACCTCGGTGGTGCCGGGGGGCCTGACTCGAGGCCCTGCCACGGCAGCGCGGCAGCGCGCACAGCCACGAACAAAAATTGAAGCGGGCAGGTTCGAATCCGCCTAGGGCATACAGCGAAAGGGCCGGTTCAGGGGTTTGATGCCCTCGGACTGGGCCTTTCGCCATGAGATCCCGGTCCGGGGCGCCACCTCGCCCACAGGGAGGCACCGCGTGAGAGGGCGCGGCGCCGCTGCTCCGGTTCAGAACGGCGGGGACAAGCCACCGTGGGCACAGCCCCTTCTCGGTCTCCCGTCACGTTAGCGACTGCCCGTGATGCTCGCCCACCGACCCGAACGGCCGTCTCGCCGATTCCTCCTCCTCACCGAAGGGGCCGTCGGTGTCCTCGCAGCCGGGGAAGGTAGTGGCCCGGCCCGTGGCTCGGGGATGACCGCAGCCCGGGTGAGGCGGCGATGCCGTCGCTTGCGGGACCGCCGCTACAGCGCGAGCCGGTCGCTCACCGTTGCGAGACGGGCATCGGGAAGAGGCAGGCCGAGCCGGCGGCAGCCGAGCAGGAACGGCAGGTGCGGGCGATCGCCCGCAGGCAGGTCGACACGGGCCGCGGACCGGCGATCTCCCGAGAACGGGACGCCGAGGCGGCCGCACGCAGCACCGCCCACCGGGGGCCTGCCGGACGGGTCGCGTCACCGACCACGCACCGACAGCAATATCACCCGAACGGCCCACCATGACATGTCGCCCACACGGATGAACATCAAGCTGAGTAGTGACCCAACCGAGGCAATGCGTGAAAGGCGGACCACATGCGCATTCGACGAATCCTCACCGCCATCATCGCCACGGCAGCCCTCGCCGGACTCGGCCTCACGGGCGCTGCCACCGCCAACGCCGAAAGCCGCACCCCAGGTGAGTGCGAGCAGGGCGGCGGAACGGTCGATTGGGGACACAACATCTGCAAGGGCGGACAGTACGACGGACAGATGGTCGACTAGCCACGACCAGCCCCTACTATGCGCCCCGCGGCCGGCCGCTGCGGGGCGCACCCGCGCGACGTGAGAGTCCACGGCCTTCGGAATGCCCGTGCGTGCAGCGCCCGGGTCATGGGCCGGTCGCGGGGATGACGGACCGCCCCGGACCGCTGCCGTGATCCGGGGCTTCGCTTCTCGGCCCGCGCTTCGCCCGCGCGTCGGCCCGGAATGGGACGGCACGGTCGTGTGACCAGGCGGAACGGTCGGTGTGACCCACTCGGAGGACTCCGGTGGGCAGGAGGGGACTGCCGCTGGAAGGGGCTGTAGGCTGCCGAAATGACCGACATCCAGATCACGACGCCGCGCGACGCCTTCGATCTGCTCGTGGCCGGCAACCAGCGCTTCGTCAAGGGCACCCCCGAACACCCGAACCAGGACGCCGCTCGCCGCGCCGAGATCGCCCCGGGCCAGCAGCCCTTCGCCGTGCTGTTCGGCTGCTCGGACTCCCGGCTGGCCGCCGAGATCATCTTCGACCGCGGCCTGGGCGACCTGTTCGTGGTGCGCACCGCGGGCCACGTCGTGGGCGCGGAGGTGCTGGGCAGCGTCGAGTACGGCGTGGACGTCCTGGGCTGCCCCCTGGTCGTCGTTCTCGGTCACGACTCCTGCGGCGCGGTCGGCGCGGCGTGCGCCGCGCTGGAGGCCGGCATGGCGCCGGCCGGATATGTCCGGGACGTCGTCGAGCGGGTGACCTCCAGCGTCCTGGCGGCGCGGGCCGCCGGACGGGTCGAGCCGGAGGAGATCCTCGCCGAGCACGTCCGGCACACCGTCGACCTGCTGCTCGACCGTTCCCGAACGCTCGCTGAGAAGGTCGCCGCCGGTCAGGCCGCCGTCGTCGGCCTCTGCTACGGGCTGGCCGACGGAAATGCGCGGCTCGTGGCGGCCCGCGGCCTCGACGTGCTCGTTCCCGCTGCGTCCTGACCGCCCCGGCGGGGCAGGAGCGGTCGTCTCGCCCCGGCCCCGCATGCGGCGGCCCTCACAGACGCTCGGGCCGGGGACCCGCGGCGCGGCGGAGCCGGTTGGCGATCGCCAGGCCGAGCCCCTCCTCCCTCGGCAGGGACGCGATGATGAGCTCGCACCCGCGCTGGTCGAGCTCGCGGAGGAAGCCGTACAGCCCGCGCGCGTAGGCGTCCATCGAACCGGGGACCGCCACCGCGGCGTGCGCCTCGACCGGCGCGCCGGCGAGTGAGGGCGGGAGGAAGACTCCCACCCGGCGGCCCTGCCGCTGTGCGACCTCCGCTTCGGCGACCACCCTCTCGGGCTCCACGAGGACGACCCGGGCACGCGGCGCGTAGTGCGAGGGATGCTGCCCCGGCACGCGAACGCCGCTCGTCGAGGGGACGGCGAGTGGACGCCCCAGCGCGGCTTCGAGGTCCTCACGCGTCACCCCGCCGGGCCGCAGGATGCTCGGGGCCTCGCCCGTGACGTCGACGATGGTCGACTCGACGCCGACCGCGCAGAGGCCGCCGTCCAGCACGAAGTCGACGGCGTCGCCGAGCTCCGCGCGGACGTGGTCCGCCGCGGTGGGGCTGACGTTGCCGAAGCGGTTGGCGGACGGAGCCGTGACACCGCCGCCGAAGGCCGCCAGCAGCGCGAGGGCGACCGGGTGGTCGGGCACGCGGACGGCCACCGTCTCCAGGCCGCCGGTGGCCTCGTAGGGCACCCGGCGGCTGCGGCGCAGCACCAGGGTGAGAGGCCCCGGCCAGAAGCGTTCGGCCAGCAGGCGCGCGGTCTCCGGCACGTCCTCGACCCAGTCGTCCAGCTGGGCCGCGCCACCGATGTGGACGATCAGCGGGTGGGAGGGCGGGCGCCCCTTGACCTGGAAGATGCGCGAGACGGCGGCGGCGTCCTCGGCATTGGCTCCCAGGCCGTAGACGGTCTCGGTCGGAAAGGCCACCAGCCCTCCGGCGCGCAGCGTCCCGGCCGCCTTCTCGATGTCATCGATTCGTTCCGTCACGCTCGCAATCCTAGATGTGCGCCATTGGGTGCGTATGGCCGTCCGGCCCGGGACTGAGGGGGTCCGCGGGCAGCCGCGCGCTCCCCCGGGCGGCGCCGCCGTGATGGTTGACACGCCTTCTGCACATGCCAATAATTCTTTGCAGGTGCAGGAGGTCTTATGCAGACTAAGGATCTGACGGGCGAGGGTCTGGTCAGAGTGCTGGCGACGCTCGCGAGTCCCCACCGGATGCGCGTTCTCGCTGCCCTGTCGGCCGGTCCCACCTATGTGAGCCAGCTGGCCCGCGACCTGGGGATCAGCAGGGCTCTGCTGCAAGTGCACCTCAAGCGGCTGGAGGCGGTGGGCTTGGTCGCGTCCTGGATCGAGGTGTCCGACGACGGCAAGGCGATGAAGTTCTACGCAGTGACGCCGTTCGAGTTGCATCTGACACCGCAAACGCTGACGACTGCGGCCGAGTCGCTTCCGGAGGGTTCGGAACGCGGCGAGGCCACCGAGAAGGAGCCCTGAGGACATGCCCAGCTGGATCATCGAGGAGATCGTCGCCATCCCCGTCATCGGTTTCGTGCTGGTGGCGGTGATCCGGCTGATCGGCACGCACCTGCGGTCGAAGGCCGAACTGGCCCGGGACGTCGAGTACCGGGCGATCGCCGAGCGGGCCGTCGCGAACCAGGAGGCCCTGCAGAGCAGTCTGTCCGGGATAGAGGCGCGGGTCGCGAAGATCGAGCACGTCCTCAAGGACGTCGAGTGAAGGCGGCACCACATCGCTGTCCTCCGCCCGGTCCGGCGAGTGCGGCCGTAGGCGGGCGGCGCTCGCGGACCGACGAGGCCGTCGTCGGCGCGAAAGAGGCGCGAGGGGCAGGCGGCCGGGCGCCCGGCGGCCACGGTGCCGGGCGCCAAGGCGATGGCTTCGCAAGGGCGTTGGGGCATGAGGCTCCGGGACCGACGGCCGGCCACGCGCCGGATGCGGCCCGCCTGGGGCGCACATACGCTGAGAGGGAGCGCTGTTCTCCGTTCTCCGTGTCGAGGTGAGAGACCGTGCCGCGCTACATCACGCTGCTGAACTGGACCGACCAGGGGATCCGCGCGTACGCCGACACGGCCGAGCGGGCCGACGCGTTCGGCGCCGCGCTGCGGGACGCAGGGGGGAGACTGGCCGAGATCTACTGGACGGTAGGGCCCTACGACCTCGTCGCGGTCGTCGAGGCGCCCGACGACGAGACCGCCGCCGCGGCGCTGCTGCGGCTCGGCGCGGTCGGCAACGTCCGCAGCACCACCATGCGGGCGTTCGGGCGGAACGAGGTCGAGGGCGTCATCGCCAAGGCCTCTGACCGAGGGGCGGGTTGAGAGGGGCGGGTTGACGCGAAGGCGGCGATCGGAGCGGCCCCCCGTCGTGGGTGCGCCGGCCTTCGGATCGTGGGACCCGGCCCGGTGAATGGGGCGATCGCGCACATACCGCCTCGGCGCGCGGCCCACCGGTTGCCGTGCGGGCTCTGGGTGTTGACCTGCGTTCCAGATCATCACAAGATGACGCGTACGGCACCGCGCCGCGTTCGCCGGCCGGGCCGTCCTCGACCGCCTCGCCCGCTCCGGCACGGGCAGGCCGGTGTGCCCTCCGGTGCGTCCGGAATCCTGGAAGGTCACGCATCCATGCAGAGCTTCGCCTCGACGCAATTGGCTCCCCCTGCCGCCTACTTCCAGACAGCGGCGCTCTGCTGCCTGGTGGCGGTCGTGCTCATACGGGCGGGCCGTGTGTGGCGCCGCGCGGCCCGGGGCCTGCTCGCCCCCGACGAGCCGGTGCGGGTGGAGTCCGCGACGGCGCCCCTTCCGGCGCCGGCACGGGCGAAGGGCAACCGGACGGTGGGGCGGGTCTACCTCGGCTTCGGCTGGTTCCTGGCGGTGGGGACGGTCGTCAACCTGGTCAACGGTTTCCGTTCGGTCTGGGGCTGAAGGCCGTCTCGCGGACGGTGGACGGCGCGGCGACGCCCGCCGTGCCGGGAACCCTCGTCGTCTCGCACGGTGTCACATCACACACGCCCACGGTGTGGACCTGACGGCGTACGCCCGCGCCCGGTGGGTCGCATTCCGTCCCGTCCGGGCATCCGCTCCTCAACGGCTGCGGCGTCCCTCCGAAGGCGTCCCGGAAGCCGGTGGCCGCGCAGCGACGCCGGCGCCCGGAACGCCTTCGCAGTAGGGGCCCACGGCCTCTTCCCCGCCCGCCGCCTGCTCCAGCGCGGCCCGTCCGGCGGCGTCCATGGCCTCGCCGCGCCCGGCGGCCCTGGCGTACGCGCGGCAGAGCCCCTGCGGTTCCGCCCCGGCGAGGCCGGGGGGCGTGGCGCGTGTGTGCGGCACGGCCGGCGGCGCGCCCGGGGAGGACCCTCGCGCCGTGGGTCTCTTGGGCGGCGTAGGCACCGGTGCGGAGGGCGTGGCGGCGGCGGAGGCGGTGCCGGCGGAGGCGGTGCCGGCGGGGGCGACCGGCGCGGCCGGCCCTGCCGAGCCGGAGGTCGCCGGACGGGGTCCGGTCGTGGCCGAGTGGAAGGGGTTCCGCAGCGTGCCGGACTGCGCGGCGACGGCCACGCCGCCCAGCGCCAAGACCGCCGCCAGCTCGCCGACCGCCGCCCGGGCGCGTCGGCCGAGGACCCGCCGCGAGGCACGGGCGTCCCGCGCCTGTCGGTAGGCGGCCAGCGCCTCCTGCTCCCGTTCCGGGTCCCCCGGCGACGGCACCGATGCGGCCGCCAGGAGAGCGGCCAGACGGGACGCCCCGCCGTCGGCGTCCTCGGCGGCAGCGCCGTCGAGCAGCCGCTCCGCGAGGGCCGCGGTCAGCCAGTCCTGGTGTGCTCCGCTGTCCTTCATCCTCGGCTCCCCCCGTCACCGTCAAGGCGCTCCGCCAGCCGTTTGAGGCCCCGGTGGGCGGCGGTGCGCACCGCGCCCGGCCGCTTGCCCAGGACCTTGGCCGCGGTCGGCGCGGTGAGTCCGACGACCACCCGCAGCAGGACCGCCTCGGCCTGGTCCTGCGGCAGCCCGGCGATCAGATCGAGCGCCCTGCGCGTCGACAGGTTCTCCAGGGCCGAACCGCCGGCGTCCTCGGCGGTCATCGGCTCGGTGGCGCCGTCCTCGAGGGGCGTGGTGCGCGGCCGCGCCTTGATCCTCCTGACGTGGTCCAGGGCCCGGTGCCGGGCGATGGCCGCGGCCCAGCCGCGGAAGGCCTGGCCGTCGCCGCGGAAGCGCGGAATGCCCCGGACGATGTCGTGCCAGGTCTCGGAGGCCACGTCCTCGGCGTCGTCGCCGACCAGGCCGCGCAGGTATCCCAGGAGCATCGGATGGACCTCGCGGTAGACGACGGCGAACGCGGCCTCGTCACCGCCGCGGGCCTGCCGGACCGCGTCCCCCAGTTCGCCCTCGTCCGCCCGGCCGTGCCGACGGACCTCCGCCTTGCCCACTGCGTCCTCTTCGTGCTCGTCGCCCCGTGCGTGCCGCCGTGTCGCGCCGCGGGAGTCCGGCCCCGCGGCAGGGCGGAACTCACCCCTGGCTCCGGCCCAGCACGGAGAGGCAGAAGAGACGCAGACTGTCCGCCGCGCCGTTCTCGTACCGCTTCACCACCCGTCCGAGCGGGTTCCAGACCCGCCCGTCCGGTGTGCGGATCCCGAACGGCTGCCCGAATGTACCGCGCTCCGTTTCATCGAATTCCACCCAGGCGGCCCCCGCGGCCCGGACCAGCACCTCGCCCGTGTAGGCGCCGAAAGCCCGGAGGGTGGGTGCCACCGCCTGGAGAGGGGGTTCCTCACGGCGGATGGCCTCGATGACCCGGTCGACCAGGGTGAGGCTCGCCGGGGTGTAGTCGAGCCTGATCCCGGCCCCTTCCCGGGCCGTCGCCACCACGTCCGCGGCGAGGCGGGGCCCGAGCACGGCCACCGGTGGGTCGTTCACGTCCTGCTTCATCTGCCCCTCGCTCCTCGGGCCCGTGTGCGGCGCCGCACGGTGCTCTTCACGGGGGCGCAACCGGCCTCGAAACCGTTACACCCCGGTCCGGGCCGGCCGGCGGGGGCTGCGGCAGGGACGTCGCGCGGGGCCGTGACGCCCTGCGGTGTCGTGGACGCGCCGGGCGGCGCGGACGCGCTTAGGCTGCGGGCATGGCTCATGCGACCGTACGCGAGTGGTACGAGGAAGAGGGCTGGGGCGTGCTGGACTGCCCGGAGACGCCCGGGGGGTGCTTCGCCCACTACAGCGACATCGAGATGAACGGCTTCCGCACGCTGTCCGCCGGCCAGTCGGTGGCTCTGGAGTGGGAGGCGCCGGGCTTCGCCCAGGACGGGTACGCGTACCGGGCCCTGCGGATCGTCCCGAAGGGCTGACCGGGTCCGCGGCTCGGCCCGCGTCCCCCGGGAGACGGCGGTGCGGTCGCCGGTGTGCGGCGCCGCGCACCTCGGGGGACGTCATGGACGACCAGGGCGCAGGGCAGGGCAGGGCCCGGCGGCGGACCTCCGTGTGGACGGCCTCGCCGCGGGCGGCGAGCGCATCCGCGTCGGGTGCGGGCGTCCACCCGTACCCCCCGGGAAGGACGGACCGACCGGAGGCGTTCTATCGCTGGACGTCTCCTTGCGACGCGCACCCGGGCATGCCGTCCGGCTCGGGCAGCGCGGTGCCGCGAGGCGCGGCGCCCGAACCGGCGGCGACGGGCACGACGCGCCCGCCGCGGAGGGGCCGGCGAAGCCCCGGCAGGTCGGGCCGAGTTGCCGCGGCCTGCCGCGCGGCCTGGGCCCGCGGGGCGCGCGGACCCCGCGCCACACCTCCCCCGGTTCTCCCGCCCTCCCCTTCCCTGATACCCCCAGGGGGTATAGTTTGGCGGAGGTGGACGACACGGTGCCCGCGCCGCCCACCGGACCACACAGAACGCAGGAGGAGAACCCATGTCTGTCAGCTACAGCGTCTCCGGGATGAGCTGCGGTCACTGCGAGTCCGCGGTCAGCAAGGAGGTCTCGGCCCTCCCCGGCGTGACCGGCATCACCGTGGACGCCAAGACCGGCCTGCTCACCATCGACTCCGACGCGCCCCTGGAGGAGGCGGCCGTCCGCGCGGCCGTCGACGAGGCCGGATACGAGCTGGTCGGCCGGGCATGACCCTCCCGGATCAGCGGCAGGTCACCCCGCGGATCGCCGAGCAGGCCGCCCCCGCGGCCGTCACCGAGCTCGAACTCGCGATCGGCGGGATGACCTGCGCCTCGTGTGCGGCGCGGATCGAGAAGAAGCTCAACCGGATGGACGGCGTCACGGCCACCGTCAACTACGCCACCGAGAAGGCCAAGGTGGCGTTCGGCGACGGGATCGGCGTCGGCGACCTGATCGCCACCGTCGAGGCCACCGGCTACACCGCCGCGCTCCCCGCCCCGCCGGTCGCCGCCCCGCCGCTCGACGCCGCGCCCCAGCAGGAGCCCGAACCGCACGAGCTCACCGTGCTGCGGCAGCGGCTGCTGACCGCCGTCGTGCTCGCCGTGCCCGTCATCGCGACGGCCATGGTGCCGGCCCTGCAGTTCCGCAACTGGCAGTGGCTGTCGCTGGCCCTGGCCGCGCCGGTCGTGGCGTACGCCGCGTGGCCCTTCCACCGGGCGGCGTGGACGAACCTGCGGCACGGCGCCACCACCATGGACACGCTGATCTCCATGGGCACGCTGGCCGCCTTCGGCTGGTCGGTGTGGGCGCTGTTCCTCGGCGACGCGGGCGCACCCGGCCTCACGCACCCCTTCGAGCTGACCGTCGCCCCCGGCCACGGCTCCGCCGACCTGTACCTGGAGGTCGCCTCCGGCGTCACCGCCTTCATCCTGGCCGGGCGCTACTTCGAGGCCCGTGCCAAGCGCCGGGCGGGCGCCGCGCTGCGCGCCCTGATGGAGCTGGGCGCCAGGGACGTCGGCGTCCTGCGCGACGGGCGCGAGGTACGCGTCCCGACGGCCGAACTCGCCGTCGGCGACCTCTTCGTGGTGCGCCCGGGCGAGAAGATCGCCACCGACGGCGTCGTACGGGAGGGCACCTCGGCGGTCGACGCCTCGATGCTCACCGGCGAGTCCGTACCGGTCGAGGTGGGGCCGGGCGAGGCCGTCACCGGCGCCACGGTGAACGCCGGCGGCCGACTGGTCGTGGAGGCCGCCCGGGTCGGCGCCGACACGCAACTGGCACGGATGGCACGCCTGGTGGAGGACGCCCAGAACGGCAAGGCGGCGGCGCAGCGCCTCGCCGACCGGATCTCCGCGGTGTTCGTCCCCGTGGTGATCGGGCTCGCCCTGGCGACCCTCGGCTTCTGGCTCGGCAACGGCTCGGGCCCGGCCGCCGCCTTCACCGCGGCCGTCGCCGTGCTGATCATCGCCTGCCCGTGCGCGCTCGGCCTGGCCACGCCCACGGCGCTGCTGGTCGGCACCGGACGGGGCGCACAGCTGGGCATCCTCATCAAGGGGCCCGAGGTCCTCGAGACCACCCGGCGCATCGACACCATCGTGCTGGACAAGACCGGCACGGTCACCACCGGCGCCATGACGCTGACCGCCGTCCATCCGGCCGAGGGGGAGCGGGAGGACGAGGTGCTGCGCCTGGCCGGCGCGCTGGAGCACGCCTCCGAGCACCCCATCGCCCGCGCCGTCGCCCGGGCGGCGGAGGAGCGCACCGGCGCCCTGCCCGGCGTCACGGGCTTCCGGGCCCTGTCCGGCATCGGCGTCCAGGGCACCGTGGACGGCCACGAGGTCACCGTCGGGCGCCAGGAGCTGCCCGAGCCGCTGCCGGCGGGGCTGGCCCGCGCCAAGGCGGAGGCCGAGGCCCGCGGCAGCACCGTCGTCACCGCCGCCTGGGACGGCCGGGCCCGGGCCGTGCTCGTCGTCGCCGACGCGGTGAAGCCGACCAGCGCCGACGCCGTGCGCATGCTGCGCGGGCTGGGCCTCACCCCGGTGCTGCTCACCGGGGACAACGAGACGGTGGCCCGGGCCGTCGCCGCCGAGGTGGGCATCGACGCCGTCGATGTGATCGCGGACGTCATGCCGGAGGACAAGGTCGCCGTCGTGGCCCGGCTCCAACGGGAGGGGAAGTCCGTCGCCATGGTGGGGGACGGCGTCAACGACGCCGCCGCGCTGGCCCGCGCCGACCTCGGGCTCGCCCTGGGCACCGGCACGGACGCCGCCATCGAGGCGAGCGACCTGACGCTGGTCCGGGGCGACCTGCGGGTCGCCGCCGACGCCATCCGGCTGTCCCGGCGGACCCTCGGCACGATCAAGGGCAACCTCGTCTGGGCCTTCGGCTACAACGTGGCGGCCCTGCCGCTCGCCGCCGCCGGGCTGCTCAACCCGATGATCGCGGGCGCCGCCATGGCCTTCTCGTCGGTCTTCGTGGTCGGCAACTCCCTGCGGCTGCGCGGCTTCCGGCCCCTCGCCCGCTGACGGCGCCGAGCACGCCGAGCGCCGCGACCGCCCCCGGACCGCCGGGGGCGGTCGCTCGCGTTTTCGGGCCCGGCGCCCCGCCGGTCTGAACGAACGTCAGGGCAGGTGGCGGGTGCGGGCAGCGGGTGCGGATGAGCGCCGGGCCGTTCCGTCCGCCCGCCGAGTAGGCGAAGGCGGGCCGGCCGGCTGGACCATCGCACGTGGTCCGGCCGGCCCGCCCCGCCGATGGACCCGCAACCGCGGGCGGGGCCGACCGGGTCAGGAGACCCGGGTCAGCTTCGAGCCGAGGGAGGGTTCGACGAGGGCCGTCTCCAGCAGCACCGGCACGGTGGTCGCGCCGTCGCCGCTCCCGACGACCAGCGTGCCGACCCGGGCGCCGGCCTGCGCCGTGTGCGGGACGCCGCCCTTGAGGGCCTCCACCGAGATGGCGACCTTCAGACCGGCCCAGCCGATCGCGGTGACGTCCTTCCCGGCCACCACCGGGGTCCGGCCGCCGAGACCGTCGTCGACGTAGCCGACGACATCGCCCTTCTTGATGATCGTGGCGGAGGCGAGCGCGTCCCTTGTGCCGTCGATCAGGGTGCGGCTGCGGCTGAGGACGGTGTCGATGATCGGCGCCTTCTGCTGGTCGAGCATCGCGCCGACGATCAGCTGCCGGGTGCCGCCGATCGTGCGGTAGGCGGCGAAGAGCAGGTTGCCGCCGGCCTTCGTGCTGGTGCCCGTCTTGATGCCGACGATGCCGTTGTAGCCGGCCAGCTGGTTGTAGTTCTTCTGGACCCCGCCGTTGATGTCCGTGTACTGGATCTTGCCGGCGATCTCCGCGAAGACCGGGTCCTGCATCGCCGCGTGCCCCAGCTTGACCTGGTCGCTCGCGGTGCTGACGGTGGTCGCCTCCAGACCGCTCGGGTCGGTGTACGTCGTGTCGTCCATCCCGAGTTCCCGGGCGGCGGCGTTCATCTTCTCCACGAACGCGGCCTCGGAACCCGCGTCCCAGCGCGCCAGCAGGCGGGCGATGTTGTTGGCCGAGGGCAGCATGACGGCTTCCAGGGCCTCGTACTCGGTGAGTTCCTGCCCCTCGGTGACGGGGACGACGGACTCCGAGGCCGCGAGCCCGCTGTGGTACTGGTCCTCGGCCTTCTGGTCGACCTCGACCGTCTCGCCCTTGCCGCCCTTCTTGATCGGGTGGTCGCGCAGGATGACGTAGGTCGTCATCACCTTGGCGACGCTCGCGATCGGGGTCGGCTTCTGCTCGCCGAACGCGCCGACGCGGCCCAGGCCCTCGGCCTCGACGACGGCCTGGCCCTCGCTGGGCCAGGGCAGCGAGAGCTTGCCGCCCTCGAAGGTGTACGAGCTCGCGGCGGTCGCCCTCAGCTCCGGCTCGGGCAGCGGGCGCAGCGCCTGCGCCACGCAGAACACCGCGACCAGCAGCAGGACCAGCGGGGTCCAGATCTTGATCCGGCGCACGGTCGTGCGCAGCGGCGTCTGGGGCGGCGGCGGGGTGTTGGTCAGCTCCGCCAGCAGCCGCAGCGGCTCGTCGGGGTCGGGCGGCAGCGGCATCTGCTTCGTCCGCGAGCCGCCGCCCGGCTCCGTGGCCTGCGGGGGCGCGGTCCCCGCCGGTTGCGGGGGCTGCTGGGGCTGCGGGATCGCGGGCGGCCGGTCGTCCGTGCGCAGCGGGACGAACGTTCCGCTGGGCCGGGGAGGCGACGCGGCGGGCGCGGGGGCGGAGGGCGCCGAGGCGGGCGGCACGGAGGCAGCGGGCACGGAGGCAGCGGGCACGGACGCGGAGGGCGCGGACGCGGAGGGCGCGGGTGCCGCGGCAACGGGCGCGCGCAAGGTCAGGGTGCCGCTGTCGCGGACCGGCGTGCCGGCGCCCTCCGCGCCGGGCGCGCGCAGCGTGAGCGTGCCCTCCCCGGCCCTGGGGGCGTCGTGGCCGCCCCCGGACGCCTCGCGCGCCCCGGATCCGCCCTTGACGCCTCCCGGGCCCTGCGAGGGGCCTTCGGCGCCGTCGGGCCCGGAACCCTCCCGCGGGGTCTCGTCCCTTGACTGCCCGGCGGTGTCCGCGGGGGCGTCCTGCTCTGCTTGCGGCCGCGCGTCGTCGGCGGCGGGGGCGTCCTCCTGGGGCGCCTCCGGACCGTCCGCGGGGGTCTGCTCGTCCGCGTCGCCGGGCCCGGCCTCCTTCGCGGACCTCCCGCCCTCGGGCTTCTGCTCCGGCTCCGGCTCCGCCTTCGGTTCCGCGCCTTCCGCGGTACCGGCAGCGGCCTCGCGTCCCTCCAGGGGCGCGCCGGCCTCCTCCGCGACCACGTCGTCCGTGCGGGATTCCGCGCCACCGCGTGCGCCGCCGGCACCCGTGGCGTCTCCCGCGTCCGGCGTAGCGTCCCGCGCCCCGCCGTCCGCGTCCGCACCCTCGTCCGGCGTATCCGAAGCACTCGGCTCCGGCGTCGGTGCGTCCGTTCCTTCCGGCGGCTCCGGCACGGACTCCGGCTCGCCGGAGACCGGTTCGGCCGCGCCGCGCGGCGCTCCCACGACCCCGTGGAAGACCGTCAGCCGCGGATCCACCGCCCCGCCTCCGGTCGCCTCCCCCGACGACTCCTGCTGCTCCGCCCTGCCGGGGGACTCGCCCGCCACCGGACCTCCTCCACACGTCGCGAGGGGCGCCTCCGCGGCGCCCCGCTCACCGATACACCAGTTTCCCGGCCCCTGCCGTGCTGCCGCCGCGGGACCCGCCGCGGGGCAGCCGGCCTCCTGCGAGCCACCGCCGCCCCGTTGTCAGACGCAAACGACATATGAGTCGGTTCCCGCACGAACGGGCAAGGCGCTCTCGACAGGCCGGTGTGAGAGGCGTCACCCTGTCATTCATCCACGCGGGGAGGCATGGATGGGCAGGAGCCGCAGAACACTTCCGGAGGAGCTATTGCTGCTCGCCCTGGACCCGGCCACGGGTACCACGGCGCAGCCGCAGTCGCTCGACCTCGGTCTTGCGGGGGCACAGCTAGTGGAGCTGGCCCTGGCAGGACGGATAGCCCCTGACGGGGATCGTATCGCCGTGGTGCACCCACGGCCGACAGGAGATCCGACCCTGGACTCCGCGCTCGAACTGCTGCGCCGACGCGGCAGTCCGGTGCGCGCCGTCCACTGGATCGGCGGGCCCCGGCTGGGGCTGCGACAGACGTATCTGGCGCATCTGGAACGGTGCGGCATGGTGCACGCCGTGCCGGGACAGATGTGCGGGGTGCTGCCGACCACTCGCTATCAGGCGACCGACAGCGACGTCAGCCGGGAGATCAGGGCCCGACTGGACAGCGCGATCCGCACCGGGGTGCCACCGGACCCGCGGACCGCCGCGCTCGCCGCGATCGCCCATGCGGTGGGGCTCGGCAAGCACCTGTACCCGGGCAACGAGGGCCGGTCGTCCCGGTCACGGCTACGTGACCTGATCCGGTACGACCCCATGGGCGGCCTCGTCGCGCACGCCGTGATGGACGTGCAGAACGGCGCCGCCGCGCAGCAGAAGCGCGCCCCCGCCCAGGGTCGTCCGGCGGCGACGAGGGCGACGGGCCACGGCATGGTCCGCGCCGGCGTTCGCTGAGCCGGAGCGTCCGGGGACCAGACCCGGACACCTGACGTCGGCGATTCCCACGCAACAGCGACGCGCGGGGCGGCGACCGGCACCGGCCGGCCGCCGCCCCGCGCGTCGCCGTTCGTGCACGCGTCGCCGTTTGTGCGCTCTTTTGAAGAGCGCAGCATATGACCAATTCCCAGCGGCGGGATGACCGATAGTGGCACTCTGCTGACCAGCAGTACATATCTGCAGAGAACGCGGACCAGTCCGGAATCCGGAGGTGCACATCCCGTGGCCGCCAACGTCAATCCCACCGTCAGGCGACGCCGACTCGGCTCGGAACTGCGCAAGCTGCGCGAGCAGAAGGGGATGACCGCGGAGGAGGTCGCCGCACGGCTGCTGGTCTCCCAGTCGAAGATCAGCAGGCTGGAGAACGGGCGCCGCAGCATCAGCCAGCGTGACGTGCGCGATCTGTGCGGCGTGTACGGGGTCGAGGACAGCCGCCTGGTGGACTCCCTGATGAACATGGCGCGCGAGTCCCGCCAGCAGGGCTGGTGGCACGCCTTCGGCGACGTCCCCTACAGCGTCTACATCGGCCTGGAGACCGAGGCCGAGTCCCTGCGCGTCTACGAATCCCTCATCGTGCCGGGGCTGCTGCAGACCCGCGCCTACGCCGAGGCGGTCATCGAGGGCATGTGGCCGGAGGCGACTCCCGCCGATCTCGACAAGCGCATCCAGGTGCGGCTCAAGCGGCAGGAACGCATCCTGGACCCCGTCAAACCGCTGCGCTACTGGGCCGTCGTCGACGAGGCGCTCCTGCGCCGCGTGGTGGGCAGCAGGGTGGTGATGCGCGAGCAACTGGAGCACCTGGCGCACGTGAGCTCCATGCCGCACGTCACACTGCAGGTGCTCCCCTACACCGTGGGGGCCCACCCGGGGATGTACGGCAAGTTCGCCATCCTGGAGTTCGAGGACGAGTCCGACGCCAGCGTGGTCTACCTCGAGGGCGTCACGAGCGACCTGTACCTCGAGAAGCCGTCGGACGTGCAGAGCTACAGCGTGATGTACGAGCATTTGAGGGCCCAGGCGCTGAATGCCGAGCAGTCGAGGCAGTTCGTGATCGACATCGCCAAGGAGTACGCCACCTGACGGGGCCTCAGCAGGCAGGAGGGCGGCAGGGTACACCGCGGGAACCATGGCGAAAGCGGGTCATGGAATATGCCATCCGGTCGGGTGAAGCAGCCATCCGGGGAGCGAAGTTGGCGAGTAGCGTCATTCGCGCCGCAGGGCGTGATCACGCCTCCCCGACTGGAGCATCCGGAGTGTAAAGAATGGCAACACCGCGAATCCACAAGGAAGCCTGGAAGAAGTCCTCGTACTCGGCCGCCAACGGCGACTGCGTCGAGGTGGCGACCCAGAGCGACGAGGTCATCGCCGTACGCGACTCCAAGGACCCCAAGGGCCCAATTCTGAGCTTCCCGAAGGAATCCTGGGCCTCATTCGTCGCGGCCGCGCAGCAGGGCGCGTTCCCCGCCGCCTGACCCGCCGCCAGACGCAGACGACCCCCTCGACCGGCACGCCGTCCTGGCCGAGGGGGTTCCTTCTCACCACCGCGCATGATTGATCGCCGCTGATGACGCGGCAGAATGCGTCTCCGTCTCATAGGAGTGGCCCAGAGCGCGCTCAGCGGCCCCCGGGTGCCGTGACGCCGCTTTCACCGCCCCCTGCCTCACGCCATGGGACGCCGCTTTGCGAGGCAGGCCGGCGCCTCACGGGCGAGACGTACGGATACCCAGCCCCCGGCGCGCGCTCACGACCGACGACCGTCGCCCCCGGCCGATCGCATCTCGAAGCCCGCCAGCCCACTCGCGAGTCGCCAAAGCCGTCAGGTGGTCATTGCCAGGACCGCCCCCACAGGCCGCCACGACGCTCATGCGCGCCCCCGCAGGCCGCCACGACGCTTGCGCGACCACCCCGGACGAATCGGCGACCCCCGGCAGCTACGGGCCGAGGAGGCGGGACGGACGGATTCCGGGCCGGGTTCCCGGGGCGGTCGACGTGCGGTCGTTCCGGCGAAGTGCCCGTTCATGGTGGGACCGCGCCGACGCCCACGCCAATGTGACGTTAGGTCAAGAAAACGTAAAATCGTTCTACTTGCTGATCGACGTTCACGTCCTTGAACGTCAGTGGTCTTGACCATCCCCTTACCAGGCGGTTCAATCTGGGGCGCCGCCCCACGACGGACGTACCGGCGAAGTGCGCTCCCGTTCACAAGGCGGACCCCTGGAAGGGGCAACAACGCATGAACAGTCTCGACTGGGCCGTGCTCGTCGGCTACTTCGGCGTGATGGTCGCCATCGGCCTGTGGTCCCACAAACGCGTCGACGACGTCAGCGACTTCTTCACCGCCGGCGGCCGCATGCCCTGGTGGCTGTCCGGCATCTCGCACCACATGTCCGGCTACAGCGCGGTCATGTTCACCGGCTACGCGGGCATCGCCTACACCTACGGCATCACCTCGTACGTCACCTGGTCCTTCCCCATCGCCATCGGCATCGCCATCGGGGCCAACCTCTTCGCGCCCCGGCTGAACCGGCTGCGCTCCCGGCTGCACGTGGCCTCGCCGCTCGAATACCTGAAAAACCGTTACAACATCCCGACGCAGCAGGCACTGGCCGTCTCCGGCGTGCTGCTCAAGATCGTGGACGTGGGCGCCAAGTGGGCGGCGATCGCCACCCTCCTGTCGGTCTTCACCGGAGTCTCCCTCAACCAGGGCATCCTGATCACCGGTGCCGTCACGGCCGTCTACTGCACGGTCGGCGGGCTGTGGGCGGACGCCCTCACCGAGCTGGGCCAGTTCGTCATCCAGCTGCTGGCCGGGCTCGCCATGCTGGTGGCGGTGCTGGGCGAGATCGGCGGGATCAGCGGGCTGTGGACGGTCTGGGACAAGCTGCCCGACAACCACACCGCGCCGACCGCCGGGCCCTACACCCTCACCTTCCTGCTGGCATACCTCTTCATCAAGACGTTCGAGTACAACGGCGGCATGTGGAACCAGGCCCAGCGCTACATGGCCACCGGCAGCGCCCGCGAGGCCACCCGCTCGGCCCGGCTGTCGGCCCTGCTGTGGTTCGTCTGGCCGCTGGTCCTCTTCTTCCCGATGTGGGTCGCCCCGCTGCTGGTGAAGGCGCAGAAGCCGGACGCCTCGGACTCCTACGCCCTGCTGACCGAACAGCTGCTGCCGCACGGCCTGCTGGGCCTGGTGGTCGTCGGCTTCTTCTCCCACACCATGGCCATGTGCTCCTCGGACGCCAACGCCATCGCCGCCGTCTTCACCCGGGACATCGCGCCGGTGCTGTCCAAGGCGGCGCGCGGCTGGAACGCGCGGGCCGGGCTGATCGCCGCCCGGATCACCACCGTGGCCTTCCTCGCCCTGTCGATGGCGGTCGCCACCCAGGTGGACTCCCCGACGTTCAAGGACATCATCACGGTCGTCATCAAGTGGGTGGCCGGCCTGATGGGCCCGATCGCGATCCCCTTCATGCTCGGGCTGCTGCGCACGTTCCGGAAGTCCGGCCCGACGGCGGCGCTGGTCTCCTGGGCGGCGGGCCTGTTCGCCTTCTGGCTCACCACGTACGGCCTGGACGGCGTGCAGCTGCAGATCCAGATCGTCACACCGCTGGCGGTCAGCCTCGTGCTCTACGTGCTCATCGGCTTCGTCAAGCCCGAGGACACCCCGGAGCGCGACGCGATCCTGGCGCGCGTCAACACCGACGGGGACGGCGAGGGGGACGCCGCCGCGGCCCTGCCCGAGGAGCCCGCGAAGGCCTGACGGCCGGTGTCCCGGGGAGGGCCGTCACCCGCCCCGGGACACACGGCACCCGCCCCGTTCACAGGACGTCGGCGAGCTCCTGCCGCAACCGCCGCTTGGGCCGCGCGCCCACGAGGGCCCGCACCGGCTCCCCCGCCCGGAAGACCATCAGGGTCGGCATCGACAGGACGCCGTACGCCGACGTCGCCTGCGGGTTGCGGTCCACGTCCAGCTGGACGACCTTCAGCCGGCCCGCCTCCTCCCGCGCGAGCTCCGCCAGGACGGGGGCGATCCGGCGGCACGGCTCGCACCAGGCGGCGGTGAACTCCACCAGCACCGGCCCCTCGGCCGCCAGCACCTCCTCGGCCCAGGTCGCGTCGGTCACCGTCGTCAGGCCCTCGGTATGCGTCGTCATGGCGTACTCCTCTCGCTCGCCTCGCAGTCGAACTGGCAGCGCGGTGCGGAGGCGCCCTGGGCCGCGGTCCGTTCCGCGCGGGCGAGCTGCGAGCCGAGCCGCTCGCGGACCTCCGCCAGGCGGTCGATGCACTCGTCCAGTTCGGCGAGCTTGCGCCGGTAGACCTCGAGCGAGGCGGCGCACGAGTCGCCCTCGGGGTGGCCGGCCCGCAGGCAGTCCACGAACGGGCGGGTGTCGGCCAGTTCGAAGCCGAAGGCGCGCAGCTCCTGGATCTGCCGGAGCAGCCGCAGGTCCTGCTCGTCGTACGCCCGGTAGCCGTTGCCCGCGCGCCGGGCGCGCAGCAGGCCGAGCGCTTCGTAGTGACGCAGGGCGCGGGTGGTGGTCCCGGCCCGTTCGGCGAGTTCTCCGATCCGCATGCCGCCGACGGTAGACCTTGACGCGGGCGTCAAGGCCAGCGCGGGTCCAAGGCCCGCACCTGCCGCGCCGCCTCTTATTCCCGCCGGAGCCCCGCGGCCCGGTGATCCTTCCGACACCGCCGACCGGCCCGCGCCGCGCCTATCCTCGAAGGATGAGCCACACTCCGCCCACTGCCAACAGCATGCGTCGTGCCCTCAGGCGTGCCCGTGACGGCGTCGCGCTCGACACCGCGGAGGCCGCCGTGCTGCTGCAGGCCCGGGGGGAGGATCTCGCCTCCCTCACCGAGAGCGCCGCCCGGGTGCGGGACGCCGGTCTCGAGGCGGCGGGACGGCCGGGGGTCATCACCTACTCCAAGAGCGTCTTCATCCCGCTCACCCGCCTGTGCCGGGACAAGTGCCACTACTGCACCTTCGCGACCGTCCCCGGCAAGCTGCGGCGGGCCGGGCACGGGATGTTCATGTCCCCGGACGAGGTGCTGGAGATCGCGCGGCGCGGCGCCGAACTCGGCTGTAAGGAAGCCCTGATCACGCTGGGGGACAAGCCGGAGGACCGCTGGCCCGAGGCCCGTGAGTGGCTCGACGCCCACGGCTACGACGACACCATCGCCTACGTCCGGGCGATGTCGGTGCGGATCCTGGAGGAGACGGGGCTGCTCCCGCACCTCAACCCGGGGGTCATGAGCTGGACGGACTTCCAGCGTCTGAAGCCGGTCGCGCCCTCGATGGGCATGATGCTGGAGACGACGGCGACCCGGCTGTGGAGCGAGCCCGGCGGCCCGCACTACGGCTCCCCCGACAAGGAACCGGCCGTACGGCTGCGGGTGCTGGAGGACGCGGGCCGCAGCTCCGTGCCCTTCACCAGCGGACTGCTCATCGGCATCGGAGAGACGTACGAGGAGCGCGCCGAGTCGCTGTTCGCGCTGCGCCGCGTGGCCCGGTCGTACCAGGGCATCCAGGAGCTGATCATCCAGAACTTCCGCGCGAAGCCGGACACCGCGATGCGCGGCATGCCGGACGCGGAGCTGGACGACCTGGTGGCCACCGTGGCGGTCGCCCGGCACATCATGGGCCCCTCGGCCTGCCTGCAGGCGCCGCCGAACCTGGTGGACGCGGAGTACGCCCGGCTGATCGGGGCCGGCATCGACGACTGGGGCGGGGTCTCCCCGCTGACGCCGGACCACGTCAACCCCGAGCGGCCCTGGCCGCAGATCGAGGAACTGGCGGCGCGCTCGGCGGAGGCGGGCTTCTCCTTGCGCGAACGGCTCTGCGTGTACCCGGAGTTCGTCCTGCGCGGCGAGCCGTGGCTGGACCCGCGGCTGCTGCCGCACGTCACCGCGCTGGCCGACCCCGCCACGGGCCTGGCGCGCGAGGACGCCGAGGTCACCGGCCGTCCGTGGCAGGAGCCGGAGGAGGTCTTCACCGCCGCGGGCCGCACCGACCTGCACCGCACCATCGACACCGAGGGCCGCACCGGCGACCGCCGCGCGGACTTCGACGAGGTGTACGGCGACTGGGAGGCGCTGCGCGAGCAGGCCGCGCCCGGCCTGGTCCCGGACCGCATCGAGGCCGACGTGCGCACCGCGCTGTCCGTGGCCGCCGACGACCCCACGAAGCTGACCGACGCCGAGGCGCTCGCGCTGCTGCACGCGAACGGGCCGGCGCTGGACGCGCTGTGCCGGATCGCCGACGACGTCCGGCGTGACGCGGTGGGCGACGAGGTCACCTACGTCGTCACCCGCAACATCAACTTCACCAACGTCTGCTACACCGGCTGCCGTTTCTGCGCCTTCGCGCAGCGCCGCACCGACGCCGACGCCTACACCCTGTCGCTGTCCCAGGTCGCCGACCGGGCCGAGCAGGCCTGGCAGGTCGGCGCGACCGAGGTGTGCATGCAGGGCGGCATCCATCCCGACCTGCCCGGCACCGCCTACTTCGACATCGCGCGGGCGGTGAAGGAGCGCGTACCCGGCATGCATGTGCACGCCTTCTCCCCCATGGAGGTCGTCAACGGCGCCACCCGCACGGGCCTGTCCATCCGCGAGTGGCTGACCGCCGCCAAGGAGGCCGGACTGGACTCCATCCCGGGCACCGCCGCCGAGATCCTCGACGACGAGGTCCGCTGGGTGCTCACCAAGGGCAAGCTGCCCGCCGCCACCTGGGTCGAGGTGGTCACCACCGCCCACGAACTGGGCCTGCCCTCTTCCTCCACCATGATGTACGGGCACGTCGACCAGCCCCACCACTGGCTCGCCCACCTGCGTCTGCTGGCCGAGATCCAGCAGCGCACGGGCGGCTTCACCGAGTTCGTGACGCTGCCCTTCATCCACACCAACGCGCCCGTCTACCTGGCGGGCATCGCCCGCCCCGGGCCCACGCTGCGCGACAACCGCGCCGTCACCGCCATGGCCCGGCTCCTCCTGCACCCGCACATCCGCAACATCCAGACCAGCTGGGTCAAGCTCGGCACCGACGGCGCCGCCGAGATGCTGCGCTCTGGGGCCAACGACCTCGGCGGGACCCTGATGGAGGAGACCATCTCCCGCATGGCCGGCTCCAGCTACGGCTCCCACCGGTCCATCCGCGATCTGGTGGCCATCGCCGACGCCGCGGGCCGACCCGCCCGCCAGCGCACGACCACCTACGGCGAGGTGTCCGCCGAGCGCATCGCCACGGGTCTGGCCTCCGACGGCCACCTGCCGGAACTGCTGCCGGTCCTGGAGGACTGAGCGGGGGGCGCGGCCGGGCCGCGCCCCCCTCGACCTGTGCAAAAGAGTCCGAGCAACTCTCCAAAAGCGTCACACAGGCTGCGCACCTCCTGCGGGAGGTGTCGTTAGCGTTGCTGGCCTTCCGCCCCGCACGGGCCATGTGCGCGCGGACCGCCGCCGACGTCCCCCGGCGGCGCTGTCAGCAGAGAAAGACTCGGAGATGGACTACTGCTCCTTTTGCCGTCGGCATCTCAACGGGGCTCTGGTGTGTCCGGGGTGCGGAGCGTACGCACCCGACATCGCACCGCCGATGTGGCAGGGCCCGGGCTCCACCGCCGGGGAGACGCACCTCGACGCGGAGCCCGACGGCTCCGACGATCCCGACGGCACCGGACAGGACGACGCCGACCCGACCCGGCAGGGCCGCGCCGCCCGCCGCCGGCAGCTGGAGCGCTGGAAGAAGAACCGGCGCCGCGCAGCAGCCGCCACCGCCGTGGCGCTCTTCGGCGGCGGCCTGACCGTCGCGGTGACGCCGCACGGCGGCTCCAGGAGCCGGGCCGACACGGCAGCGGCGGCGGAGCCCCTGACTCCGGCGTCCACCCGTACCCTGCCGCTCTCCTCGGTCCCCGCGCGGTCCGGTGACGGCGCCCCGCACCGTCCAGCGGTCCAGCGCGCACACCCCCGCACCGCCGTGCCCCCTACGGGGGCAGGCGCGTACGGGCGTGAGGCCGCACCGTCCGACGCGAGCACCCCCGCCGGCACCGCCCCCGACCCGGCGCACACGGCTCCGCGGGGCGGCAGCGGTCCCCGGGTGCGCACGGGCACGACCGTCCCCGTCCCCGAGGACACCGCTGCGCGGGCCGACACGCCGCGCACCACCGGCCCTTCGTCCGCCCCCCACGCTCCCGCGGACGTCCCGGCCACTCCCCCCACCACGACGGCGGCCCCCGTGCCGTCGGCGACGACGTCACCGATGCAGCTGTGCCTCCTGGTGCTCTGCCTCGGCTGACCGGAAAGGAACGACACGTGCCGAGCAGCTACGCCGATCTCCACCGCCGACGCGTCCGCACCTGGCGGTTGTGGTTCGCCGGAGCCGCGGCCGCGGTACTCGCCGGGCTGCTGGCCAAGACCGGCATCCTGGTCGCGCAGAGGTTCCTGCTGCTGCCGCTGTTCGCCCCGGAGGGCTACGGGCTGTGGCGCGACGCGGCCGCCACCGCCTATGTCCTGGGAGCAGGGCTCGTCGCGCTCGCCGCGACGCTCCTGCTGCGCGTCCTGCTCACGGCGACACCGCGCGCCACGCTGTTCTTCGCCTGGACCATGACCGCGCTGACCGCCTTCGCCGTGCTCGTCCCGCTGGCCCTGCGGCCCTCCAACGAGGTGCTCGCCGCCTGTGTGGTGAACCTCTTCATCGGTCTGGTGGTCACCTCGCTGCTCGCGGGTGCGGCCCGCTGGGCGCTGACCCGCGGCGGCCCGGCACCCCGGCCCGTCCGGGAGGGGAGCCGGGGCTGGTAAGCCGATCCCGAGCCTCCTCAGAAGCCTCCGCTGCCCCGGCAGCGGAGGCCTTTTCGGCGCATGTCCGGCTGCTTTCGGTCGCGACCGGAAGCCCGCCGATTGAGTCGATTACAGTGCCTGGTCGAGTCGAGCAGAGAGGCGTTGCATGAGCGGGGGCGTGTGGGGGCGTGCCGAGCAGCAGGACTTCCGCAGCCGGGTGCGCGGGTGCCTGCTCGGCGGCGCCATCGGCGACGCCCTGGGCGCCGGCGTGGAGTTCGACTCGCTGACCGCCATCCGTCAGGCGCACGGCCAGGACGGGGTCACCGACTACGTCTCGGCGTACGGGCGGCGGGGGGCCGTCACCGACGACACCCAGATGTCGCTGTTCACCGCGGAGGGCCTGATACGCGCCCAGGTGCGCCGCGACACCGGGGCCTGGCACCCGCCCACCGATGTGCACCGCGCCTACCTGCGCTGGGCGGCCACCCAGAGCGACTGGGGGCCCGACGAGCGCCGTGAGGACACCGGCTGGCTGGCCCGCGAGGAGTGGCTGTACGCGCGCCGCGCCCCCGCGAAGGCCTGCCTCACCGGGCTCGGCGACGAGCGGATGGGCACTTTGGACAAGCCCAAGAACCCGCAGTCCAAGGACTGCGGAACGGTCACGCGGTCCGCCCCCTTCGGACTGCTGGTCGGCTGGGAGCCGCAGCTGGTGCTCCAGCTCGCCGCGGAGTGCGCCGCGCAGACGCACGGTCACCCCACGAGTGCCGTCGCGGCCGGGGCGTTCGCCGTCATCATCCACGGGCTGGCCCGCGGCCAGACCCTGGACGGTGCCGTTCAGCACGCGCTGGCCCTGATCGCGGCACGCCCCGGGCACGAGGAGACCTCCGCGGCCCTGCAGGCCGCCCTCGGCGCCGTGCGCCAGGGGCTCCCCAGCCCGGAGCGGGTGGAGTCCCTGGGCACGGGCCGGACGGCCGAGGAGGCGCTCGCCATCGGCGTCTACTGCGCCCTGGTGGCCGAGGACGTCCGGCACGGGCTGCTGCTCGCGGTCAACCACTCCGGGGACAGCGACTCCACCGGCTCGATCTGCGGCAACCTGCTCGGCGCACGGGACGGCGAGACCGCCCTGCCTCCGGCATGGGTCGCGGAGCTGGAGGGCCGGGGGACCATCCTCCAGGTCGCCGACGACTTCGCCATGGAGCTGACCCAGGGGGCGGTGCTGCACGGCCCCGGCGGCGCGTCGGCGGCGTGGCTGCGCCGCTATCCCGGCCGCTGACGGCCCGCGGCGGCCCGGCGGGAGTTCCGCACTCCCCAGGGACCGGGGTCCTGGGCCCTCGTCCCCCCAGCCGACGTCCGCACTGCGGACGGTTGTCCGGCGGGCGCGCCCGCTGACGACCCGAACGACCCGCCGTCACCCGGGGCCGGACCGCGATGGACCGGCCTACGGAACGGCATCGCCGGTGGTACGCCGGGATCGGGGTGGGCTGGCTGGTCGAGGTGGGCGACTTCACGACCCGCCGCCCTCGGCTGCGCGCCCCCTCCGAGCGCTGCACCTCCGGGCGCCGCGAACGCCACTCACCGGCCGGCACCCGCCCACCGACGACCCGAACAACCCGCCGTCACCCCGGGCCGGGTCGCGGCCGGGCGTCGTCCTGTACCGGCAGCAGCATGCGCCACACCGCGTCCTCCAGCCCGTGCACCCCGGCGATCCACCCCAAGCCGTCCTCCGGGGTCCCTTGACGCGCCGCGGCGGCCAGTTCGCCCAGAGCGCCGGCGAGGTCGCCGTGCCGCAGCACGGGCTCGACGCGGCCGCCGCCGGGACCGCCGGTGAGGTAGCGCTCGTAGGCGGGCGCCGTGCGCAGCACCCCCACCGGGCGCCACTCCTGCGCCGTCCGGTCCACCGGGCGGCCGCCCACCCGGACCCCGTCCGCCTCCAGCACCCGGGTGCGCGTGCGGTCCACGGCGAGCGCGGTCCACGCGTCGGCGCCGGTGAGCACCGCCGCGGGACGGCAGCGCTCGACGGCCTCCGCGACCGGCTCCGCCCCCGCCCGGCCGCCGCCGACCAGCGGCACCGCCGTCATGCCGGCGTACAGGCAGCCGTAGAACGCCCCCGCCAGGTCGGCGCCCTGCCGGTAGTCGAGCAGCACCCGGCTGCCCGGCGGCAGCAGCCGTCCCAGCTCCGCCGCGACGGCGCGGGCGCGGCGGTCGAGCCCGGCGAAGTCGCAGTCGTACGGCTCTCCCAGACGCCCCTCCGGGTCCCGCTCGGCCCGGCGTCGCAGGGCGGGGCCGGGCAGTCGGCCGACCGGCACCGCCGGCCGGCCGCCCCGGCTCCGCGCTCCGCTCCCGGCATGCCTCACACAACGCGCGCACATGGGCGGCCCTCCACCTCCTCCGGCGGAACTCCCGCCGGGTCGACGGCAATCGGCCGCACTCCATGGGAAACTGAACCGCGCATCTTCCGTTACTCCCTCATGCGCCCCTCCGGAAGGCCACCCCTGGGTGACCGCGTTCGGGAAAGGCGGCAAACTGGCACAGTCGGCGGAACCGATCAGGATGGTCCCGCCGTCCGGGGAAACTGTTCCGGCTCGTGATGAACGATCGATATACGCGCTCTCGCGAAGATCCGGCGGCATCAGGGGGCAGGCATGGCAAGCGGTAAGGACCCGGGCGGAGCGCTGCGCTTCGCGGTCCTCGGCCCGGTACGGGCCTGGCGCGGCACGGAGCCGCTCTCCGTCGGATCGCCGCAGCAGAAGGCACTGCTGTGCGCGCTGCTGCTGCGCGGCGGGCGCCCGGCCACCGCGCAGGAGCTGCTGAACGCCGTGTGGGGCGAGGAGCCTCCGCCCACAGCGCTGGCGGCGCTGCGCAGTTACGCCTTCCGCCTCCGCAAGGCCCTCGGTGCCGACGCGCTGGCCACCGTCGAGGGGGGCTACGTGCTGGACCCCGGCGAGGGCTTCGACCTCTTCCTCGCCGAACGGCACCAAGCCGCGGCCGAGAAGGCCCGCGCGGCGGGAGACCTGGCCACGGCCCGCGACGAGTTGCGCGGCGCCCTCGCCCTCTTCGACGGCGAGCCCCTGGCCGGTCTCCCCGGCCCGTACGCCGAGACCCAGCGCACCCGCCTGACGGAGTGGCGGCTGCAGCTCACCGAGACCTGCCTCGACCTGGACCTGCAGGCCGGCTGCCACGCCGAGGCCGTCTCCGAACTCACGGTGCTGTCCGCGGAGCACCCGCTACGCGAACGTCCGCGCGCCCTGCTGATGCTCGCCCTGTACCGCAGCGGGCGGCAGGCCGAGGCGCTGGGCGTCTACGCCGACACGCGCCGCCTGCTCGCCGACGAGCTGGGCGTCGACCCCGGTGCCGAGCTCGCCGAACTGCACCAGTGCGTGCTGGAGGCGGACCCTTCTCTGCTGCCCCCCGTCCCGCGGCCCGTAGCCGGGTCGGAGGCCGGGTCCGTCGCCGCCGAGCCGGTACGGCCGGCCCAGCTGCCCGCCACCGTCGCCGACTTCACCGGCCGCGAGGACTTCGTCCGGGAACTCGGCGAGCGTCTGGCCGGGGCCTCGGCGGAGGGCGGTGTCATGGCGGTCTCCGCGGTCGCCGGCATCGGCGGCGTCGGCAAGACGACCCTCGCCGTCCATGTCGCCCACGCCGTCGCGGGCGCCTTCCCCGACGGCCAGCTCTACGTGGACCTTCAGGGTGCCGACGCCGTGCCCGCGGAACCCGAGACGGTGCTCGCATCCTTCCTGCGCTCCCTCGGCGTCGCCGACTCCGCGATACCCGAGTCCCTCGCCGACCGCGCCGCGCTCTACCGCTCCACCCTCGCGGGCCGCCGGGTCCTGGCCCTGCTGGACAACGCCCACGACGCCGCCCAGGTCCGCCACCTTCTGCCGGGCACGCCCGGCTGCGCCGCGCTGATCACCAGCCGGCCCCGCATGGTCGACCTGGCCGGGGCCCACCTGGTCGACCTCGACGTCATGAGCCCGGAAGAGGCCCTGCTGCTCTTCACCCGCATCGTCGGGGAGGAACGCGTCGCCGGGGAACGCCAGGCCGCCCTCGAGGTCGTCGCCGCCTGCGGCTTCCTGCCGCTCGCCATCCGCATCGCCGCCTCCCGCCTGGCCACCCGCCGCAGCTGGACGGTCTCCTTCCTGGCCCGCAGGCTCAGCGACGAACGCCGCCGCCTGGACGAGCTCCGGGCCGGCGACCTCGCCGTCAGGGCCACCTTCGACTTCAGCTACGGCCAGCTCACCCCGTCGCAGGCCCGTGCCTTCAGCCTGCTGGCCCTCGCCGACGGCCCGGACATCTCCCTGGACGCGGCCGCGGCCGTCCTCGACCTGGACGTCGCCGACGCCGAGGAGCTGCTGGAGGCGCTGGTCGACATCAGCCTCCTCGAGTCCAACGCGCCCGCCCGCTACCGCTACCACGACCTGGTGCGCCTGTACGCCCGGGACTGCGCCCGGCGCCACGAGGGCGACCATGTCCGCTGCGCGGCCCTGTCCCGGCTGCTGGACTTCTACCTCGCGTCAGCCGCGCGCGCCTACGAGTTGGAGAACCCCGGCGACCGCGTGCTCGCGCACCTCGCCCCCGTCGGCCGCCCCGGACTGGCCTTCGACTCCCGGGCGGAGGGCCTGGAGTGGCTGTTCACCGAGGCGCCCTGCCTTCTCGCCGCCGTCCGGCAGGCGGCGGCCGACGGTTGTGAGGCGCCGCTGCGGCGGGCCGTCGACCTGCTCTTCACCACCCAGGACCTGATGGAGTCCGGGATCCACGCGCGCCAGTACGAGCAGGCCACGCGCGCCCTCGCCGCGACGGCGTGCACCTGCGGCGAGCAGCGCGTGGAGGCGAGGACGCGCGTGCTGCTGGGCCAGCTCCTGGGCCTTTCGGGCCACTTCAAGGAGGCGGACGGGCAGGCGCAGCGCGCACTCGTCCTCGGCCGCTCCGTCGAGGATCCGCTGACGTGCAGCTACGCGCCCATCGTGCGAGGCATGATCGCCGCGTACGGCCGGCACTTCGAGGAGGCGGCCGCCCACTACCAGAGCGGTCTCGACGCGTTCCGGGCCGACGGCAACCGGCATGGTGAGGCGGCCGCCCTGAGCAACCTGTCGCGGGTGAGGAACGACCTCGGCGACATCCCGGCGGCGGTGGCCGCGGCCGAGGACGCCCTGTCGATCTACCGGGGCCTGCGGGCGGGATTCCGTCTCGGCAACGGCCTGTACGCGCTCGCCATCGCGCTGACCGCCGCGCGCCGCGAGGACGAGGCCTACGCGTGCCTCACCGAGGCGCTCCCCATCTTCCGTGCGGCCAGGCAGCAGTTGTGGGAGGGGATGACCCTCTTCCGGATGGCCGAGGTCCAACTGGCCTCCGGGAGCCACCGCCAGGCGGCCTCCCTCGCTGAGCAGTCGCTGAACCTGCTGCGTGAGATCGGCGGCGCGTGGCGCCGCGCGCACGCCCTCACCGTCCTCGGCACGTCCCTCGACGGCATGGGTCAGCCCGACCGCGCGCGTGCCTGCTGGCGCGACGCCCTCGCGGAGTTCACGGCCCTGGGGTCCCCCGACGCGGAGACCGTGCGGCGTCTGCTCGCGGGCCCTGCCGCGCCGGCGGTCGCGGTCTGACGTCCGGGACGTGCAACACCACGGGCACAGGACGTCAACAATTCCGTTTATCAGTTGATTATCGTCCCCTGCCACGATTCCATCAGTTCCACAGCCACCCGCCTGGCGGCGTACGGGGGTCGTTGCCAGGCGGGTTCGGTGTCGACCAGTCCACAGCAGGAGGCAGCATGAGCGAGACGACGCCCGAGGCCGGCGCCGCGGAGGAGCCGGAGGTCACTCCCTCCGAGGAGGAGACCGCCGAGAAGGCGACCGCCAAGGGCGACGGCACGATCATCAAGCCGGACAACTGGCACCAGACCTGAGGTCCCGGCTCCACGCACCGGGGGGAGCGGGGAGCCGGACGGGCCGACGGGGGACACGGGGGACACCCGGCCCGGAAGATGCCGCCGGGCAGGACGGGGGGCGCTGCAGAACGGCAGCGCGGGGGGCAGCGGCGGCACGCACCATGGACCGACTGCGGCGCGGAGGGGGCGCCGTAGTCGGTCTTTCGCCATGTCGGGGACGCCGTGTCGGGGCGTCATGCGGGGGGCGCGGGCGCCCGCGCCTGCCGGCCAGGCAGCCGGACGAGGGCCGACGGGCCCGGGCCGGCCACGCGACCGGACGCCCTGCCTTCGTCCCCCCGCACCGCCGAGAACCGCCGCAGACGCCGACAGCCATCGCGCGCGCCACCGGCGCGCAGTGAGTGCCGCACCCCGGTGTCCCCCTCCGCGGGCCCCTGCAGCGAACCCGTGTGCCGCAAGGCCTTCCGGGTGCGCACGACGCCGGCTCGTCACCCATGGGCGGGGCGACGATGCCTCGCAGGAGCCGCCGTTGCGCCTCGACCGGACACGGCCGAGGGTGGTTCACCCCGAACGCCACCCCGCGTGGCGCCCCGCGCTCCCGCCGCGTAGGTTGAGCGACGGCGGCCGTCGTCTGCCCCTTCCGTGTGTGGCGCGACGGCCGTCAGCCTCCGTCAACCGGGCCGTCACGCGCGCCGGGTGGCCGCCTCGGTGCCCTTCACGGCGTTGAGCGCGTACACGCAGCGGTCCTTGCTGCTCGCGTACACCACGCCGTCGGCGACCACCGGGGAACCGGTGATCTCCCCGCCGGTCTCCAGCTTCCAGCGCAACTGGCCGCCGCCCGCGTCGACCGTGTAGAGGCAGTGGTCCTTGGAGCCGAAGTGCACCCGCCCGTCGGCCACCACGGGGGAGCCGACGATTTCGCCCTGGGCGGCGAAGCGCCACTTCGGGGTGCCGGAGACCGCGTCGAGCGTGTACAGCGCGCCGCCCGCGCCGAGCATCACCGAACCGCCCGCGACGAGCACGGGCTCCACGCTCTGCCGCTGCTCGGTGGCGACCCGCCAGCGATCGCGGCCGTCCGCCGGGTCCAGGGCGTACACGGTGCCCAGATAGTCCGCGACATAGACGCCGCCACCCGTGGCGCCCGGCCCGGGCACATGGGCGGGGGGCGCGAACATCACCGCGGGAGCGTCGAAACGCCACCGCTCGGCGCCGCTGCGGGCGTCCAGGGCGAGCACACGGTTCCCCACCGTCACGTACACCGCGCCGTCGGCGACGACCGGTCGGGTCGGCATGGCGCCGCCCTCCCCGGTCGGGTACGACCACTGCTCCCCGCCGCTCGTGGCGTCCATGGCCTGCAGGCGGCCGCCGCCGTGGAAGTAGACGACGCCGTCCACCACGCTCGGGCCCGACTCGGGCGTCTCGAAGTCAGTCTGAGCACCGCCGCGTTCCCAGCGCAGCCGCCCGGTCGCGGCGTCCCAGACCTGAACGCCGCCGCCGCGGGTGCCGGTGACCACCGTGCCGGCGTCCGCCCGCAGCGAGTAGATCCAGCCGTCCACTCCGGTGCGCCAGTGCTCGGAGCCGTCCCCGGCGTCCAGCGCGTACAGGCTCGGCCCGTCGGAGCCGTGGATCCGGCCGCCCGAGACCGCCATCGTCCACGCCACGTCGCGGGTCTTGAACTGCCGCCGCCCGGTGGCCACGTCCAGCGCGTGCACTTCGAAGGAGGTCACATAGAGCCGGCCCGAGGACACGACCGGGGTGCCCCACACGTCGTTGGACATGCGGAACCGCCACGGCCGCCACTCGCCCGGCGGGACGGCGGGGGGCTGCGGCCCCCCCTGCCGCACCCCGTGGGCGTTGCCCTGGCCGGGCACCGCCGCCGGGGGCGCTCCGGCCGCGCCGCCGCGGCCGGCCCAGCCGAGTCCGCCCCCGGCAGCGGCCGCGGCCTGGTTCTTGCGCTCGGCGCGCCGCATGCCGGGCCCTATCGGCGCGGAGCCGGCGAGCCGCACCGGTCCGCCCGGGCTCTCGGCGGCGGACGGAGGGGGAGGCGCGGGGGGCCGCGCCGGCATCGGGGGCACCTGAGGCGCCGCGGCGCCCGCGCCGCCGGCGGGGGCGCCCGGCCCGGCGCCAGGGCGGCCGCCGCTGCGCCGGTCCTCTATCAGGCTCACCGCCGCGGGCGGCAGCCACGCGGAGGCCGTACCGGTGTCGTCGCCGGCGGAGGAGAACAGGTGCGGCGCGAGCTGGGCCTGCAGATCCGCCGGGCTCGGCCGGCGGTCGGCCTCCATCCGCATGCACGCCTCGATGAGGGGCCGCAGTTCGTCGGGCAGACCCGACAGGTCCGGGCCCTCCCGGAGCAGCATGAAGACCGTCTCCACCGGGTTCGCCCCGTGGTAGGGCGCGTGCCCGGTCGCGGCGAAGACCAGCGTCGAGCCGAGCGAGAAGACATCGCTCGCGCCCGTGACGCTGCGTGAGTCCTTGGCCTGTTCGGGCGACATGTAGGCAGGCGTGCCGACCGCGACGTTGGTCATCGTCAGCCGGGTGTTGGACACCCCGCTCGCGATGCCGAAGTCGATCACGCGCGGGCCGTCCTCCACGACGAGCACGTTGGAGGGCTTCATGTCCCGGTGGACGAGTCCCGCCCCGTGGATCGACTGCAGTGCCTCCGCGACACCGGCCGCGAGCCACCGCACGGCCTGCACCGGCAGCGGACCGGACTCGTTGACGATCTCCTCGAGCGAGGGCGCCGGCACGAAGGCCGTCGCGAGCCAGGGCACGGCGGCCCTGGGGTCGGCGTCGACGACCGCCGCCGTGTAGAAGCCGCTGACCGCGCGGGCCGCCTCCACCTCACGGGCGAAGCGCACACGGAACAGCTGGTCCTCGGCGAGCTCCGCCCGCACCGTCTTGATCGCCACGCGCCGACCGGACGCCGAGCGCGCGAGATAGACCAGGCCCATACCGCCGGCACCCAGCCTGCCCAGCACCTCGAAAGGCCCGATCCGTCTCGGATCGTGCTGCGTCAGCTGCTGCACCACTGCCCTGCCACCTCCCCGTGGGTTCCCCCGTCCCGGGGTCCTCCCTGATTCTTCCTGGGATGAGTATCGGTTGCGAACCCGGGGCGGTGTCGACACGCGATGACCTTCGCTTCGGTTGCGGATGGCGTGCGTTCAGGACGGCTTCTCACCGACCGTGGTGCCGGGGTCGATCAGGGCGAAATGGGCGCCCTGGTCGTCGCTCGCCAGGAGAAAACGCCCGAAAGGCGAATCGATCGGACCCATGGTGACCCGCCCCCCGAGCCGCGCGACCGTCTCGGCGGCACGATCGGCGTCGGCGACGGCGAAGTAGACCATGAAGTGCGCCGGCAGTTCGTCGGGGAACCCCTCTCCCATCCGGAAGCGGCCGAACACGGCGTTGCCGGGTCCGACCTCCGCGTCCCGGGGCACGAAGATCCGGAAGTCGACGGCATCGTCCTCGATACGCCCGCTGCCCAGGCCGAAGACCTCCTCGTAGAAGGGGTCGGTGCGCTCGGTCTCGCGCGTGTAGACCTCGGTCCAGACATAGGAGCCCGGGACGCCGGTGACCTCGAAGCCCCGGTGCGTGCCGGGTTGCCACACCCCGAACACCGCGCCGCCCGGGTCGGCCGCCATGAGCATCGTGCCGCAGTCGCCAACGGCCACGGGTTCCATGATGAGTTGACCGCCGCTGTCACGGATCCTCCCCGCGGTGGCGCGGATGTCGGAGGAGGCGAGGTAGACGTTCCACACCGTCGGCATCCGGCCGTCCGGTTTGGGGGCGAGGGCCGCGACGTTCTTCCCGTCCGGGCCGTACGCCTGGGTGTACTGCCCGTACCGCTCCTCCCCCTCCCCGAAGGTCCAGCCGAGCAGTCCGCCGTAGAAGCGCTTGCCGGCCTCCAGGTCGTTGAGCATGGCGTCGGCCCAGCAGGGGGCGCCGTCGGGGTGTGCGGCCATCTCGTCCTCGATTCGTCCGATGATGCGACAGACGATCCTGATTCACATGGGGATTCACAGGGATCGACGGAGTGTCTGACTTGACACGTTATCGGCGGATCACCCTCAGCGCCCGGGGAAAATTCGAACACATGACCTTCCCCATTTGCAGGCGTCAAATCGCGCGCTGATCACCGACCCGTAAACTGACGGCATGACAGGACAAGTTCGCACCGTCGACGGCCGTGTGGCAGGCCGCCGGGGACAGGCGACGCGGCAGAAGCTGCTCGACTGTCTCGGCGACATGCTCAGCACGTCGCCGTACCGGGACGTCAAGGTGATAGACGTCGCCCGGATGGCGGGTACCTCCCCCGCAACGTTCTATCAGTACTTCCCCGACGTCGAGGGCGCCGTCCTCGAGCTCGCCGAGGAGATGGCCAAGGAGGGGGCCGCGCTGACGGACCTCGCCGCCGGCCGCTCCTGGGCCGGCAAGGCCGGCGCCACGACGGCGGAGGAACTGGTCGAGGGCTTCCTCTCCTTCTGGCGCAAGCACGACGCCATCCTGCGCGTCGTGGACCTGGGCGCCGCAGAAGGGGACAAGCGGTTCTACAAGATCCGCATGAAGGTCCTCAACCCCCTCACCAACTCCCTCTCCGACTCGATCAAGGAGCTCCAGGGCAAAGGCCGCGTCGACAAGGATGTCAGCCCCGCGGCCGTTGCCGGATCCCTCGTGACCATGCTCGCCGCGGTCGCCGCGCACCAGAAGGGCTTCCAGAGCCTGGGCGTCAAGCAGGCCGAGCTGAAGCCGAACCTCGCGCTTCTGGTGCACCTCGGTGTGACGGGCAAGAAGCTGGCGCGGTGACGCCGGGGCTCTGATGCCCGCCCTCGGCGGCATTGTTGCTCTACCTGTAAGAAGAAGTCCTGCATGCCTGCGACGACGCGGGCGCCTACCGGTCCTCGGGGGAGGTTGCCGGCCCGGGCGCCCGCGTCGTCCTTTTCGGGGGCCTCTCGCGCCACCGCTCCTTGCGCGGGCCGCCGCGCACACGGCACGAGTCCACGACGGCGGCGCACCATCCCCGCGAAGCGGCACGGTTGGCCATGCGGGCGGCGACGGCGCCCCTTCGCGGCGAGCCGCCCACCGCCGGCCTGCCCCACGCCTCCCCTGCCGCACGGCCACCTCCGGACCTCCGGAGAACCTCCAGCATCTGATGTGCAGTCAATTGCATGGATATGGACAGACTTTCACGGAGCACCGGGCCGAAGGCGCGCTACCTTCCGGTAGTGACCCTCACCCCGCAGGCCCGGGAGCAGCCTTGACCGACACCACGCCATCCGCCGGCACCTCCGCGTCCACCTCCGACCGCGTACCGAGCACGGCCGCGCCCGACGCCATCGTCGTCGGAGCCGGCCCCGGCGGTCTCGCCGTCGCGGCGTCGCTGCGGCACCGGGGCGTGCGCACCCTGGTCGTCGAGCGCTCGGGTGCGGTGGGCGCCTCCTGGCGCGGCCACTACGACCGGCTGCGCCTGCACACGACCAGACGCCTGTCCGCACTCCCCGGTCTGGGCATCCCCCGGGCGTACGGGCGCTGGGTGGCCCGCGACGACGTCGTGCGCTACCTCGAGCAGTACGCCGAGTTCCACGACCTCGACATCGCCACCGGCATAGCGGTCGAACGGATCGAGCCCGCGGCCGACCCGGCGGCGGGGTGGGTGCTCCCGGCCACCGGCGGACGCCTCCTGACCGCCCGCAGCGTCGTCGTCGCCACCGGCTACAACCACACGCCGCACCTGCCGGACTGGCCGGGCCGCGACACCTTCGCCGGGGAGTTGCTGCACGCCTCCCGCTACCGCAACGGCCGCCCGTACGAGGGCCGGGACGTCCTGGTCGTCGGCGTGGGCAACACGGGCGCCGAGATCGCCGTGGACCTCGCCGAGTCCGGCGCGGCCCGCGTCCGGCTGGCGGTGCGCACGCCCCCGCACATCATGCGCCGCTCCACCGCCGGGTGGCCCGCGCAGCGCACCGGGATCATGGTGCGCCGCCTCCCGACGAGGCTCGTCGACGCCATCGCGCCCTCCGTGGAGCGCGTCTTCGTGCCGGACCTGTCCGCGTACGGGCTGCCCCGGCCGGTGGGCGGGCTCTACTCGCGGGTGCGGGAGGGCTCCATCCCCGTCCAGGACGTGGGCATCGTCGCCGCCGTCCGTTCGGGGAAGGTCGAGCCCGTGGCCGCCGTCGAGGGCCTCGCCGGACACGAGGTGCTGCTCGCCGACGGCACGCGGATCACTCCGGACGCGGTGATCGCGGCCACCGGCTACCGGCGCGGCCTGGAACCGCTCGTCGGCCACCTCGGCGTCCTCGACGAGCGGGGCAGGCCCCTGACGCACGGCCGCCGCACCCCCGAGAACGCCACTGGCCTGTACTTCACCGGCTTCACCAACCCGATCAGCGGGATGTTCCGCGAGATGGCCATGGACGCACGCCGCATCGCCAAGGCGGTGGCGGCGCGGCGCTAGCCCGGCGCCCCCCAGGGCGGGGCGAGGGCTCACCCCGCGGAGCCGCGAACCCGGGCGGCGGACGGGTACTCCCCCATCAGCCCGGTCCCGTGGGCCAGGAGGGCGCCCGCGAAGACGACGCCCGACGCCGCGATCGTCACGACGGAGATCCGGAACGCGACCTGCCGCTGCGGCGCCCACCCGGTCCTTCCCTCCGGGTCCGGGCGCCCCGCGGAGCAGGCGGTGACCAGGACGGGCGCCGCACCGGCGCCCGCGACGCACAGCCACGCGAGCGGGTACGAACCACCGAGCCACACCACGGGCACCGAGAGCAGGGCGGCCGACGCGGTCTCCGACGCCAGGAGGCGGAGCGGCGCGGGCGCCCGGTGCGCGCGGCGGGCCTCAGTCGCAGTGGCACCGGCCACGGGGACTTCTGACGCATCGTCACACCGGTGCCGCGAGCCGCCCGCCCTACGCCGCGAGGGGCAGCCCCCCGGACTCCGGGGTCGCCCGACGCCGGATCACCAGTGACATGAGCGCCGCGAGCGCGCACAGCGCCCCGGCGGAGTACCAGACCGCGTCGTAGGAGCCGAAGGCGTCGCGTGCCGCGCCGCCGAGGAAGGCGACCAGGGCGGCGCCCACCTGGTGGGAGGCGAGCACCCAGCCGAAGACGATGGCGCTGTCGGCGCCGTAGAACTCGCGGCACAGGGCGATGGTGGGCGGGACGGTGGCCACCCAGTCCAAGCCGTAGAAAACGATGAACAGCACCATGGGCGGGTGCACGGAGTCGCCGAGGAGCACCGGCAGGAACATCAGCGACAGCCCGCGCAGCCCGTAGTAGGCGGCCAGCAGGCGCCGCGGGCTGAAGCGGTCGGTGAACCAGCCGGACGCGACGGTGCCCGCGATGTCGAAGACGCCGATCACGGCGAGCAGGGAGGCGGCGGCCGTCACCGCCATCCCGTGATCGTGCGCCGCGGGCACGAAGTGGGTCTTGACCAGCCCGTTCGTCGAGGCGCCGCAGATGGCGAAGGTCCCCGCCAGCAGCCAGAACGGGCCGCCCCGGGCGGCGTCGGACAGGGCCCTGACCGCACGCGTCGCCGCCCCCGTCACCGGCGGCGGCTTCGGCACGAACTCCGTGGCGCCGTAGGGGGCCAGGCCCACGTCGGCCGGGTGGTCCCGCAGCAGCAGGTAGACCAGGGGCGCGACGGCGACCGCGGCTCCCGCGACGGTGAGCGCCGCGGCGCGCCAGCCCACCTGCTCGACGATGACGGAGAGCAGGGGGAGGAAGATCAGCTGCCCCGCCGCACCGGCCGCGGTCAGGATGCCCGTGACCAGGCCGCGCCGATGCTCGAACCAGCGGTTGGTGACGGTCGTCGCGAAGGCCAGCGCCATGGAGCCGCTGCCGAGTCCGACGAGCACGCCCCACAGGAGCACGAGGTGCCAGCTCGCGGTCATGAAGACGGTCAGACCGGCTCCCGTCGCGATGGTGAGGAGCGCGGCCGCCACGACTCGGCGGATGCCGAAGCGGTCCATCAGCGCCGCGGCGAACGGCGCCGTCACCCCGTACAGGGCGAGGTTCACCGACACCGCGAGCCCGATCATGCCCCGCGACCAGCCGAACTCGCCGTTCAGCGGCTCGATCAGCAGCCCGGGCAGGGAGGCGAAGCCAGCGGCGCCGATCAGCGTGACGAAGGCGGCGGCGGCCACCCACCACGCGCGGTGGAGGCGTGGGTTGCGGAACGTGCGCGGGTTGCGGGACGTGCGCGGGTTGGACATGCGGGGCTCGCCGGGGGTGCGGGGCCGGCCGGGCTTTCGGAGGTCGCGGAACTGCCGGGATGCGTCGGGGACCCCGTCGGCCAGGGTCTGCGCGGGAAGTTCGGGGGGCTGGGTCACCGGATCAGCATCGGGCACGGTTTCCGGCGGAACGAGTGGCCGGATGGCCAGGTTGTGCAAGGATCGGGCCATGACCCCGTCCCTGGAGGCTTCTTCACGGAACGTCGCTCCCGGCGCACCGGTGCGCCACCGGGTCGCCGTCCTCGTCCAGCACGGGGTGATCCCCTTCGAAGTGGGCATCCCGCACCGCATCTTCGGCGGCGCGAGGGACCGCGCGGAGGCCGACCTGTACGAGGTCGTGACATGCTCCCCCTACGGCCCCGGGCCGGTGCGCGCCGACGCCGACTTCGACCTCCACGTCGCCCACGGACCCGAGGTGCTGGCGACGGCCGACACCGTCATCGTCCCCGCCGCCCACGAGCGTTCCGTCGCTCACACGGAGGGCCGCCTGCCCGAGGAGGTGGCGGCCGCCTTCGCACGCATCCGCCCCGGGGCCCGGCTCGTGTCCATCTGCACCGGCTCCTACTTCCTCGCCGCGGCCGGCTACCTGGACGGTCTGCGCGCCACCACGCACTGGTCGAGCACGGACCACTTCCAACGGCTCTTCCCCCAGGTGCGGGTCGACCCGGACGTGCTGTACGTCGACAACGGCGCCGTCCTCACCTCGGCGGGCGTCGGCTCGGGCGTCGACCTGTGCCTGCACCTCGTGCGCCGCGACCACGGCAGCGCCGTGGCCAACGCCAGTGCGCGCCGTACGGTCGTGCCGCCGCACCGGGAGGGCGGACAGGCGCAGTACATCCAGCGGCCCGTCCCGGAACCCTCGCGGGCCGGCACGGCCGCGGCACGCTCCTGGGCCCTGGAACGGCTCGACCAGCCGCTGACGCTGCGCGAGCTCGCCGAGCGCGAGGCGATGAGCGTGCGCACCTTCACCCGCCGTTTCCGGAAGGAGGTGGGCACCAGTCCCGGGCAGTGGCTCACGCAGCAGCGCGTCGAGCGGGCCCGGCACCTGCTGGAGTCCAGCGATCTGCCGGTCGACCAGGTCGCCCGGCGAGCCGGGTTCGGCACGGCGGCCTCCATGCGGCAGCATCTGCAGGCCGTCCTCGGCGTCTCGCCCAGCGCCTATCGGCGTACTTTCCGGGCGACGGAGGGTTTCTGAGGCGGCGCCTCGCGGCGCCGGCGCGCGCTCTGCCCACAAGGCGCGTCGCAGGGGAGGTGGCGGCGCCCGTCACACTCGGTCAGAAGGCGGGGCGGCGGATCAACCCGCCCACGGACTGCGCCGGGACGACCGCCGGACGCACGCTGCGGTCGATCTCGCACCAGATCTGCTTGCCGGCGCCCTCGCGCTGCCAGCCCCAGCGGTCCGCGAGGCCGTCCACGAGTTCCAGTCCGCGGCCGCCGGTCTCGTCGTCGTCGGCGTGCCGCGGGCGCGGCGGGGCGTCGCTGGCGTCGGCCACCTCGACGCGGACGGTCTCCTGCCGACCGCTCTGCGGGGCGCCGGAGGAGCGGAAGAGCATCCGCAGCACAGCGGGACAGCCGGTGTGCACCACCGCATTGGTGACGAGTTCGGAGATGAGCAGGATCAGCGTCTCGGCGACCGGTTCGTCGTCTCCTATGCCGGAGCCCGCGAGACGCGAGCGGGCCCACCTGCGGGCCCGGCCCACCTCCGCGGGATCGGGGCCGACCTCAAGCTGAACCTGGAGCACCTGCACCGCTCACACCATCCGAACCGGCGGACACATCGCCTCGCGCCTCACCAGGGTCACCTTCCGTGACCTCTTCGCCACCCAGCATGATTGACCCGCCGACACCACAACAAGCGCTTCGGGCATATTCCAGCGCAAGGGGGTACGAGTGCTGCATACTGTGCGGTGCTCATTACGGGTCGAAAACGCACAGCCCTGCCCAGGCAGCCCACCGCGCACCGAGGCACCGCTACTGCCGCATCCGTCGCGTTTCACCACCACACGCACCCGATGGAGCGTACCCGAGGCGGGCTCGGATCCAGGGTGTGACGAGTCACACCTCGGGCACAACCTGATATCAGCTGCCGGACACTCCTTATCCATGGCGAAGACGTCACAACCGGCACTTGCCGCAAAGAGCCTGAATCGCCAGCCGGATGGCGGCCGCGCCGACCGCCCGGGAACGGACCCGTACGCGGTCTGCGCGACCTGGTCGAAGTGCGCTCGGACGGCGCTCGGACGGCGCTCGAGCAGCGCTTTGCAGAAGCGTGAGGCACGTGTGACGCAAACCCGCGTAACCTCCTCCGCAGGAGCTCCAGAGGGGATGGGTCACGGTGGGCACACAGGACGGCCAGGACCGGGCGCAGGACGGCCTGGAGGAAGGTCCCGGCGCAGGTCCGGAAAGCGGCCCCCAGGACGGCCCGCAGGATCCGCTCGAGTTGCTGCGGCTCGGCGACGCCGCCCTCGACGCGGGTGAACTCGCGCAGGCACGCCTCCACTTCGAGACCGCCGAGCGGCTGATGGTCGCCGACCCCGCGGCCCCCGACGCCCGGCGCGCCGCGGCGCTGCGCGGCCGGGCCGTCTCCCATCTGCTGGCCGGTGAGGTGCGCTACGCCTCCCACCTGCTCGAGGAGGGCATCAACCGGCTCGAGCGGCGGATCCAGCCGGACGGCTCCCGGCCCGACCCCGACGCGCTGCTGCTGCTGTACATCGCGGCCATCGGCCCGTACACCGACCTGGGCGCCTACGCCCGCGCCGCCCACGCCGCCGAGCAGGCGCTCAACCTCGCTCCCGCGGCAGGTGATCCGGCCCTGGTCGCCCAGATGCACCGCAGCATCGCCCGCACGCTGATCGTCGCGGGGCGCACGGACGAGGCCGAGGCCTCGCTGGCGAAGGCGCAGGAGCTCTACCAGCGCCTGGACCTGCCCACGGAGCTGGCCCACTGCCACTGGATGCGCGGCTATGTCCACTCCCAGGACGGGGATCTGGAACAGGCCGAGCGGGAGTTGCGTACCGCCCGCGACATGCTGTCCGCCGGACGGTCCGTGCTGTTCACGGTGCAGGTCGAGGTGGAGCTGGCGGACGTGCTGCGGCGGCGCGGTAAATCCGTCGAGGCCGAGGACCTGCTGATCCGCCTGCTGGACGAGCTGGGCCCGTGGCGCGGCGCCGTCCACGCCGGCGGCGCGCACCGGCTGCTCGGGCTGCTCGCGGAGGAACGCGGCGACCCCGAGGCCGCGGAGGAGCACTTCGTGTCCGCACTTGCGCTGCTGGAACGCGCGGGAGCCGCCGGGGACCTCGCGGACATCTGCCGGCTGCTGGGCGACCTGCTGCGCCGTTCCGGGCGGGTGGAGGCCGCGTTGGACGCCTACCGGACGGGCCTGGGCCACCGGGCGGCGATCGGCACCACGACACTGGGCCCTGCACCGGCCGACTTCTGACCGACCGCCGGCTCCCGACCGGCCGCTGCCTTCTCTGACCAGCCGACCGGTGCACCGGCCGACCGGTGCACCGGCCGACCGCTGACCCGGTAGGCCGCTGACCCGGTGGGCCGGCGCACCCTGCCGGCTCAGTGCTCGCGGAGCGTGTCCGCATAGCCCGTGCCGCCCGCGGCGAGGCCGTGGACCGCCTTCTCCACCTCCGCCAGCGACTGGGCCTTGCCGGCGTCGTGGTAGAACCAGTCGACCTTCATGTCCCAGGTGCGCTTCCCGGAGAACGGCAGGTCGACGAACCAGGCGTTGAAGTTCGCCGACATGTCCCGGGTCGGGTAGTACGTGCCCGAGGTGCGGAACAGTTCGTGCCCGTCGAGGCTGTAGGTCACCACGCCGTGCGCGGCCGTGGTGACGAGCGTGTGCCACCCCTCGAGGCTGGACATCGTGGGCCTGGTCACCCGGTCCCCCTCCCTGGCGCTGTGCCACGTCGTCGTGTCGAGCCGCGGGCCCGGCGCTCCCCAACCGCCGTTGGGCTGGTACTCGTTGTCGAGTTCGCTGTACTCGGCGCCGCGGCGGGGCGAGATCATGAAGAAGGTCTCGTTGACGTGGTCGCCGTTGCGGCCGGCCGCCGGTTCGTCCGCGAAGTGGATCCGGGCGGCGAAGGTCCCGGTCAGGAACTTCAGGCCGGTGGTGTGCACCTCGGCCTGGGTGGTGCCGCGCCGCGTCCCGTCCGTGGCGGCGCGCAGCCGCAGGACCTGGCCGCCCAGGGCGTCCTTGTCCGCGGGGAAGCTGACGCCTCCCGCCGACCACGTGCCGGGGATGCCGGGACCGCCCCCGCTGGTGCGGACGAGCCAGCCGTGGGCGCGCAGCGCCGGGTCGCGGGGGCCGCTGTAGCGGAAGTCGTCGAAGAAGATCCCGGACGGCGGTGCGGGCCGTGCCGTGCCCGCGGCGGAGGCGGCCCCCGGTGCCGGCCGTGCCGTGCCCGCGGCCGAGGCAGAGGCAGAGGCGGTAGCGGAGGCGGAGGCCGCCCCCGTGGGGGCGGGCGCGGCGCCACCGCCTGGCTCGTCGCCCCAGACCTGCCTGCCGTCCAGGTAGCCGGTCACCAGCCGCGACGCCTGGAAGGTGTCGCGGCCTGCGCTGAAGGAGCGGTCGTCGCGCTGGTCCACCGTGCCGCCCGGACGGTACAGCTGGACCCCGACGGCGCCGCTTTTCGCGCCGGGCGCGAGCGTGCCGGCGGCCTTACTGAAGGTGACCTCGAGGTAGTGGTCGGCGGTCGGCGTCGTACGGTCCATGGCCACGGTCCGCCCGTCGACGTCGGAACACCCGACCGAGGCCTGCACGCAGTTGAAGGCGTACGGGGCGCCGCCGCCGTCCTGCGTGTAGTAGTACCGGATCGCCACGTCGGACAGCCGTATCCGGTGGCCGGAGGTGTTGACGACCTCCAGCCACGGCCGGGCGGTGGCCGCGGACACCGGCGTGCCCGCCTTGTAGCGGACGGTGATCTCCGGGGGCGGCGAGTGCGTCCCGCGCCAGGCGGGGACCAGTGCCGTGACACCCGCGCCGACGGCGGCCGCCAGCAGCAGGTACCCGGCCGCCCTGCGGACGGCGCGGCGCCGGTCGCCGCGTCCTCGGGGGACGGGGGGCCCGGGCCGGACGGAGGGTCGGAGGGAGGGGCGGGCAGAACCCACGGGAGCTCCTGGTGCGGTGGAGGGGCGGTGCCGGGGGCACGCCGTGCGGTCTCCGGGGCGCGTCGGACCGCGGTGGATCCACCGCGGCGGGATGGGGGTACGGCGCAGCGGACGCGGTTACGGGGCGTTCTCCGGCAGCGGTCCGGCGGTCCCGGCGGGCATGGACGCGTCCCATGGGTTCCACCGCTCCTGCCGGTCCCCCACGTCCCCGGCGGACTCCCGGCGCTGGCGCGGCAGAAGGGGCAGCGGGGCGGGTCGCGGGGTCGGCTGCGGCACGGGCTGGAAGGCGATGTCGTCACGGGCGCCGCCGACTTCGACCCGGGCCCGGGTCCCCCAGTTGGTGCGCCGCAGCGTCGCCAGGGACCACAGCCGCAGCGGCAGCAGCAGGCCGAGGTTGAGCAGGGCGTACAGCGGGGCGGCGAGGAAGGTCAGCACCCGGTCGGCGATCCGCACCTGCGCGGCGCCGCGCAGGTAGTGGACGGAGCGCACCCAGGCCATGACGCACATGTAGGCGAGGTAGCCGGCCAGCAGCGTCCAGCCCCGCGGGTGCGTCAGGACGGCGACGAGCGCGGCGAGCAGACCCGCGGTGAAGGCGACCCAGGTGACCAGTTCGACGAGGTTGAGCCACCAGTGCACGCGGCGCAACCGGAAGGTGGCGAGCAGCAGCACGCCCTCGCGGATGAACGACTTGCCCCAGCGGATCTGCTGGCGCACGTAGTGGCCGATGCGCTCGGGGACGTCGGTGTAGCCGACGGCCGAGGGCTGGATCAGGGAGAGCCCCTCGGTGAGGCAGTAGTACGTCAGGCGCCGGTCGTCGCCGAAGGTCGCGGGGCGGCCCAGGAAGCGCTGGCCGAGGAAGTCGTCGAGGTGCTTGCGGACGACCCACCCGCGGTACATGGCCAGCGAGCCGCAGGCGCAGAGCACCGAGCCCAGGCGCGAGTAGGCGACCCGTTCGCCGAGGAAGGCGTTGACGTACCGCATGTCGATCAGACGCGTGAGGAGGTTGGCGCCGCGGTTGTGGGCGAGCACCAGCCCGGTGACGCACTGGACCCGGCGCTTGGCGAAGGGCCGGGCCAGTTCGGCGACGGCGTGCCGGTCGAGCAGCGTGTCGGAGTCGATGCAGAGGTAGACGTCCGCAAGCGGCTCCTGCCCGAAGCCCGCGGCGAGGCCGTGGCGCTTGCCGCGGTTGTCGGGGAACCGGACGAAGTCGAGGCGTACTCCCGCGCGCTGGAAGCGCGGGCGCAACTCCTCGGTCAGGGCCCGCGCCGACTGGTCCTTGGAGCAGTCGTCGACCACGGTGAGGGAGTGCGGCAGCAGTGTCTGCGCGAGGACCGACTCCAGGCAGCCGCGCAGCATCGCGGGGGCCTCGTTGTAGACCGTGATCACGCCGTGGATGCGGAGCCGGGACGCCGGCGTGTCGAAGACGCGTTCCGCACGGCGCCGCCGCCGGACGGACAGCAGCAGCTTGACGGCGAGGAGGGAGCCGACGGCCACTCCGTACCAGTGCACTTCACGCAGGGACCACGAGAAGTGGTCCCATGCGCCCGAGAGATCGAGCATGGGCAGTGGAGACCTCCGTGCGAACGCCCCCACCCGCCGACAGAATCATGAACGCGTGTTCTGCGGACGAAGGTAACTCGAACGGAAGACCCGCGAAAGATGCGTCTCCCGCAGATTTCCCCTGGTACTCCGCAATCCGGCTCCCAGCGGCCCGATATGGACGAAGCAGACACCCCATGTGAGAGTGCTCACAGCACACTTGCCGGGTCCGCCCGCCCCCGGGAGTGGCAGGGGCCCGGGCAGCGCCTCAGGCCGACATCGGCCGCGCCGCGTCGTCGGTGGCGGCCGCCAGATCGGGGAAGACCTCGAAGAGCCGCCGCACGCCGAGCGCGGCCAGCACCCGGTTGACGTGGGCCACACCGTCGGAGGGACTGTTGCGCGGAAGGATCAGCCGCAGCTGCCCGGCACAGGACCGCATCAGCCGCCGGGCGGCGATCAGCACACCCACACCGCTGGAATCGCAGAAGTGGACCCCGGCCAGGTCGAGCACCACGCTGTGCCGCCCGTCGGCCACCGCGTCGTGCACATGCTGGCGCACCACCGGCGCCGTCACGAGATCCATCTCTCCCGAGACCGTCAGGATCAGCCATTCGTCCCGTTCGTCCCGCGACACCTGCAATGCCACTGTCTGGCCCTTCTCCCGGCAGCGGTCGTACAGACCCTATGCCCCGCCCGCGCCGCTTCCCCGCAATGTTCCGGTCACACCCGGGTAACGCATTACCAGAACCGATCAGTTGTGGCAGAAGGTTGCCGCAAGGCGTCCTCCGTGGCAGCCATCGGCGGATACATTCGATCCGAGGCAGTACGACCGTAGTAAGGCGGCGCCACAAGACCGCGACGAGGGGGAGACGCGATGGCAGCATCCGCACCACCCCGCTGGGACCGCACCATGCAGCAGCGGCTCGCGCGCGGCGAGGAGGCCGCCCTCGGGGAGCTCTACGACCGCTACGCCACCCTCGTGCACGGCCTCGCCCACCGCGTCATGGACGACGAGGAGGCCGCCGCCCAGATCACCCGTGAGGTCTTCGGCTATGTCTGGGAGAACCCGGACGCCTACAACCCCAAGCGGGGTTCGCTGCGCTCCTGGATCGCCGGCCTCGCCCAGCGGCAGGCCGTCCACCGGCTGCGCCAGGCCGAGAACCGCGGGACGGGCAGCCCGGAGCAGGTCGAGGCGCGGATCCGCGAGGCCTCGGAGGCCGCCCGCGCCGACTACATCGTGACCTCCATGCCCGCCCCCCTGCGCCAGGCCCTCGACCTCGCCTACCGCCGCCGCATGGACTACCGCGAGGCGGCCGCCGACCTCGGCGTCACCGAGGACGAGGCGCGCCGCCGCCTGCGCCTCGGGCTCCAGTTGCTGTCCACCGCCGTGCAGGACCCCTCGCCCCTGGGCAGGTCCCTGTGAACGGACCTGCCGGCAACGGCGAGCACCCGCCTGGGACGAATCTGCCCAGGGTGCCCATGCCTCGCGTCGCCGCCGAGGACGGCCCGCTGCCGCGGATCGCCCCCTCGCCCGCGCCGCCGGACGCGCCCGCGCGCACCGCGGTGGAGGCGGCCGAGTCGGCACGGGCGCACCAGGCGCGGGAGCCGGAGCACACGTCGGAGGAGGAAGCGCAGGAGGGGCAGAAGGCGGTGCTCGAGCCGGTGCGGAAACCCGCGCTCGAGCCCGTGCGGCCCGAGGCCCGGCCATACGACCACCGTGTGCTGCGCTCCCTGCTGGGCGCGTGGGCGCTGTCGGCCTGCTCCCGCGAGGAGGCCGGCGCCGTCGAGGCCCACCTCGCCGACTGCGCGCCCTGCGCCGACGAGGCGGATCGACTGCGGCGCGCGGTGGGCCTGCTGCACCAGGAGGAGTCCTCCCTCGACCTCGACCCGCTGCTGCGCGCCCGCGTACTGGAGGGATGCCTGGGCCGCCGTCCCGCCCGCATACCCGTCCCCGAGTGGGCCGCGCCGTACGACGCGGAGACCGCCCGCCTCGACGCGCTCCTCGCCGACCTCGGCGAGCCGGAGTGGGACATGCCCGTCCGGCTCGTCTGGGCCGGCGGGGCGCGTGAGCTCACGCTCTGCGGCGTCCTCGCGCATCTCGGCTCCGTGGACGGCATCGTGGCCACCGCCCTCGGCCTCGACGACCCGCTGGGTCCCGGGGCGCCGCACACCCGCCTGGAACGCACCGAACTCGCCGGCCGGCGCTGCCGCCGCCACACGCACCCCTTCGTCCGCAACAAGTGGCGCACCCAGACGCGGGACGTCGTCCGGACCCTGTCCCTCGCCGGCTCCGGGACGGGCGGGATGCCCGTGGACTTCTCCGACGCCGTCGTGCCGATGCGGGACGCCCTGATCGACCGAGCCTTCGAGTGCTGGATCCACGCCGAGGACATCGCACAGGCCCTGGACTACCCCGAGTACGGGCCGCCGGCGGCGCCGCACCTCAACCGCATGATCGACCTCACGGCCCGGATGCTGCCCACCGCCCTGGCCGCCCTGCGCCAGGCGGGGCTGGCCGAGTCCCCCACCCGTCTCGTCCCGGCCGGGACCCCCGGTCGCACCCTCGACCTCCACGTCGAGGGGGCCGGCGGCGGCCATTGGTACATCTGCCTGGACTCGCCCGGCGCGATCGGCACCCCCGAGACGGTCGTCGCCGAGATCGCCGTCGACCAGCTCGACTTCTGCCAGCTGGCCGCCGGCCATGTCTCCCCCGACCGCATCGCCGCGGGGCGCGAGGGCGACAGCGCGGCGATCCAGGACGTCCTGCACGCCACGGCATCGTTGTCACGCCTCTAGATGATCAATTCCAAGGGGTGGGGGCGGGCATGAGCACGAGGGCGCCCAAGATCGTTTTGTGACGAACTCCCTGGACACCCCCGCAACCGCACTCCGCACCGACCACCGACGACCCGCTGAAGGGGCGTCCGGACCTGGGCCATGGCGGCCGCAGGTCGGGCTGAACCGGTCTGGAGACCGGGATCGGGGGGCCGGCGTCTGCAGCGGATCGGCCGGACGCGAAGCACCCGGTCGGGGCCACCGGGGCGCCCGGCGCGGCGAGGGGCCGCGCCGGACCCGCCCATCCTCGCGGCCCCGAGGTCGCGCGGATAGGCGGGCCGGCGTCGCGGGCCGATGGCTCTCGCCCGGCGGCGTTGTCGTCGGTCGCCGCAGCTCCGCTGCGTCTCCCTTCTCCGCCTTGCCGGACTCGGCCCTCGACCCGCTCCTTTCTCCACCCCGCCTATCCGCGCGACCTCTTACTTGCTCACGGCCGTGAGCACCTCCGGCAGGCGGCCCAGCAGGCGGGGCGCCGCCGTGCGGACCCCCAGCACCGCGACCGCGGCGCCGTAGAGGCAGCCCAGCGGCAGGAGCAGCCACAGCGCGCCGTGCCGGCCCGTGACGTGCAGCCAGATCAGCAGGCCCAGCAGGGGAAGCGTGAGCGTCGCGCCCGTCAGCGCGCCCCCGACGGCGCCGATCCAGGCCAGGCCGGTCTGGCCCGGCGCGGCGGCGCTGCCGAAGCGGCTCTCGTGCGGCATGGAGTAGGGGAAGCGCACGCTCGCCCACGCGCCGGTGGCGACCAGCGCCCCCAGCAGGGCGAAAGAGAGCCCGAGCGTCTCGGCCGCCGCCTCGGCCCGCCCCAGCAGGAGGGCCGAGCCGAGGGTGACGACCGCGACGTACGGGACGCCGACCACCGCGATCGCCAGAGCGCGCCCGCGCAGTTCCGCGTACGCGTCCGCGCGGGAGGAGATGGTCGCCGCGACGGTCCAGAAGGCGGAACCGTCCATGCCGAACTGGTTGTACATCTGCAGCCCGAGCAGCCCGGCCGCCCAGAAGGCGGTGTAGACGCTGCCGTTCTGGATCGCCGAGGCCAGCGGCAGCAGCAGTCCCACCGCCAGCGCGGTGGCCCAGGCGGCCTTGGTCCGCGGATCGCGCCACGCGTAGCGGAACTGGCGCTCCATGACGGTGCCGGTGCGTCCCCCCGGGAGGAACCGGAACCGGGACGCGCGGACGCTCGACGGGGCCGCCTGCAGCGTGGAGGCGTCCGGCCGGGTCATGAGCCGGTCCAGACTGGTGTGCCACCAGACGAGCACCAGGCCCAGCACGGCGGCGCTCCACGCGAGTTCGGCCGCCGCGAGCCCGTACGAGCCCTCCGCCACCGAGCGCACCGCGTCGAGCGCCGACGCCGGCGGCACCCAGCGCAGCACGGCGGTGAAGGCGCCGAACCGCTCCAGACCGTGCCCGGAGGCGAGCGCGTTGACGGCCAGGCTGATCGACTGACCGCCCACCGCGATCAGCACGCCGCTGAGCACGGCCAGGTCGCGCCCCCTACGGCTGGTCAGCAGCCGGGTGTTGGCCGCGGCGACGGCCCGGGCCAGGGCGACGCACAGCAGCACGGCGAGCGGCACCGCGAGCACCGCGGCCACCACCGAGGCGGCGCCCGCCACCACGGACACCGCCGCGCCGGCCGTCACCAGGAGCGTCAGCAGCGGCCCGACGCCGACCAGCGAGGACACCAGCAGCGCCCTGATCAGCGGCGCGGGCCGCAGCGGCAGCATGGCCAGCCGGGTCGGGTCGAGGGTGTCGTCACCGCCGAACACGAACAGCGGCATCACGGCCCAGCCGACCCCGAACACCACCCCGACCCCGATGGCCGCGGACGGCGCGTACGCGTTCCCGCGCAGGGCGACGAGCCCCACGGCCATACCCAGCGCGTACAGCAGCGCCACCACGGTGCCGATGATCCAGCCGACCCGGCGGCCGGTGGACTGGCGCAACCCGTTGCGGAGCAGCGACAGCTTGAGCCGTACGAAGGTGCCGGTCACGACCGGCCCGCCGCGGCCGGTCCGTCCGCACCCTCCGCGCCCTTCGCGCCCTTCGCGCCATCTGCGCCCTTCGCGCCGTCTGCGGCGTCCGCAGCGCCCGCGCCTCCGGCGCCCCGCGCCGCCCTCGCCTCGGTCCCGCCGAGCCAGTCCAGTTCCTGACCCGGTCCGCGGTCACGGGCGCCCACCAGCGTCAGGAAGGCGTCCTGCAGCGTCGCTTCCTGCCCGCGCACCTCGGCGAGCGGTCCCTGGGCCACGATCCGCCCGGCGGCCATCACCGCCACCCAGTCGCACAGGCTCTCCACCAGTTCCATGACGTGCGAGGAGAAGACGACCGTCGCCCCGGACGAGGTGTAGCGCTCCAGCACCCCGCGGATCCCCTGGGCGGAGACGGGGTCGACCCCCTCGAAGGGCTCGTCCAGGAAGAGCACCTCGGGGTTGTGCAGCAGCGCGGCGGCCAGGCCGATCTTCTTGCGCATGCCCGTCGAGTAGTCGACGACGAGCTTGCCGGCGGCGCCGGCCAGGTCGAGGACGTCGAGCAACTGGGCGGCGCGGCGGTCGGTCTCCGCGCCCGGCATGCCCCGCAGCCGGCCGGTGTAGGCGAGCAGTTCGCGGCCGGTGAGCCGTTCGAACAGCCGCAGACCCTCCGGCAGCACGCCGATGCGGGCCTTCACGGCGACCGGATCCCGCCAGACATCGGCGCCGCCGACCTCGATGAGGCCGTGGTCGGGCCGCAGCAGCCCGGTCACCATCGACAGGGTCGTGGTCTTGCCCGCCCCGTTCGGCCCCACCAGTCCCACGAAGTGCCCCGCGGGCAGTGTGAGATCGATCCCGTCGACGGCGACCTGCCCCCCGAAGCGTTTCGACAGTCCCTGAACGCGCACGGCGGGAGCGGCAGATGTGTGCGGCATCCGGCCACCCTATGCCGAAGGGGGTACCGCCTGGCTAGCGGTTGCGCCCACATGCATAGGCGAGGGGGGAGATCAACTCGTCGGTGTCCGGCAGCCACCGGTTGAGGTCCGTGGGCTGGCGCACCCACTGGACGACGCCCCCGGTGCCGAGCCGCGTGGGCGGCGCCGGGACCCAGTCGCCGTCCCCTCGGACCACCAGGTCGAGCGAGGAGGGCGCCCAGCCGAGCCGGCGGAGCAGGCCCGGCGCCTTGGCGGCGGCCCCGGGCAGCACGAAGAAGATCATGCGGCGGGACGGCGTCCCGAGGACCGGGCCGAGCGGCAGTTCCATACGCTCCATACGGGCCAGCGCCAGGCAGCCGGCGTCCTCCGGGACGTCGATCGCGTCGAAGGTGCGCCCGGTGGGGAGCAGGACCGACGCGTGCGGGTGCCGCAGCCACATCCTGCGGACCGCGGGACCGCTCCCGCTCGCTTCACCCGCCCAGTCCGGGCCTGTCGGGTGCGCCCCGGGCGCCGGGCAGCCGGCGTCGCCGCAGGAGCAGCGCGCGGCGCGGGGACCCCCGCCCAAGGGGGCGGCGTCCTCGACGAGCCAGGCACCGGGCAGTACGTCCCAGTGCCGCTCCTCCGCGTACCGGACGGCGGCGTCGAGGAGTTGGCCGGCGCTCCGCCGCGGGGCCGGGACGGTGTGTTCCACAGGGCCGCGCACGTCTTTCACGTCTTTCACGACCTTCACAACTGCGCTGCCCAGCGCGGGTTACGGGCGGTGACGCCCCGGCCTCGCGGCTCATGGCGGGCGCATGGGAGCACGAGCGGGGGCGCGCGGTGGAGGAGGTCCGGCATCCGGGTAGTCACCCATGGGTGTGTAAGCATGCATCGCTCCGCAAATAATGTCGTTTGCGGGGCATTTGGAGGGCGCGTACCGGGAAGGGGTCTGCAGGAACGGAATCCCCAGTTCCGAAAGTGGCAGCTGCGAGGGGGAGCCCATGGCCGCACGACCGCTCGTCGCCCGCCAGCCGAACGAACGGCTGCAGGCACTGATCCAGGAGGCAGCCTGTTCCAACGCCGGATTGGCCCGCCGGGTCAACATGTGCGGCGCGGAGCACGGCCTCGACCTGCGTTACGACAAGACCTCCGTGGCCCGCTGGCTACGCGGCCAGCAACCGCGGGGCCGCGCCCCCGCGATCATCGCCGAGGCCATCGGCCGCAAACTCGGCCGCACCGTCACCATCGACGAGATCGGCATGGCCAACGGCAAGAACCTGGCATCCGGCGTGGGCCTGCACTTCGCGCCCACCGTGCTCGGCGCGATCGAGCAGGTCTGCGAGTTGTGGCGGAGCGACGTCGGCCGCCGGGACTTCCTCACCGGCTCCAGCGTGGCGGCATCGGCCCTGGTCGAGCCCAGCCGGGACTGGCTGATCACCCGGGCCGACGCGCAGGTCGCGCGCGCCGGCGGGCAACGCGTCGGCATGGCCGACGTCGAGGCGGTACGGGCCACCACCCGGGCGCTGAACGACCTCGACCACCGGTTCGGCAGCGGCCAGGTGCGCCCCGTGGTGGTGCACTACCTCAACAGCGTGGTCTCCGGGCTCCTCGCCGGCACCTACCGCGAGGCGACGGGACGCCAGCTCTTCTCCGCCGTCGCCCGGCTGACCGAACTCGCCGGCTACATGGCCGTCGACACCGGCCAGCCCGGCCTGGCGCAGCGCTACTACATCCAGGCGCTGCGGCTGGCCCAGGCCGCGGGCGACCGCGCGTACGGGGGCTACGTGCTGGCCGCGGGGATGAGCCACCTCGCCGCACAGCTCGGCACCCCGCGTGAGATCGCCCAACTGGCCCGCGCCGCCCAGGAGGGCGCCCGCGGTCAGGTCACCGCCACCGCGCAGGCCATGTTCTACGCGGCGGAGGCCCGCGGCCACGCGCTGATGGGCGACGCGCGGGCCTGTGCCGCCGTGGCGGGACAGGCCGTGGAGGCGCTGGAGCACTCCGAGCCGGACGACGACCCCGGCTGGATCCGGCACTTCGGCCCGGCCTACCTCGCCGACGAGCTCGCCCACTGCCACCGCGACCTCGACCAGGCGCCGCAGGCGGTCCGCCGCGCCGAGGAGGCGCTCGCCGGGCACCCCCCGGAGAAGTCCCGGCGCCGGGCCCTCGGCCTGCTGCTGCTGGCCCAGGCCCAGGTGCAGCAGCGGGAGGTCGAACAGGCCTGCCACACCGGCGCACAGGCCGTCGAACTGCTCGCCTCGCTCCGCAGCCACCGCGGCGCGGAGTACCTCGACGACCTCCGGACGCGCCTGCAGCCCTACGCGGCGGAGAGCGCCGTCCGCGAGTTCGGCGCCCGGTTGGAGGAGGAGGAACTGGCGGCGTGACGGCGCGGAGGCGGGGCCGGGACGGCGCGTGCCCCGGCCCCGCTCTCGTCCCCTCTCCGCCTCCGTCTCCGGAATCGTTACGGGAACGACATCAAGTCGGCGGTACGCGATCCCTGTTCTGCGCCGGAGGGCCGGCCGCACCCCCGTCGGACCGACCGCGGCGTGGTGACCGCCGAAGCAGACCCGGTAGCGTGAGCCGACGATTCCGTAGCGACGGAGAAGGCAGAGGTACCGGTGATGCACGGCGGACGCGGTGACGAGGCGTATCCGGAGGTGCACGAGGGCGTGGTGCTGCCCGCGGACGGAGGCATACCCGGCCCGGGAGGGACCACCGCCTGGGGTGCCGGCCCCGCGGCCGGGCAGCCGTGGGGCGAGCCGACGCAGGCGTACGGCTCCCCGCAGCAGTCCCTCCCGGACACCGACGCGACACAGCTCTTCCCGCCGTATCCTCAGAACCGGCCGCCCATGCCGCCGCACGAGCCGCAGCAGCCCCCGGCGCCGATGTACCAGACCGGCCCCGTGGCGGACGCCACGCAGGTCCTGCCGCCGTACCCGATGTCCGAGGCCGCACCCTACGACCTGCGCCCGGGCGCTCCTGCCGGCGCGGACCCCACCCAGCACCTGCCGCGCTTCGAGGACGCGCCGGCCTCGCCGCAGGCCTCCGGCTACGGCTATCCGAACGGTTCCCAGCACCCCGCAGGCCCCCAGGGCGGCCCGGCGCAGCAGCCCCACGACGACTTCGGGCACCTGTACCGCCAGGACGGCCCACCCCAGCAGCAGCCCGGCTACGCCGCGGCCCCGGACCACGGGCGGCCCTCCTACGCGCCGCCCGCCGCCACGCCGCCGCCGTCCTACGCGTACGGCCAGCCCGCGCCGGCCCGCCGCAAGCTCACCCCGGCCGCGCTGATCGGCATCGTCGTCGGCGGCTGCGCCGCGGCGGGACTGCTCGCGGGGGCCCTGATGAGCGGCGGGGACGACGGCAACCCGGTCGCGGGGCAGTCCCCGGCGCCCTCGACGAGCGCCTCGGCCCCGGCCTCCTCCAAGGGCGGCGGCACGGACGCGGCGGAGCAGCAGGCCAAGGGGCTGGAGGCGCTGCTCAAGACGAGCGGCAGCAGCCGCACCTCGGTGGTCAACGCGGTCGAGAGCATCAAGGGCTGCCGCAACCTGGACGGGGCGGCCGCCGACCTGCGGGCCGCGGCGCAACAGCGCAACGACCTGATGGCGCGGCTGAAGGCACTCCCGGTGGACAAGCTCCCCAACCACCAGGCGCTCACCGACGCCCTCAACAAGGCGTGGGCGGCCTCGGCCTCCGCCGACAACCACTATGCGGCCTGGGCCGACCAGATCAAGGACAACCGGAAGCTGTGCCGGCACGGACACGCCCGGTCGACCGACCAGTTGACGGCAGGCAACACCCAGAGCGGCAACGCCTCGCGGGCCAAGACGAGCGCGGCGGCGCTCTGGAACCCCATAGCGAGGAAGTACGGGCTGACGCAGCATCAGGGCAGTCAGCTCTGAGGGTGGGGCGGCAGCACCCTGTGACGCGTCCGCGCGGCACGGTGAGGGTCCCTCAGCCTTGGGGCTCGGGGCCAGAGTGCCGTGCGCGGCAGCGTGGACGCCGCCGTGGGGAGACCGGGCCCGGGCCCGTCAGCCCGGGGCGTGCTCCAGGGTCTCCGTCACATCCACGAAGCCCTTGCGGGCGGCGACCAGCCGGCCCTTCTCGACCTTCTGGAAGGTGACCCGGCCGTTGACCAGACGCGGCTGTTCGATGATGGCGGACGTGTCCTGCTCCCGCCAGCCGAGCGGCGGCGTGAGGCCGTCGGTGGAGACGTCGTGCGCCTCGTCCAGCGCCGTCTTCAGCGTCGCGGCGGTGACCGGCCGGTCCTTGCCCATCTTCTCGACGACCTTGGTGAGGACGTTGTAGGCGATCCAGGTGGTCTGCACACCCGGATCATCGGGGTCGATGTCGTTGTCCCCGAAGGCGTACTTCTTGATCGTGTTCCGCAGCGGCGCCCAGCGCGCGTCGGAGGCCGGCGGGTACCAGCCGGTGACGTAGGCGCCCTCGAGCGGGCTGTTGCCGCCGCCGGTGCTGTCGAGGGTGGTCTGCTGCACGCTGCCGAGGACGGAGGCGATCCGCGCCCTGGGACCGGCCTCCAGGCCGGTGACCGGGTCGGTGGTGGTCGTGCGGCGGAAGGCGTCGAAGAAGGTGGCGGTCTTGTCGCCGAGCGCGGCGCTCACGCAGGCGCCGTGTTCGTTGGCGCCGATCGCCTTCCGGGAGATCGTGTTGTAGTCGGTGGCGTCCTCGGCGGCGCGCAGGTCGGTGGCGCTGGTGCGGCCCGCGTCGCGCAGGCCGGCGTCGAGGAAGCGCAGGAAGATGTCGCCCGCGGCGGTGTCGGGGCGGACGAGGGTCACCTTCGTGCACTTGCCCGCCAGTTGCCGGCCCGCGCCGGCCATCAGGGCGGGCAGGCCGCCGTTGACGGGATAGGAGAGGAAGCTCTGGAACTCGTCCTGGGTGATGCCGTAGCCGCCGAGGTACGGGATGCCCTCGGCCTCCAGCGTGGTGGTGAAGGCGGCGCCGTACTGGCTGTAGGAGCCGACGACGGCGACCGCGCCCTTGTCGACGGCCTGCTCGGCGCAGTCGTCGGCGCCGAGCGCGGTGTTGTGGTCGTTGCAGGTGATGACCCGCAACTCCCGGCCGCCGATGCCGCCGCGGGCGTTGATGTACTTGGCGTAGGTCTTGGCCATGGCCGGCATGCCCGGCATGTTGGTCGCGCCGGTGTCCTGCGGCGCCCAGGTCATGACGGTGATCGGGCCCATGGCGTCGCCCGACTCCCCGGGGAGTGTGCCGCATCCCCCCAGCAGGACGACGCCGGTCATCGCGGACACAAAGGGAGCAGCTCTGCGCTTACGGCGATCACTCATGGAGCGGGACGATTCCGGGCTTACCGCAACCCCCGGATGAACACGGGGGAACGGAGGGTCACCATCGGGTGAACAAAGTGCGGGAATTCCGGAGCACGTACGATCGTGCACTGTGCAGAGTACGGAGAAGTCTTCCCGCCGCGGCACCCGCTCCTCCACGATGGGGGGCATGCCGCTCAACGACATGCCCTGGTGGCGCTGGCGCGCGAACGTGCGCTCCGCGCTGCACATGATCAGCGACCCGGTGTTCCAGCGTGAGGTGTGGCTCACCGGGCAGCCGGGCTACGGCGACGTGACCGACGCCGTCTACCGCCTGGTCGAGGACACCTGGCTCGACAACTGGTCCGCGGAGAAGTACGTGGGCACCGTCTTCAGGGATTCCCAGGAGGCGGCGCTGGTCGATGTGGCCGTGCTGCGGGTGCTGAAGATACTGCACCAGGTGGGCGCGGACGCCCCCGTCTCCGCCTACCTGGAGCACCACGCCTGGCCCGAGGCGGTACGGGCCGCCCGCGAGGCGCACGTGCGGCTGGCGGCCGGGGACGGCGAGGACCCGGACACACCGCCGCGCTCCCTGGACATCCTGCGGATCTACACGCGCACGGCCTGAGCCGCCGTCGGCCGCGGGCCGCGCCGCCGCGTGGCGGGCGCCCTCCCGGGCGAACGCGGCCGCCCGGTCGGTGGACGGCTTGGAACGGCGGGACGAGTTTGTGCGACCCTGGCCCCGTGAACGCCGCCGACGAGTCGCAGCCACAGGCCGAGCAGTACATCCTCACCCTCTCGTGCCCCGACAAGACGGGCATCGTGCACGCCGTGTCGAGCTACCTCTTCATGACCGGGTGCAACATCGAGGACAGCCAGCAGTTCGGCGACCACGACACCGGACTGTTCTTCATGCGGGTGCACTTCTCGGCCGGCCACCCCGTCACCGCCGGAAAGCTGCGGGCCAGCTTCGCGGCCGTCGCCGACGCCTACCGCATGGACTGGCAGATCACACCCTGCAACGAGCGGATGCGGGTCATCCTCATGGTGAGCAAGTTCGGGCACTGCCTGAACGACCTGCTCTTCCGTACCAGCATCGGCGCGCTGCCGGTGGAGATCGCCGCCGTGGTCTCCAACCACACCGACTTCGCGGAGCTGGCGGCCTCCTATGACGTCCCCTTCCACCACATCCCGGTGACGAAGGAGAACAAGGCCGAGGCCGAGGCGGAGCTGCTCTCCCTGGTGGAGCGGGAGAACGTGCAACTGGTCGTACTCGCCCGCTATATGCAGGTGCTGTCGGACCACCTCTGCAAGGCGCTGTCCGGCCGGATCATCAACATCCACCACTCCTTCCTGCCCAGTTTCAAGGGCGCCCGGCCCTATCACCAGGCCCACGCCCGCGGGGTGAAGCTGATCGGCGCGACGGCGCACTACGTCACCGCCGACCTCGACGAGGGCCCGATCATCGAGCAGGAGGTCGAGCGGGTGGGGCACGAGGCCGGCCCGGAGCAACTCGTCGCCGTCGGCCGCGACGTGGAGTGCCAGGCCCTGGCGCGCGCCGTGAAGTGGCACAGCGAGCACCGCGTCCTGCTCAACGGCCACCGCACGGTCGTCTTCGCCTGACACCCGTTGCTCAGGCCTGGCATACCGGCCGGCCCACGACGTCCGCCAGGAAGGTCTCGACAGCGGAGGCCCATGCCTCGGGCTGCTCCCAGGGGACGAGGTGCCCGGCGTGGGGGATCTCCGCGTACGAGCCGCGGGGCAGCACCCGCACCATTTCCTGGGCCTCGGCACGGCCCAGCTCGCTGTCCCATCCGCGTACCACGAGGGCGGGACAGGACACCTGTGCCAGCTCCTCCCAGTGGGCGTCGTGGACCCAGGACTCCCGGGACCGCAGCATGTGCCGCCGCGCGAACACCGGGCGCCAGCCGTCGGGGCGCTCCTCCATCACCTCGGCGAAGAACCGGCCCCGGGACGGGCGCGGGCCCTCCAGCCAGGGATCCTCCTCGCCGAACCACCGGCGGACCGCGTCGGGCCCCGGGAAGGGCAGCGGCCAGGCGCCGAACCAGTCCTCCCAGCGGCGCTGGCTCGCCTCTCCGAGAGCCGCCGCCCGCATGTCGCACAAGACCACCGCCCGCACCAGCGAGGGCCTGCGCGCGGCGAGCTGCCAGGCGGTGAGGGCGCCCATCGAGTGCCCCACGACGGTGACCGGGGCGAGCCCCAACTGCTCGACGGCGGCGGCGGCGTCGGCCACGTAGGCCTCCCGCGTGTAGGGCCCCTCGGGCTTGGCGCTGCCTCCGTGGCCGCGCTGGTCCAGGGCCACCACCCGGTGGCGCGCGGCAAGCCGGCGAGCGGTGCCGGCCCACTGGGAGGCCCGTCCCATCAGGCCGTGCAGCAGCAGCAGGACGGCGGGCCGCCGCACCTCCTCGGGCACCTCGTCGGACGCCGCCGCGGGCCCGGTGCCTGACTGCGGGGCGGGCCCGTCGGTGTACTCCCATGCCGTGAGCGGGAGGCCGCCCGCTCCGGTGACTTCGACGCGCCTGGCCATGTGCCGCACCCCCTGGTACGTGACGTTCAGACCCCCACGCTATCGAAATCCTGTTCGATATGCGTCTTCACGCGCGCAACACCGCTCTTTCGAGTGACAACGCTCAAGGATTGCCCGCCCACGCCGAGGGGAGTACTTCAGCGGGACGCGGTCCGGCGGGGAGACGGACAGCGGGGAGCCACCCGGACAGCTCGGGGATCCGGGTGGCCTCCATGGGGACGAGGGGGACCGGGGGGTCCGGAGGGGGACAGGGAGGGGACGGAGGGGGACAGGGGAGGGACGGGGGATCGGGGGAGAAAGGGACTCCGGCGCATGGGGAGGCGCCGGAGTCCCTCCGCCGGAACCGCCCACCGCCGACGACCCGCCTCACCGGCGCCCGAGAAGCGCCGCGCCGGCGGCGGACCGCCCTGGACCGGCCGGAACCGCCCGGCCCGACGTCACAGGACGATCCACCGAGCGCACCCCACAGACGATCCACCGAGCGCACAGCCGCAGGGGACCGCACAAGCCGCGACGAGACACCGCCACGCGGCGCCCCGGGCACCGCGACGCTCCGCGGGACCGTCCTACCGCTTGGCGACGAAGACGTGGGACGCGGTCTCCGAGCTCAGCTCCGCCGCCTCACCGCCGCTGCCGACCATCACACCGCCCGCCGACGGGGTCACCGACACCACCGCGCCCGGCTGCACACCGGCCCGCCGCAGCGTGTACATCAGCTGGGCGTCCGTCTGGATCGGCTCCCCGATCCGCCGGACGACCACGCTCGCGCCCGCCTGCCCCGTCTCCAGGTCGGTCAGGCTGACCATCCCCTCGTCGAGGAACGGGTCCGCGCCGTCCTTCTCGCCCAGCTCCTCCAGGCCCGGGATCGGGTTGCCGTACGGCGACTCCGTGGGATGCCGCAGCAGCTCCAGGACGCGTCGCTCGACCGCCTCGCTCATCACGTGCTCCCAGCGGCACGCCTCGGCGTGCACGTGCTCCCACTCCAGGCCGATGACGTCGACCAGCAGGCACTCGGCCAGCCGGTGCTTGCGCATCACGCGCGTCGCGATCCGCCGCCCTTCGGCGGTCAGCTCCAGATGCCGGTCGCCCGCGACGTTCACCAGCCCGTCCCGCTCCATACGCGCGACGGTCTGACTGACCGTCGGCCCGCTCTGGTCGAGCCGTTCGGCGATTCGGGCGCGCATGGGGACCACACCCTCCTCCTCCAGCTCCAGGATGGTGCGGAGATACATCTCCGTCGTGTCGATCAGTCCGGACATGCGTGCCCCTCGATGGCTCGTACGTGGCCCTGGCCTCAATTCTGACGCATGCGACCGGCAACCGGGACGCCGTGGTTGACAGGCGGACGCTGCGGCAGCACGGTTCTCGGCATGACCGATCTGGCCGCCGCATATTTCGACGCCGCCATCGCACTGCTCAGGCGCGTGAGGGACGAGGAGTCCCCAGCGATCGAGGCGGCCGCGGCCGCGCTCGCCGACACCGTGGCGGCCGGGGGGCGGGTGTTCGCCTACGGCGCCGGGCACTCCTCGCTCCCCGCACAGGACGTCGTCTACCGCGCGGGCGGTCTCGCCCTGGTCAACCTGCTGGCCGTGCCCGGCGCGGTCGGCGTGGACGTCGTCCCCGCCACCCTCGGCAGCGCCCTCGAACAGGTGGGCGGCCTGGCCCGGGTCGTGCTGCGAAGCTCCCCCGCGCGGGCGGGCGACCTGCTGTTCGTCATCTCCCTCTCCGGCCGCAACCCGCTCCCGGTGGAGATGGCGCAGGAGGCCAGGGCACTCGGGATGACGGTGATCGGCGTCACATCGGTGGCGTACGCCAAGGAGACGCATTCCCGGCACGCGAGCGGCACCTTCCTCAAGGACCACTGCGACCTCGTCGTCGACAGCAAGATCGCGCCGGGGGACGCCGAGCTGTCCGTGCCGGGCGTCCCGGCACCGTTCGGCCCGGCCTCCACGGTGGTGACCAGCGCGCTGATGCAGGCCGTCGTGGCCACGGCCGCGGCGGACCTGGCGGAGCGCGGCGTCACCCCGCCCATGCTCCGCTCCGGCAACGTCGACGGCGGGCACGAGTGGAACGCGCGGGTCTTCGAGGAGTACGCGGACCGGATCTTCTACCGCCGCTGAACCCGGCCTCAGGCCCGCGGCGGCAGGTCGAGACCGGCCGCCGCCCGCAGCGCGACGTCCTCGGCGAAGACGGCGTCCGCCCGGTCGAAGGGACGGCCGCCCGCGCCGCGCAGGAAGGTGAGCACGCCGAGCGTGCGGCCGCGGCTGCGCAGCACGGCGCACAGTGCGTGGGCGGTGCCCTCGGGCCAGCGCCGCGCGGCAGCCCAGCTGTCGACCTGGGACCGCGTGGCGGGGTCGGCGGCCCCGGCCCCGAAGCCGGCCCGCACGGAACCGGTGCGCGCGAGCGCCTGCAGGGCCGGGTGCCCCTCCCCGTACCGCACCGGGATGCCGCCGGGCACCGGCAGGCAGGGCCCCGGACCGCCGGAGGACGTGCCCGCCGCCCGGACGAGCCGCACCCCGTCGGGCGCCAGCACGTCGAGCAGCGCGTGCTCGGCGAACCCGGCGAGGGCGAAGTCCACCCAGCAGGTGGCCGCCTCCAGGGGGTCCTCGCACTCGGCGACGGCCAGCGCGGCCCGGTGCAGCTGGTTGCTGCGGAAGCGCAGCCGCACCGCCTCGCGCTCGGCGAGCTTGGTGTCGGTGATGTCGTGGAGCAGCAGCCCGACGCCGAGCGGCACCGGCTCCTCCCCCAGCGGCGAGCCGAGCCGCACGAAGCCGCTGCGCCAGCAGCGGCGGGTGCCGCCGTCCGCCCGCAGCCCCACCCACAGCTCGCTGGGCTCGGGGGGCGCGCCCTCGGCGAGGACGTGCTGCAGGGCGCTCTCCAGCTCCTCCGCGCCCTGGTCGAGGAAGTCGCCCAGGGGCCGCCCGAGGGGCGCGTCCCGGCTGGTGCGCAGCGCGCGGGCGGCGTACGCGTTGACGACGACCGGGCGCAGGTCGGCGTCGACCAGGACGACCCCGCACGGCGCGTCGTCGAAGAGCGCCTCGCTGAGGGCGATCGAGCGCTCCAGGTCGATCTGGGCGTGCACCTCGGAGAAGGCGCAGTAGACCCCGGCGGGGCGCCCGTCGGCGCCGTGCACGGCGGCGGCCTGGGTCCGCACCAGCACCCGGCGCCCGTCCTTGGTCAGCAGCGCGAACTCGTGGACCTGGCGGCCGTCCGCGGCCATGGCGCCCAGCAGCCGTTCGCGCACCTCCTCGGCGTCGGCGCTGCGCGCGGCCCAGCCGGCGAACCCGCGCCGGCCGACGGCCTCCTGCGCCGTCCAGCCCAGGATGCGGGCGGCCTCCGCGTTCCAGTGCGTGATCACTCCGTCCCGGTCCAGGGCGCAGAGTCCGGCCTCCATCCCGTCGAGGAGCGCGGCGAGCAGCTGCGGTGTCGCGTCAAATGACTGCACGTCTGGACATTCAACCCGTGTGTGACCGACGCCACAGGAAGTTCACGAAATTCGGCGCCCGCGAGGCCTCGGCGCGCGGGGCGGAAAAAACCGCTTGCCGTCCCACGAACCGTTTCTTAGGGTTGCGGGCACACATGAAGGGAGGTGGTCCGAAGAATGAGTTCCCATCGGACGCGTGAGGTGGCTGCGGGCTGACGCCTGCGCTCCTCGCCTGCGCGCGATGTGCGTAGCGGGCCAATCCATCGCAGTCACCCGACCCGCGGGCTCGTCGGATTCGTCCGGCCGATGCCCGGACGGTTCGCCGTCCGGGGAGCAGCCCGCGGGTCGTCTGCGTCCGCGGCCCTGACCTCACCGCGCCGCCTCCGCCACCCGGCGCGGGCGGCCGCGCCCGGGAACCGGCCCCCCTCCGGCACGCCTCAGGGCGAAAGGCGCCGCACCGTCCAGCCGCCCTCCGCGGCGGTGTACACCAACCGGTCGTGCAGCCGGTTCTCCCGCCCCTGCCAGAACTCGACGCGGCCCGCCACCACCCGGAAGCCTCCCCAATGCGGCGGCACGGGCACGTCCGTGCCCTCGGGATAGCGGGCCGCCAGCTCCGCGTAGCGGTGCTCCAGCACCTCGCGCGAGGCGATCTCCGCGGACTGCTCGCTCGCCCAGGCGCCGATCCGCGAGCCGTGCGGCCGGCTCCGGAAGTAGGCCTCGGTCTCCTCGCGTGAGACGCGCTCGACGGCGCCCGTCACGATCACCTGGCGCGCGACCGGGTGCCAGGGGAAGAGCAGCGAGGCGAAGGGCCGCTCGGCGAGCTCGCGCCCCTTCCTGGAGCCGTAGTTGGTGAAGAACACGAAGCCGCGGTGGTCGTAGCTCTTCAGCAGCACCGTGCGCGAGCTGGGCAGCCCGTCCGCTCCCGCGGTGGAGACCACCATGGCGTTGGGCTCGTCGATGCGGGCGTTGACGGCATCGGCGAACCAGCGCGCGAACTGCGTGTACGGGTCGCCGGCCAGCTCGGCCTCGGTCAGTCCGCGGGCGCGGTACTGCCTGCGCATGGCGGCGGGGTCGTGGTGGCTGTGCTGCACCCGCACATCTTGCAGCACGGAGGCGGCACCGCGTGCCGCCTCCGTGCTCCCCGGCCCCACCGTCACGGTCCGCCGCAAGATGTGCCGGACCTCACGCTTCACGTCACCTGCGGAAGGGGACAGACTTACAGGCCGGGTATCTGTGCACTCCCCACACCGGGGGATATCGTGCGGGCACCCAGTGCCGACCCCCGCGCCATTCCGCGTGCCACAAGCACCACCGGATCGTCGACCGCATCACGAGGAGCCGCCTGATGTCCGACTTCGTACCCGGACTCGAGGGAGTCGTCGCCTTCGAGACGGAGATCGCCGAACCCGACAAGGAAGGCGGCGCCCTGCGCTACCGCGGGGTGGACATCGAGGACCTGGTGGGCCGCGTCTCCTTCGGGAACGTCTGGGGCCTGCTGGTCGACGGTGCCTTCAACCCCGGCCTTCCTCCCGCCGAGCCCTTCCCGATCCCCGTCCACTCCGGCGACATCCGCGTCGACGTCCAGTCGGCGCTGGCCATGCTCGCTCCGGTGTGGGGACTGAAGCCGCTGCTGGACATCGACGCCGAGCAGGCCCGCGAGGACCTGGCGCGCGCGGCCGTGATGGCGCTGTCGTACGTGGCGCAGTCGGCACGCGGCCAGGGACTGCCGATGGTGCCGCAGCGCGAGATCGACAAGGCGCAGTCGGTGGTCGAGCGCTTCATGATCCGCTGGCGCGGCGAGCCCGACCCCAAACACGTCGCCGCCGTCGACGCCTACTGGACCTCCGCCGCCGAGCACGGCATGAACGCGTCCACCTTCACCGCCCGGGTCATCGCCTCCACCGGCGCCGACGTGGCCGCCGCGCTGTCGGGCGCGGTAGGCGCCATGTCGGGCCCGCTGCACGGCGGCGCGCCCTCCCGCGTGCTGGGCATGATCGAGGAGATCGAGCGGACCGGCGACGCCGAGGCGTACGTGAAGCAGGCCCTGGACAGGGGCGAGCGCCTGATGGGCTTCGGGCACCGCGTCTACCGTGCCGAGGACCCGCGGGCCCGGGTGCTGCGCCGTACCGCCAGGGAACTGGGCGCCCCCCGTTTCGAGATCGCGGAGGCGCTGGAGAAGGCCGCCCTGGAGGAGCTGCACTCCCGCCGCCCGGACCGCGTCCTGGCCACCAACGTGGAGTTCTGGGCGGCGATCATCCTGGACTTCGCCGAGGTCCCGGCCCACATGTTCACCTCGATGTTCAGCTGCGCCCGCACCGCCGGCTGGTCGGCGCACATCCTGGAGCAGAAGCGCACCGGCCGGCTGGTGCGCCCCTCGGCCCGCTACGTCGGCCCGGGCGCCCGCGACCCGCGTGAGGTTCCGGGCTACGCGGCCATCGCCCCGTAGGCGGCCCGCCCACACCCGGCGCACCTCGCACGCCCGCCGCGGGCGGTGCACCCTGGGGGCATGAGGCTGTTCGTGGCCGTTCTGCCTCCCGGCGCCGCCCTCGCCGAGCTGGCAGACGCCGTGGACGCGCTGCGCGCCCTGCCGGGCGCGGACGGGCTGCGCTGGACGGAACGCGCCGGGTGGCATGTGACGCTGGCGTTCCTCGGGGAGGTGGACGAGGCTCTGCTGCCCGCCCTGGTCGAACGGCTCGAGCGGGCGGCGCGGCGCCATCCTCCCTGCCGGGTGCGCCTGGGCCGTGGGGGCCGCTTCGGCGACCGGACTCTGTGGGCGGGACTGGACGGCGACGACCTGGGCGGCGCGGCCGCGGCGGCGCGGGCCGCCGCACGGCGGGCGGGCGTCCGCCACGAGGACGAGCATGGCGCCTTCCACGCCCACCTGACGCTCGCCCGGCAGCGCTCCGGGCGCGTCAGGGTGGGTCTGCGGCCCTTCACGGACGCGCTCGGCGCGTTCTCGGGGACGCCGTGGACGGCGGGGGCGGTCCGCCTGGTGCGGAGCCATCCGCCCACGCCCGGAGTGCCGGGTGCCCAGCCCCGCTACGAGACGGTGCGGACCTGCCCTCTGGGGCACTGAGGCCGCCCCGTTAACCTCGCTGTGTGGACCCGAAGACCCGTACCCGCGTAATGACCGCCGCTCTCGCTCTGCTGGTGGTCGTGGTGATCGTCGGCACGATCGTGCGCGGCTAGCCGCCGCGGCCGGGCGGCCGCAGGCGCTCGGGGCGGCCCTGCGACCGTCGGCCGCCCGGCGGCCGTGGTCGGCCGTGGCCGGCCGGGCAGTGTCGTCGGCCGTCGTCGTCTGTCGTCGGCCGTCGTCGGCCCGGCGGTGTCGTCCGCCTCAGGAGCCGGCGTACACCTTCTCGACGAATTCCGCGACCTGTTCGTCGCTGAGGTGGCGGGCCAGGTCGGCCTCGGTGATGATGCCGATCAGCTTCTTGTTCTCCACCACCGGGAGCCGCTTGATGCGGTGCGATTCCATCTCGGTGAGGACGTCGGACACGTCGGCCTCGGCGTCGATCCAGCGCGGGGTGCCCTCGCACAGGTCGCCGCAGGTCACCTTGGAGGGGTCGCGTCCCGCGGCTACGCACTTGGTGACGATGTCCCGGTCGGTGATGATGCCGCACATCCGGTCGTTCGCGTCGTGGACCGGCAGCGCGCCGACGTTGAGCTCGCGCATCAGCTGCGCGGCGCGGTCGAGAGTCTCGGTCGCCGGTATCGCACGGGCGCCTGGGTGCATGATCTCTTTGGCTGTGGTCATACCCTCATCGTGCGCCCGACCGGGTGAATCTGCGACCGGGGCGCACGACGGGGCGGGGCGGCGGACGCCTACCAGGCGAAAGCCTCGGGGGACGGGCCGGGGCCGGGGAAGATCTCGTCCAGCTCGGCGAGCAGCTCCGCGGGCAGCCGCAGGTCGACCGCGCGCACCGCGGAGTCCAGCTGCTCACGGGTGCGCGGGCCGACGATCGGGCCCGTGACGCCGGGACGGCCCAGCAGCCAGGCCAGGGCGACGTCACCGGGCTGCAGTCCGGCCTTGTCGACCGCGTCCTCGTACCGCTGCACCTGCTCGCGCAGAGCGCTGTCCTTCAGCGAGTCGGCGCTGCGGCCGGAGGTGGAACGGGAGCCGCCGCCCTCACGCTCCTTGCGCAGTGCGCCGCCCAGCAGGCCGCCGTGGAGCGGCGACCAGGGGATGACGCCCAGGCCGTACTCCTGCGCGGCCGGGATCACCTCCATCTCGGCGCGGCGCTCGGCCAGGTTGTACAGGCACTGCTCGCTGACCAGGCCGATCGTGCCGCCGCGCCGGGCCGCGATCTCATTGGCCTGGGCGATCTTGTACCCGGGGAAGTTGCTGGAGCCCGCGTAGAGGACCTTCCCCTGCTGCACGAGCACGTCGACCGCTTGCCAGATCTCCTCGAAGGGGGTGTTCCGGTCGATGTGGTGGAACTGGTAGAGGTCGATGTGGTCGGTCTGCAGGCGCTTCAGGCTGGCCTCCACCCCACGCCGGATGTTGAGGGCGGAGAGCCGGTCGTGGTTGGGCCAGGCGGGCCCGTCGGGACCCATGTTCCCGTAGACCTTGGTGGCGAGCACCACCTTGTCGCGCCGGTCGCCGCCCTTCGCGAGCCAGTTCCCGATGATGGATTCCGTGCGGCCCTTGTTCTCGCCCCAGCCGTAGACATTGGCCGTGTCGATGAAATTCACGCCCGCGTCGAGAGCGGCGTCCATGATGGCGTGGCTGTCCGCCTCGTCCGTCTGCGGGCCGAAGTTCATCGTCCCCAGCACGAGTCGGCTGACCTTGAGTCCGGTGCGTCCGAGCTGTGTGTACTCCATGGGCCTCAAGACAACTCCTTGGAGTGCGCTCCAATCAAGCGATGCCGATGGGGTGCCGGTACGGCGCTCCGAGGCCCCACGCCTGGTACGCCGCGTCGGCGAAGGCGGCCGCCAGGCGGTGTTCGCCGGAGGCGTTGGGGTGGGTGCCGTCGCGGGTGTCCCTGGCGATGTCGTACCCGGCGGGGCGGGAGGCCAGCAGCAGCGGCGAGGCCGAAGTGCACAGGTCCGCGGTCGTCTTGGCCAGGAGGGTGTTGAACTCCTCGCACTGGGCGGCGAATCCGGGGTCGTGGTCGCAGCGCGAGTTGGGTATGACGGGCAGCAGCACCGCGGCGACGCGGGGGTTGGCGGCCCGCGCCCGTGCGACGAACAGCCGCACATGGGCATCGGTCTGCGCCGGGTCGGTGTAGAAGCCGAGGTCGATCAGCCCGAGCGACACCAGCAGTACGTCGGGACGGTGCTCCCGGACGGCGTCCTCGATCAGCGGCGCCATGTGCAGCCAGCCCTCGCCCCAGCCCGCGAGATGGCGGCGCGCGGAGAGGGGGAAGGCGGGGTCGGCGTAGCGCTGCGAGACGGCCGCGTCGGCGGCGGGGTCGTACAGCGCGGTCCGCGGTCCGACGATCTCGAAGTCCTCGCCCTCCGTGCCGAACGAGCACAGGTGCTGCCACATCCGGTAGCGCCAGGAGAGCTCCCCCGCGCTGCCGACGGTCATGGAGTCGCCGACGAACATCCACGCCGTGCGGCGTCCTGGCGTGCGGCGGGGCCCGTCGCCGGGGCCGGGGGAGGCGCTGAGCATGCAGGGGATCCTAGGCCGTGCCCGTCGGACGGCGCACCGGACTCCGGCCTCCGCACGCGCCGCCCAAGGCCCCGGCGCCGCCCGGGCCGGGCACCTGGCAGGCTAGGCCCATGCGTCCACTGCTCGCCGCGGCCGCGGCCTCCGTTCTCGTCATGGGTCCCCTGGTCGGCACGGCGGCCGCCGACGACGACGGGGAGTCCGTGGCTTTCACGATCTCGGACCCGCGGATCACCGAATCGAGCGGCCTCGTCGCCAGCCGCCTCCACAAGGGCGTCTACTGGGCGCACAACGACAGCGACGACGGCCCGTACGTCTACGCCGTCGACTCCGCGACGGGCAAGACGGTCGCCACCGTCACGCTGCGCGGCGTGGGCAGCCCGCGCGACGTCGAGGCGATCTCCATGGGCCCGGACGGCGCGCTGTACGTCGGCGACATAGGCGACAATCTCGGCGGCTCCTGGCCGCACGTGTGGATCTACCGCTTCCCGGAGCCCGAGCGGCTGGCGAACCAGACGGTCAGGGCGACGCAGTACACCGTCCAGTACGAGGGCGGCCCGCGCAACGCCGAGGCGCTGATGGTCGACCCGAAGACCGGGCGGGTGTACATCGCGAGCAAGAACGAGGACGGTGGCGGCCTCTACGAGGGCCCGGCGAAGCTCTCCGCGAGCGGCACCAACATCTTCCGGCGCATCGCGGACATCCCGCTGTGGATCACCGACGGCGCTTTCTCCCCGGACGGCAGCCGGCTGGTGCTGCGCGGCTACTTCGGCGCCCTGATGTACCGCTGGGAGGACGGCGAGGCCCGCCGGATCGACCAGATGCACGTGCCGCTGCAGCGGCAGGGCGAGTCCGTGGCCTTCACCCCGGACGGCAGGGCCCTCATGTACGGCAGTGAGGGCGAGGACAGCGAGGTCTGGCGCGTACCGCTCAAGGGGGACGACCTGCCCGACGCCGCCCGACGCGAGACGGCCTCCTCCCCCGGAGCCTCGGGAACCTCCACCACGGACACCACCGGCACCGAAGAACCCGGCTCCACACGCCAGTTCACCCTCGGCGCCGTCACCCTCGCCGCGATCGCCGCCCTGCTGATCGGCGTACGCCGGCTCCTGCGCCGGGAACGCTGAACGCCCGCGGGACCACCGCAGTGAGGGCGAGGACAGCGAGGTCTGGCGCGTACCGCTCAAGGGGGACGACCTGCCCGACGCCGCCCGACGCGAGACGGCCTCCTCCCCCGGAGCCTCGGGAACCTCCACCACGGACACCACCGGCACCGGCACCGAAGAACCCGGCTCCACACGCCAGTTCACCCTCGGCGCCGTCACCCTCGCCGCGATCGCCGCCCTGCTGATCGGCGTACGCCGGCTCCTGCGCCGGGAACGCTGAACGCCCGCGGGACCACCGTCGCGGTGGCCCCGCGGGGCCCGTGTCAGAGCCGCTCGACGACGAAGTCGACGCAGGCGGTCAGGGCCTGGACGTCCGCCGGCTCCACGGCCGGGAACATGGCCACGCGCAGCTGGTTGCGGCCCAGCTTGCGGTACGGCTCGGTGTCGACGATGCCGTTGGCGCGCAGCACCTTGGCGACGGCCGCGGCGTCGATGTCGTCGTTGAAGTCGATCGTGCCGACGACCTGGGAGCGCTTGGCCGGGTCGGTGACGAACGGGGTGGCGTGCTTGGAGTCCTCGGCCCAGCCGTACAGATGACCCGAGGAGGCGGCGGTGCGGCGCACCGCCCAGTCGAGACCGCCCTTCCCGTTGATCCACTCCAGCTGGTCGTTCAGCAGGAACAGGGTGGCGAGTGCCGGGGTGTTGTACGTCTGGTTCTTCCGCGAGTTGTCGATCGCGGTCGGCAGGTCGAAGAAGGCCGGGATGTGGCGGCCGGAGGCGGCGATCCGCTCCGCGCGCTCCAGCGCCGCCGGGGAGAACACGGCGATCCACAACCCGCCGTCGGCGGCGAAGGACTTCTGCGGGGCGAAGTAGTAGACGTCGGTCTCGGCGATGTCGACCGGCAGGCCGCCCGCGCCGGAGGTGGCGTCGACCAGGACGAGGGCGCCCTCGTCCGCGCCGGGGACGCGCCGCAGCGGCATGGCGACACCGGTCGAGGTCTCGTTGTGGGTGAGGGCGTAGACGTCCACGCCCGCCTCCGCGACCGCCTCGGGGTGCGAACCCGGGTCGGCGGAGACCACGGTGGGCTCGTCCAGCCACGGCGCCAGTTTGGCGGCCTTGGCGAACTTGGAGGAGAACTCGCCGAAGCTGAGGTGCTGCGACCTGCGCTCGATCAGTCCGTGGGTGGCGATGTCCCAGAAGGCGGTGGAGCCGCCGTTGCCGAGCACCACCTCGTAGCCCTCGGGGAGCGCGAACAGCTCACGGATGCCGTCCCGGACCCGGCCGACCAGGTCCTTCACCGGTGCCTGCCGGTGAGAGGTGCCCATCAGCGAGGTGCCGGTGGCGGCCAGCGCGCTGAGCGCCTCAGGCCGCACCTTGGAGGGGCCCGAACCGAATCGTCCGTCGGCGGGCTTGATGTCAGCGGGAATCTGGATCTCGGCCACATTCGCAGCGTAATGCGTGACGAGCCCGTTACGGGGCCGTGTCCCATCCGGTGAGACATGTGCCGCGACGGGGCAGGCTACGGGACATGACGGGCGATGAGCGGCACGCGTTGCGCCGCGACCTGGAGCGGGCCCTGCGGGGCGAGGTCTTCTTCGACGCGCAGAGCAGGGCGCTGACCTCGATGGACGCGTCCAACTACCGGCGTATTCCGGTGGCCGTCGTCGCCCCGTACGACGCCGAGGACGTGGCCGCGGCGCTCGCCGTGTGCCGGGCGCACGGGGTGCCGGTGGTGCCGCGCGGCGGCGGCACGTCGATCGCGGGGCAGGCGACGGGCACCGGCGTCGTGCTCGACTTCACCCGGCACATGCACCGGATCGTGTCACTCAGCCCCGAGGCGTTGACGGCCCGGGTGCAGCCCGGGGTCGTCCTGGACGACCTGCGGCGCGCCGCCGCCGCGCACGGGCTGACCTTCGGCCCCGATCCGTCCACCCACAGCCGCTGCACCCTCGGCGGCATGATCGGCAACAACGCGTGCGGCGCGCACTCCGTCGCCTGGGGCACCACGGCCGACAACGTCCGCGCCCTGGAATGCCTCACCTACGGCGGCGAACCGCTGCGCACCACCGACCCGCTCCGCGCGGACCTGCGGGAACTCGTGGACGGCCACCTCGCCCTGCTGCGCACCGGCTATCCGCAGCACCTCCCCCGCCGCATCTCCGGCTACGCCCTGGACGCGCTGCTGCCCGAGCGCGGCCAGGACCTGGCCCGCGCCCTGACAGGCAGCGAGGGCACGCTCGCCGTGCTGACGGAGGCCGAGGTCCGGCTGGTGCCCGCGCCCGCGGTGCGCGTCCTGGTCGTCCTCGGCTACCCGGACGAGAGCGCCGCCGCCGACGCCGCGAACGGCCTGCTGCCGTACGGCCCGCTGACGGTGGAGGGCATGGCCGCCGACCTGGTGGGCGGCGGGGAGGCCGCCGAACTGCTGCCGCGGGGCGGGGCGTGGCTCTTCGTCGAGATGCCCGGCACCGGTGAGGCGGAGGCGCTGCGGCGGCTCGCCGACGCGGTCGACTCGGCCGTGGTGACCTCCCCGATCGCGCAGCGCGCGCTGTGGCGGCTCCGCGAGGAGGCCGCCGGGACGGCCACCCGGACGCCCGCCGGCGCGGAGGCCTGGCCGGGCTGGGAGGACTGCGCGGTGCCCCCGGCGCGGCTCGGCGCCTACCTGCGTGACTTCCGCGTGCTGCTGCGTGAGCACGGCCTGCACGGCACCCCGTACGGGCACTTCGGCGACGGCTGCATCCACGTCCGCATCGACTTCGACCTGCTCGGCGCGGACGGGGTGGCCCGCTTCCGGCGCTTCTCCGAGGCCGCCGCCGACCTCGTCGTCGCCCACGGCGGCTCGCTGTCCGGGGAGCACGGCGACGGTCAGGCGCGCGCGGAGCTGCTGCCCCGGATGTACGGGGAGGAACTGGTGGCCCTCTTCGGCCGGTTCAAGGACGCGCTGGACCCGGCGGGCGGCCTCAACCCGGGCATGCTCGTACGGCCCGCTCCCCTCGACGCCGATCTGCGCTTCGCTGTCCTGCCGCGGCGGCCCGTCGACGTCGCCTTCGGCTACCCCCGCGACGGCGGTGACTTCTCGGCGGCGGTGCGCCGCTGCGTCGGCGTCGCCAAGTGCCGCGAGACGGGCGCGGGGGCGGGGGCCGGCGTCATGTGCCCCTCGTACCGGGTGACAGGTGAGGAGCGGCACTCCACCCGCGGCCGGGCCCGGCTGCTGCACGAGATGCTCGCGGGCGAGATCGTCACCGGCGGCTGGCGCGCGCCGGAGGTCGCGGACGCACTCGACCTGTGCCTGTCCTGCAGGGGCTGCCGGTCGGACTGCCCGGTCGGCGTCGACATGGCCACCTACAAAGCGGAGTTCCTGCACCAGCGCTACCGGCGGCGGCTGCGGCCCGCCTCCCACTACGTGATGGGCGGTCTGCCGACCTGGCTGCGTCTCGCGGCACCGGCCACCGGGACCCTGAACGCGCTGGCGCGGGTCGGGCCGCTGACGGCTCTGGGCAAGCGGGTGGCGGGGATCGCGCCCGAGCGGGAGCTGCCCCTGCCGGCGGAGGAGTCCTTCGTGCGCTGGTGGCGGCGGCAGGAGCCGCCCGCACCGGGGGCGCGGGCCGGGGCCGGGGCCGGGGCGGACACGGAGGCGACCGTGGTCCTGTGGCCGGACACCTTCACCGACCGCTTCTCCCCCGAGGTGGGCCGCGCCGCCGTACGCGTCCTCAGGGCGGCCGGGCTGCGGGTCGTGCTGCCCCCGGGGCGCGTGTGCTGCGGCCTGACCTGGGTCTCGACCGGCCGGCTCGACCGGGCCCGAAGGGTGATGCGCCGCACGGTGGAGCGGATGGCGCCGGTGGTGGCCGCGGGACGTCCCGTCGTCGTCCTGGAACCGAGCTGCGCGGCGGCGCTCCGCACCGACCTGCCCGAGCTACTCGGCACCGGCGAGGCGGCGGCCCTGGCGGATTCGGTGCGCACCTTCGCGCAGGTGCTGGAGGAGGCGGCGCCCGGCTGGACACCGCCGCGCCTCGACCGGCCCGTCACCGGCCAGACCCACTGCCACCAGCACGCCGTCCTCGGCGACGCCGCCGAGCGCCGGCTGCGCGCCCGCGCCGGGCTCAGCGGGGCCCTGGCCTCCGGCTGCTGCGGTCTGGCCGGGAACTTCGGCTTCGAACGCGGCCACTACGAGGTCTCCGTCGCCTGCGCCGAGGACCGTCTGCTGCCCGCGGTCCGCGCTGCCCGGCCCCGTACGGCCGTCCTCGCGGACGGCTTCTCCTGCCGCACCCAGCTCGCCCAGCTCGCCGGGGTACGGGCGCGCCACCTCGCGGAGCTGCTGGCGGACGGGTTCTGAGGCGGCGGACCGGCGAGGACCTTGTGGGGTGCGGGCCTCAGAACTCCGCGGTGTCCAGCTCGAGCCCGAAGGGCTCGGGCAGCCGCAGCGGCGTGCCGAAGGGGTGCGGGCCGTCCACCGACCGGTAACCGAGCTCCCCCGGCTCCGCGTACAGGGTGCAGCTGCGCTCCTGCCGGTCGACGAGCAGATACAGGGGCGCACCGTACTCGGCGTAGCGCCGGCGTTTGACGATCCGGTCCGTGTCGCCGTTGGAGTCAGAGGTGACCTCCACCACCAGCAGGGTCTGGTGGGGGACGAGAGCATCGGCTTCCGCCAGCTCCTCCGGCACGACGGCCAGGTCCGGCACGTACCAGTTGCCGCTGCCGGGGAGGTCCAGATTCCCCGAGCCCGAAAGGCAGCCCATCTTCTGCACGACAGGGTCGATCTGCCGACGGATCATGGCGGCGGCCCTCTCATGCCCCCAGGTAGGTGGCACCACTTGCTGGATGACCCCCTCGACGATCTGCACCCGGTCCCCCCCGTGGTGCCGGATCGCGTACTTCAGCGCGGTTTCCGGGTCGTCCGGCGCATACGAACCGGCGGCCGCCCGAGGCGCCCGATGGGGCTGTGAGCTCATCGGTCCTCCAGGGACTCCGCGTATCCGAGTGACGACAGCTCCGATTCTCACGCAGCCGGCGCCCGCCTGGGGCGCCCCGATCGCACATTCACTCGAAACGATGAAGGGGACGCACCGGCGGAAGCGCCGCGCCTGCGCGAGGAGCGGGACCGCGGGGCGTGGGCCCGCGCGTCCGCCGCCGGAGACCGGGCGGCGAGGCCGCCGCCCGGCCCGGCGCGGACGCCACGGCCCACCGCCGCAGCGCGCTCAGGCGGCCACCGACTCCGCCCCCACCGGCTGCGGCTCCCGCGGCACCAGCTCGATCAGCTTGTGGTCCTTGCCGCGATGCAGGTCGATCTTGAGCCGCAGCCCGCCCATTCGGGCCAGCACGAGCCCCACGCAGGCCGCCGCCGCCGCGGCGACCAGGCCGCCGGCCAGGAAGCCGATCCGGGCGCCGAACACATCGGTGACCCAGCCGACGAGCGGCCCGCCCAGCGGGGTGCCGCCCACGAAGACCATCATGAACAGGCTCATGACCCGGCCGCGCATGGCGGGGTCGGTGGCGAGCTGCACACTGGCGTTGGCCGTGGTGTTGAAGGTCAGGCCGAAGACGCCGATCGGCAGCATGAGCGCCAGGAAGATCCAGTACGTCGGCGACAGCGCCGCCACGACCTCCAGCAGCCCGAAGGCCAGCGCCGCGCCGACCAGCAGCCGCAGCCGGCTGCTGCCGCGCCGGGCCGCCAGCAGCGCGCCGATCACGGAGCCGACCGCGAGGACGGTGTTGAACAGGCCGTACATCCCGGCGTCGCCGTGGAAGACATGGTCGGCGAAGGCGGTGAGCCAGATCGGGAAGTTGTAGGCGAAGGTGCCGATGAAGCCGACCAGCACGATGGGCCAGATCAGCTCGGGCCGCCCGGCGACATAGCGCAGCCCCTCACGCAGCTGGCCCTTGCCGCGCGGCGCGGTGGGCACCTCGTACAGCTCGGAGCGCCGCATGAGCAGCAGCCCGGCGAGCGGGGCGAGGAAGGACAGGCCGTTGAAGAGGAACGCCCAGCCGCTGCCGACCGCGGTGATCAGCACACCCGCGACGGCGGGGCCGATGAGCCGGGCGCTCTGGAAGTTGGCGGAGTTCAGGGAGACGGCGTTGCGGACGTCGGCGGGGCCCACCATCTCGACGACGAACGCCTGCCGTGCCGGGTTGTCGACGACGGTGACCATGCCGAGGCCGAAGGCGATGGCGTACACGTGCCAGACCTGCACGGCGCCGCTGAGGGTCAGTGCGGCGAGGCCGAGGCCCAGCAGTCCCAGGAGGGCCTGGGTGGTCAGCAGGATGCGGCGCTTGGGGTAGCGGTCGGCGATGACGCCGCCGTAGAGCCCGAAGAGGAGCATCGGGAGGAACTGCAGCGCGGTGGTGATACCCACGGCGAAGGAGGAACCGGTGAGGCTCAGCACCAGCCAGTCCTGCGCGATGCGGGACATCCAGGTGCCGGTGTTGGAGACGATCGCCCCGCCGGCGAAGAGCCGGTAGTTGCGGTTGCGGAGCGAGCTGAACATGCCGCCGGGCGCGGGCGGCGCGGCGGGGCGGCCGGCGCCGTCGCCCCGGGAGGTTCCGGCCGGCTCCGCACCCCCCGCGGCGGCGTCGGCGCCCGCCGGGATGGGCAGGTCGGCCGGGTCGGCCGTGCCCCCGGCCGGTCCGGTCCTCTCAGGGTTGGTCGGTTCGGGTGCGGCGTCTGATGCGGCTGCCGAACTCAATCCGGTCTCGCCTCCTCGTCATCGGGTCCTTGTGTCGGCGTGAGCGAGCTTCTCCAGGACGGGCGCCGCCTCCCTGAGCACGGCGCGTTCCTGCTCAGTCAGGGTGGCCATGAGTTCGGCCAGGAACGCGTTGCGCCGGGCCCGGCTCTCCTCGAGCATCGTCTCCGCCTGCTCTGTCTGCCGGACGACGACCTGCCTGCGGTCGTCGGGGTGCGGGTCCCGGTGGACCAGGCCCTTCGACTCAAGCATGGCGACGATCCGCGTCATGGACGGCGGCTGTACGTGCTCCCTGCGGGCCAGCTCCCCCGGAGTGGCGGATCCGCAGCGCGCGAGCGTGCCCAGCACGGACATCTCCGTCGGGCTCAGCGACTCGTCGACCCGGTGGTGGCGCAGCCGGCGCGAGAGCCGCATCACGGCGGCGCGCAGCGTGTTCACCGCCGCGCGGTCGTCCTCGGACAGTTCGGTCACGTTCATTAGACTAGCTCATTACCTATGCTAAGTAAAAATGGCGAGAGCGCCGCGGCCACCAAACCCATCCACCAGAAAAATCACCCGTACGGGTGACTTCCGCCCGGAAAGCGAGGCATGGCCGAAGAGGCCCGCCCGACCCTTGGGCGCATGGCTTCGAGAGTGCTCAGCATGCGCGTGGACGAGGAGCTGCACGAACGCCTTCAGGCCCGCGCGGCGAAGCGCGGAATGAGCGTCCAGGACTACATCGTCCGGACGCTCGCCCGCGATGACTTCGACGAACGGCTCAAGGCCTCGGTCGACGAGACCGAGCAGTTCTACGCGGGCGGTCACGTCAGGCCCAGCGCCGGCATCAGGTAGGAGAAGGCGAAGACCGCCGCCACCGCGTAGAGCGCGGGCGGCACCTCGCGGCCGCGCCCGGCCACCAGCCGCAGCGCGCAGAAGGTGATGAACCCGATGCCGATGCCGTTGGTGATCGAGTAGGTGAACGGCATGAGCAGCATCGTCAGGAACGCCGGGACCGCGATCGTGAAGTCGCTCCAGTCGAACCCCCGGATGCTGCCCACCATGATCAGGAAGCCCACCGCGACCAGCGCGGGGGTGGCCGCCTGCGCCGGGACCATCGTGGCCAGCGGCGCGAAGAACAGGGCGGCGACGAAGAGCAGCCCGGTGGCGACCGAGGCGAGGCCGGTGCGCGCTCCCTCACCGGTGCCGGCGGTGGACTCCGCGTAGCAGATGTTGGCCGAGCAGGAGGCCAGGCCGCCCGCCGCCGTCGCGACGCCGTCGACCATCAGGACCCGGCTCATCCCGGGCAGGTCGCCCCGGGAGTCCAGCAGGTGCGCCTCGTCGGCGACGCCGAGGATGGTGCCCATCGCGTCGAAGAAGCAGCTCAGCAGCACGGTGAAGACGAAGAGGACGCCGGTGAGCACACCGACCTCCTGGAAGCCGCCGAACAGACTCACCTTGCCGAGCAGCCCGAAGTCGGGGGGCGCGACCGGGTTGCCGGGCCACTGCGGGACGGTCAGGCCCCAGGAGGCGTCCTTGACGTTCGCCACCGCGTCCACGACGAGCGCCAGGAGCGTCATCGCGACGATGCTGATCAGGATGGCTCCGGGCACCTTGCGGATGATCAGCCCGAGGGTCAGCAGCGCGCCGAGGATGAAGATCAGCACCGGCCAGCCGGTCAGATGGCCGCCCGTGCCCAGTTGCAGCGGGACGGTGGTGTGCGCGGCGTCCGGGATGCGGGTCACGAAGCCGGAGTCGACCAGGCCGATCGACCGGCTCGAGAGAGGGATTTGGAGGTTCCTACGATGGAAACCAGCCACCCTAGGGACCGTTTCAGTTGAACATACGAGTGCTTCAAAGGCTATCTTCGCGCGTAGACCCCTCGGGGACACTCGGTACGCTGTGCGCATGAGCAGCAGCAGCCACAGCAAGGGGACAACCGGCCTGCGCGAGGCGCCGGCGCCCCTGGAGGCGAACGACGTCGCGACCGTCACCGTCGGAACGGTCGTCTGGTTCGCGCTCTTCCTCGTCCAGCTCCCCTTCTACGGCTGGTACTCCGACCACGGCCACGCCTGGTGGATCTGGACCTGCCTGGCCGGCGGCTGCCTCGGGCTCGTCGGCCTGTGGTACGTCCGCGCCCGCCGGGACGCGATCGAGCGGGCCCGTGCCGCGCAGGAGGCCGGACAGGGCTGAGCCGCGCCCCCACCGCCCGCGCCCCTACCGCCCGCGTCCGTCCCGCCCGCGCCGGGCCGCCGGCACGCCCGGCGACCGCCCCGGAACGGGCCGCCACCACCCCGCCGTACACCGCCCCGCTCCCCGCCCCCGCCGCTCCTCGTGCCGCGCGCGGCGCCCGGCACGTACCGTCGAAGCCATGACGGAACGCACGCGGCAGGAGGCGGCCGGACCGACACGACCGGCGACGCTCGGCGGGCTGACCGCCGCCGAGGTGGCGGAGCGGGTCGCGCGGGGCGAGGTCAACGACGTGCCCGTGCGCTCGTCCCGCTCGCTGGCGGAGATCGTCCGCGCGAACGTCCTCACCCGCTTCAACGCGATCATCGGGGTGCTCTTCCTGATCATCCTGGTCGTGGGGCCGATCCAGGACGGCCTGTTCGGCTTCGTCATCATCGCCAACACCGGCATCGGCATCTTCCAGGAGTGGCGCGCCAAGAAGACCCTGGACGGACTCGCCGTCATCGGCGAGGCGAAACCCACCGTCCGCCGCGACGGGGTCGCCCATGAGGTCTCCGTCTCCGACATCGTCCTGGGCGACCTCGTCGAACTCGGGCCGGGGGACAAGGTGGTGGTCGACGGCGAGGTGGCCGAGGCCGACAGCCTGGAGGTGGACGAGTCGCTGCTCACCGGGGAGGCCGACCCCGTCGTCAAGCACCCCGGCGACCTGGTGATGTCCGGCAGCTTCGTCGTCGCCGGCGGCGGGGCCTTCACCGCGACCAAGGTCGGCCGGGAGGCCTACGCCGCGCGACTCGCCGAGGAGGCGACCCGCTTCACGCTCGTCAGCTCCGAACTGCGCAACGGAATCAGCCGGATCCTCAAGTACGTCACGTGGATGATGGTCCCCACCGCGATCGGCCTGATCGTCAGCCAGCTCGTCCTGGAGGGCAACGACTGGCGCGAGGCGGTCCGCCGCATGGTCGGCGGCATCGTGCCGATGGTGCCCGAGGGGCTGGTCCTGCTGACCTCGGTGGCCTTCGCGATCGGCGTCATCCGGCTGGGCCGCAGGCAGTGCCTCGTCCAGGAGCTGCCCGCGATCGAGGGCCTGGCCCGGGTGGACGTGGTGTGCCTGGACAAGACCGGCACCCTCACCGAGGGCACGATGGACGTCGCCGAACTACGGATGCTGGACGGCCCGGCCGAGCCCTACGTGCGGCAGGTGCTCGGCGCGGTCAGCTCCGCCGATCCCCGCCCCAACCCCACGCTGACCGCCGTCGCCGCGGCCTTCCCCGCCCCCGGCGACGGCTGGCACGTCACAAAGGCGCTGCCCTTCTCCTCCGCCCGCAAATACAGCGGCGCGGCGTTCACCGAACCGGGCGGGGAACGCAGCGCCTGGCTGCTCGGCGCCCCCGATGTGCTGCTCGCCCCCGGCGACCCTGCGCTGGGCGAGGTCGACGACCTCAACGCCCACGGCCTGCGGGTGCTGCTGCTCGCCCGGACCGGCGCGGACCTCGACGACCCGGCGGCGGACGCCTCGGCCGTCCCGGCCGCACTGGTCGTCCTGGAGCAGCGGCTGCGCCCCGACGCCGCCGCCACCCTGCGCTACTTCGCCGAGCAGGACGTCCAGGCCAAGGTCATCTCCGGCGACAACGCGGTCTCCGTCGGCGCGGTCGCCCGGAAGCTGGGGCTGCCCGGCGCCGAGCGGACGGTCGACGCCCGCGAGCTGCCCGCCGAACGCGGCCCCATGGCGGCCGAGATCGGCCGGGGCGCGGTCTTCGGCCGGGTCACCCCGCGGCAGAAGCGGGAGATGGTGGGCGCGCTGCAGTCCGGCGGCCACACCGTGGCGATGACCGGGGACGGCGTCAACGACGTCCTCGCCCTCAAGGACGCGGACATCGGCGTTGCCATGGGGTCCGGCTCGGAGGCGACGCGGGCGGTCGCCCAGATCGTGCTGCTCGACAACAGCTTCTCGACCCTCCCGTCGGTCGTGGCCGAGGGCCGCCGCGTCATCGGCAACATCACGCGCGTCGCGACCCTCTTCCTCACCAAGACCGTCTACTCGGTCCTGCTCGCCCTGCTGGTGATCATCTGGCACGCGCCCTACCCGTTCCTCCCCCGGCACCTGACGCTGCTGTCCACGCTGACCATCGGCGTCCCCGCCTTCTTCCTCGCCCTGGCCCCCAACACCGAGCGGGCCAGGCCGCACTTCGTGCGCCGGGTCATGCGCTACTCGCTGCCCGCCGGGGTGATCGCGGGCGTCGCCACCTTTGTGACGTACATGCTCGCCCGGCACCATTACCGCGGCGACGGCGCGCTGGAGGCCGAGACCAGTGCCGCGACGCTGACCCTCTTCCTCATAGCGACCTGGGTGCTGGCGCTGGTGGCACGCCCCTACACCTGGTGGCGGATCGGCCTGGTCCTCGCCATGGGCGCCGGTTTCCTCGTCGTGCTGGTCACCCCCTGGCTGCAGGAGTTCTTCGCCCTCCGCCTGGTCGGCACGCGGGGCCCCTGGACGGCCGTCGCCGTGGCGGCGGCCGCCGCCTTCCTGCTGGAGCTGGTCTGGCGCCGCGTCGGCCGCGTGGACGACGACACCGCCGCGCCGGAGCGGGAGGGCGCGCCAGGTCCCCGCTGAGGGGGCTCAGTCGAACCAGCGGTCGCGGGCCAGCTCCTCCGTACGGGTCGGGTCCTCCAGCAGCGCCGCCACCTCGAAGCGGCGCTGCCAGGCGCCGGCCGCCCAAGCCAGGCCCGCGGCGACGCCTTCCAGCGTGGCGGCGTGCAGGGTGCCGTCGACCCACCGCCAGTCGAGCTCGACGGTGCCGCCGTCGGGGGCCGCGACCAGCAACTCCTCGTGCTCGACATACGACAGGGGGACGCCCGGCAGCAGCTCGCGGACCGTGTCCGCGACGTCGTGCGGTTCCCCCTGCGAGACGACCGGGGCGTCGAACGCCTCACTGAGCCGACGCACCTGGAACAACTCGGCCAGCGCCGCGGCACGGACCGGCGGCACCGGGAGCAGGGGCAGGTCCGCGGCGAGCGGCAGCAGGTCCGGCGCGTCCGCGACGAGGGCCTCCCCGGCGTCGACCACGCGCGGCTCACGGCCGTCGACGACGGCTCGCAGCTCGTCGGGGAGGGTCACCTGCTCGGGGTCGACGGTGGCCAGCTCGGAGTAGAGCCGGTGCAGCTGGGCCGGGGTGACGGCGGAGTCCGGGTCGGCGAGGCGGGCGAGCAGTTCGGCGGCGCCGCCCGGCTCGACCAGCAGAGCCGGGACGGACGTGCGCACGCCGAGCGCGCGCAGCACCTCGTCGTCGACGGCCCCGGCCTCGGCGTCCTCGTACAGCCCGGCGAGCAGCGGGTCGCCGCCGGCGGCGCGCAGGCCGACCGGGCGGCGGCCGTCGAGGACCGGGTGGTCGCGCAGCCACCACGCGGTGTAGGGCCGCACGGTGCGCGTGGTGCCGTCCGGCAGCAGGACCCGCACCGGCTGGGTGACCGCGTCGCGCAGCGGCGGCACGGAGAGCATCGCCAGAGCCTGCGGCCAGGCGTCGTCGTCGACGAGGTCGAGGTCCCGCACGGCGACGATCTCGGTGGCGACCGGCGGCACGTCGGTGTCCGGCAGCTGGTCCAGGACGTCCTCGCACCAGACGTCGACCGCGTCAAGCAGCCCGGCGTCGTCCGGCTCGGCCCAGTCGCCGTCCCGGGGCTCCAGCTCGTCCGGGTCGAGCACCACGTCGGTGGCCCGCACCAGCGCGAAGGTGGCGAGCACGCCGACCGCGGTCAGCGGCTGCTCGCCCCAGCGGGCCGCCAGGTCCGCGTCGACCAGGCCCAGCTCCCCTTCCCGGACGACCCGCTCGAAGGCGCTGCCCGGCAGCACCAGTTCACCGGCGGGGGCGAGCTCGCCCTCGTCGTCGGTCAGGGCCAGCGCGGCCAGCCACGGCTCGTCGCCCGGGGCGAGGTTCGCGGCCCGGACCAGGCCCAGGACGACCTCGGCCAGCTCCTCCGCGTCCAGCGCGGGGGCGGCATCCGCCCCGACGCCGTCGTACCACGCCTCGTCGGCGTCCAGGGACGCGGCCACGGCGGCCCGCACCTGCGGGGTGGTCAGGACGGCGCGCGGCGTCGCGGGGGTGGCTCCGAGCTTCTCCAGCAGCGGGTGCGCGGCCCGCGGATCGGCCACTTTCAGGCCCAGCCGGCCCAGCTCCGACGCGGTGGGCAGTGCGGTGCCGGCCGGGACGGCCTCGTCGGCGTAGACGCTGTCCATCTCGGGCAGCGGCAGCAGCACCTGGCGCGGTCCGACGACCGTACGGCCGTCCGCGAGCGGCACGGGGAGCCCGCTCAGCCGGTCCGGGTCGGTGCCGGCCAGAGAGTCGTAGAGTCGGCGCCACCAGGCCGCGGGCCGCTCCACCCCGGCCAGCCGGTCGATCGCGTCGCCCAGCGGCAACCGGGCGACCCCGAGGGCCCGCAGCTCGGGACGGCGCTCCAGCCCTGGCGGCAGCAGCGTCGGGAAGACCTCCGCCAGCACCCGGACGGTCTCCGCGCCGGCGCCCTCCACGACCTCGGCCTCCACCGGGCGCAGCGCGGGCGGGAGGTCGTCCCCCTCGTCGGTTCCGGACACGTCGGCGGCGCGCGGCAGGAAGGCGGTGCGCGGCAGTTGCTCCAGCACGTGGCGGCGCAGTTCGGCGTCGAGTTCGCCCTTGCCCAGCGGGCCGGGCACCAGGTCCACGATGCCCGCGGCGACCGGCCGCCAGTCCGCCAGCAGCCGTACGTACAACTCGGCGGCCCGCGCGACCAGGAAGCCGGTGAGGGCGCCGGGCGCGGCGTGGCGCCGGCTCGGGTCCAGCGGCAGCGAGGCGATGAGCAGGGCGGGCAGCCCCAGCGGTTCGTCGGTAGGCGTCGGGGCGTGCACGAAGGGCGCGGTCCGCGGCCGCTCGGGCGCGCCGTCCCGGCCCACCGGCACGGCCCAGGTCACCGACCACACCGGACGCAGCCGCTCCTCGACCGGGCGGTCGGCCAGCAGCGCCGCCTCCAGCGCGCCGGCCTCGCTCACGGTGCGCCAGCGGGTCGTCCCGCCGGCGCTGTCCACGACGACGGTCAGCCCGTCCTCCTGACCCCGGGTCAAGGTCCGCACGCCCTCCGGCGTCTCCACGACCACCTCGGCGAGGCCCGGAAGGGACAGCAGCAGCGCGTCGTCGATCCCGGCGAGCAGGCGCGCCGCGAGGTCCGCGGCGGCGCCGTCGCGCAGCGGCAGCACGACGCACGTGTCGTAGCCCTCCGGAGCGGTTCCCTCGGCGGGCAGCGGCAGCCGCAGCAGCGGTACGTGGCCGTCCCTTCGGCGCAGTTCGTCGGCGAGCCCGGCAGACCCCGCCCCGGTCTCCCGCGCCAGGTCCCGGGCCTCCGCCAGCGACCAGCGCACGCCGCCGCTGCGGCTGAGGATCGCGGGCTCGTCGCTGACCGCGAGCACGGCGGAGAAGCCGACGCCGAAGCGGCCGACGGACAGGTCGCCGTCCTCGCGCTTGGCGCTGGCCCGCAGCGTCGACAACGACTCCACGCCCACGGCGTCCAGGTGGGCCCCGGTGTTCGCGGCGGCGAGCACCCCCTCGCGCAGGGTCAGCCGCAGCCGGCCTGCCACCCCGGCACGGGCCGCCGCGTCGGCGGCGTTCTGGGCCAGTTCGACGACGAGTCGGTCGCGGTAGCCGCCGAGCGCGAGGTCCTCCTCCGCGTTGGCGTCCTCCCGGAACCGGGCGGGCGACGCGGCCCACGCGTCCAGCACGGCCCGCCGCAGCCGTGCGGTCCCGAACGGATCTGCGCCCCGGTCCATCGCGGTCCCGCTCACGTCGTCTTCTCCTCACGCGTACTCGCATGCCCTGTGCGGGTCGACGCTACAGCGTGCGCGGCCACGGCCGCCCGGCGTGCCCGCGGGGGCCGGGCGGCCCATGCGGGTGTGGTGCCCGCACGCAGCAGCACCGAGCGCACAGCGGCCCGGGCCCGCGGTGCCGTCCGGCCGCGACCCCGGGGCCACCCGCAGCGCCGCCACCGGCCCGGCGAAGCCGCGAGCAGGCCGGAGGCCCCGCGGCACCAACCCGCACCGCCACCGCTGTACCGGCCCGGGCCGGTGTAGGCGACAGCCCCCGTCACAAGGCGATGCCCTCACAGACGGCCGGGCGGCGCGCCGACCTGGCCGCCCCACCCGGCGGCACAGACCAGCCGCATGAGGGCACCCGCGCTCACCAGCCCGCAGCCTCGCCGCCCCCCACCCGCCCAAGCGTCAACGGTGCCCAACCCGGACGGCCCGGCCTCGACGACGCCTTGGAGATCCGCAGGGCCCGCGCTCCTGGGCGGCCCCACCCCTCCCGCAAGCCCCGCCACTCCGCCCGGCAAGACCGCCGACAGCGGCGCGGTCCCGGGCCCCGAAGTCGCCGCCGAGCGGCAGGCGGGCTCGCCGGACGCGCCGCGGGCGACCGGCCGCTGCCGCAGGTGCGCCCCCGCGCGCACGTCACGGCGGGCGTGGAAGGGCAGGGCTGGACGGCACGAACCCCGGTGGGCGGTCGCCTTCGGCGGTGCCGGCCACGGCCGGCTCATAGAAGTGCCGCCCAGCGGGCACCGGCTCGGGCACACATCCTGGGCGCCCGCAGCGCCGACCCGGCCCGGCGGAGCCGTGAGCGGTCCAGTGCCCAGCGCCCCCCGGGCCTCAGCCCGCACCATCAGTGCCCAGCGCGCCCCGCTCGGACACAGCACCCCCGGGCATCAGCCCGCACCCCCAGGGCATCAGCCCGCACCACCAGTGCTCAGCACCCCCCGCTCGGACACAGCACCCCCGGGCATCAGCCCGCACCACCAGTGCCCAGCGCCCCCCGCTCGGACACAGCACCCCCGGGCATCAGCCCGCACCACCAGTGCCCAGCGCCCCCCGCTCGGACACAACACCCGCGGGCATCAGCCCGCACGCGCACCGGCCCGCGGCCCGGCGGCGCCACCCGGCACCCGCCGGAGCCGCCCGCCGGCGGAGCCGTCAGCTGTGGCCGAGTTCCTCGGCGGGGGTCGTGTCCTCGACGGAGCCCTGCCGGTCCGGGTGCAGGCGCAGCGGCTCCACCGCGGTCTCGTCGAGGACCGGCGGCGCCGGGCGGGGAGGCTTGGGCATCACGGCGGCCTCGGAGTGGGCGCCGCACCCGTACGCGAGGGAGACGACGCGCCCGTCCGCCGGGGAGAACTCGTTCGCGCAGATGCCGAAGGCCTGCCGCAGCGAGCCCGCGATAGGGACGAGGAAGCCGCAGGAGACGCACTGGGCGGGGGCGGCCTGGGCCATGGGGGCCTTCGCGCCGTACTCGTCCTCCCATCGGTCCGCGGCGACGTGCAGCCCGTAACGGGACAGCACGCGCGGCCGGGCCATGCCGATCTCCTCCGCGACGGCCGCGATCGAGCCGACCGCCGGCGCCATCGGCAGGGCCGCGGGCGGACCTCCGGAGACGTCGGCGTCCTCGGCCTCGACGAGGTCGGCCATCTCGTGCGAGACCGGCGAGTTCGGCGGCGGCGCGTCCTCCCCGGAGAAGCCGGGCTCCAGGCGCAGGTCCTCCGCCTCGGTGGGCAGCAGATCGCCGGGGCCGAGGTCACCGGGGCGCAGACGCTCGCTCCACGGCACCCATTCGGGCGCGAGGACGGCGTCCGGCCCGGGCACCAGGACCGTCTCGTCCAGGGTGACCGCCTTGGCACGGGAGGCGCGGGTGAGCGTGACCGCCCAGCGCCAGCCGCGGTAGGCGGCCTCGCGGCAGGCGAACAGATGCGTCACCACCCTGTCACCCTCGGCGACCGTGCCGAGGTGCTCGCCGACCGCTTTCTCGCCGAAGGCCTCGACGGCGGCTTCGAGGGCGAGGTCGACCGCCTCGGCGCACAGGCGGTCAGGGGTACGGCTTCGCATCGCAGCACTCACAAGAATCGATTCTCTCCTACGCCGTCTTATGCGTGCGCCGCCGAGGGTCGGGCGGGCGGTGGCGGAGCGGACCGGGGGACCGCTTCAAACGCTGCCTGCCCGTACGTCCACGGGCGCACCTGATGACTCCATTCTGCGCGATCGCACGCTATCGGTGCGCGCCCCGTTCGGAAAGCCGCCCGGTAGGGCAGACTGGCGTGCGTGGCACGCACAGTGACGTCCGGCCCAGGACCGGTTCGCAGGGCGGGGAGCGCCGTCGCGCGTGCCACGCGGCGTTCGTCGTCCGCCGTGGTGCGCCGCGTCCGGCGCCACACGCACGCGGACGGGGCGGGCGAGTCGGGGCTCGCGAAGCTGATCGAGCTGCACGCGGTGAACTCGGCCGGCGACATGCTGATCACCGTCGCGCTCGCCAGCACGATCTTCTTCTCCGTGCCGACCGGTGAGGCGCGCGGCCGGGTGGCGCTCTACCTGCTCGTCACGATGGCCCCGTTCGCGCTGCTGGCCCCGGTGGTCGGGCCGCTGCTGGACCGGATCCCGCACGGGCGGCGCGCCGCGATGGCGATGTCGATGCTGGCCCGCGCGATCCTGGCCTGGACGATGGCAGGAGTGGTGGCGACCGCCGGACTGGAGCTGTACCCGGCCGCCCTGGGCGTGCTCGTGGCCTCGAAGGCGTACGGCGTGGTGCGCAGCGCCGTGGTGCCGCGGCTGCTGCCGGAGCGCACCACCCTGGTGAAGGCGAACTCGCGGGTGAGCCTGACGGGTCTGCTGGCCACGGCCGTGGCCGCGCCGGTCGGCGCACTGCTGCATCTGATCGGGCCGGGCGTGCCGTTGTACGGGGCGTTCGCCGTCTTCGTCTGCGGGACACTGCTCTCCTTCTCCCTCCCGCACAGGGTGGACTCCGCCAAGGGCGAAGCACGCGCGGAGCTGAGCGCGGGCGAGGACGCCGGGCCCGACCGCCCGGACCGCCGGTGGCAGGAGAAGCGGCCGGGACTGCGGAGCGTCGGAGGCCCGGTGCTGCACGCCCTGCAGGCCAACGCCTCGCTGCGGGCGCTGTCCGGGTTCCTGACGCTCTTCCTCGCGTTCCTGCTGCGCGAGCATCCGGTGGGCGGCCTCTCGGGGCCCGTCGCGCTGGGCGCGGTCGCCGTGGCGGCCGGCGGCGGCAACGCCTTCGGCACCGCGCTGGGCTCCTGGCTGCGCGCCCGCGGACCGGAGCGGATCATCATCGTCGCGCTGGCCGCCGCCCTGGCGGCGACCTGCGTGGCGGCGTCCTGGTACGGGGTGCTGACCATCGCCCTCGTCGCGGCCGCGGCGGGCATCGCGCAGGCACTGGGCAAGCTCTCGCTGGACGCCCTGATCCAGCGCGACGTCCCGGAGGAGGTGCGCACCTCGGCGTTCGCCCGCTCGGAGACCGCCCTCCAGCTGGCGTGGGTGTCGGGCGGCGCCATCGGCATCCTCCTGCCCCTCCACGGCACGCTCGGGATGGCGGTGGGCGCGGCCCTGGTGGCGCTCGGCGTCGTCTTCTCGGTCCGCGGGCTGCTGCGCGGCTCCCGGGGGACGGCGGCACGTCCGCGCACGGTGTGAGCCCGGCCCCGGCCCCGGCCCGACCTCGGCATCGCGCGGAAGGCGGCAGCCGGGGGACACGAGCGGGCCCCCCGGCGTAGCGGGAGCACGACCGCCCGGTAGCCTCACCCTCATGAGCAATCGCCGCCGTGCCGCCGCCCTCGGTGCTGTGTCCCTCGGGCTGATCGCCCTCTCCGCCTGCGAGAAGCCGACCCCCCTGGCGACCGTCACCGTCGGCGACAGGACCGTGACCACCGAGGCCACCGCCAAGTGCTACCTCGACGGGAAGAAGCTGTCGGAGAAGGACTTCATCGACTGCCTGCAGGGCAAGCCCGAGAAGACCATCACGGTCCGGCCCGGCGACAAGGTGCGGATCGGCGTCGACCCCGCGATCGCCGAGAAGGGCTGGGTCGTGGCCACAGGCACCGCCGGCAAGTCGGGGCTGCTGAAGGACACCACCTACCGCTCCCTCGACGCCGACACCCTGCTCGCCGACCCGCAGACCGGCGCCCCGGCCGGCGAGGTCACGCTCAACGTCATCGAGACCGGCGGCGGCCAGGACTACCTCGGTGTCTGGCAGTTCAAGCTGGAGACGGCGAGCTGACCCCCCGCCGGCCCCGGACATGACGCCCCGCCTGCTCGTCGTCACCGCCGTCGCGGCGGAACGCGACGCGGTCGTCCGCGGTCTCGGCGGCACGGCCACCGAGCGGCCCGTGCCCGGTGGCCGCGTCCTGCTGCGCACCGCGCTCGCGGACGTGCTGGCCGCCGGGGTCGGGCCCGCGGCAGCCGCCGCCGGCACGGCGGCGGCGCTCGCCGCGGCCGAGTACGCCCTCGTCGTCTCGGCCGGGATCGCCGGCGGCTTCCCGCCCGGCGCGCCGGTCGGCGCGACCGTCGTCGCCGACGCCCTCGTCGCCGCCGATCTGGGCGCCGAGGGCCCGGAGGGCTTCCTCCCGGTCGCCGCACTGGGCTTCGGCACCTCCGAGCACCGTCCGCCCGAAGCGCTGTCGCGCCGGGTCGCCGAGGTGCTCGGCGCGGCGTACGGGCCGGTCCTGACGGTGTCGACGGCGACCGGTACGGCGGCCCGGGCGGCAGAACTGACGCGCCGTCACCCAGGCGCGGTGGCCGAGGCCATGGAGGGCTTCGGCGTCGCGGAGGCCGCCGCGGCACACAAGCTGCCCGTTCTGGAGCTCCGCACGGTGTCCAACCCCGTGGGCCCGCGCGACCGGGCGGCCTGGAGGATCGGCGAGGCGCTCGAGGCGCTCGCCGACGCCTTCGCCCGGCTGGGGAAGGAACCGGCCGTACTCGGCGTTGGGGAACGGACATGAGCCAAGAGCGCGCGCTGCGGATCGCCTACTCCCCGTGTCCCAACGACACCTTCGTCTTCCACGCCTGGGCGCACGGCCTGGTCCCGGGCGCGCCACCGATCGACGTGACGTTCGCCGACATCGACATCACCAACGGCATGGCCGAGCGCGGCGAGTTCGAGATCCTGAAGGTCTCGTACGCGGTGCTGCCCTATGTGCTCGACGAGTACGCGCTGCTGCCCTGCGGCGGCGCGCTGGGCCGTGGCTGCGGTCCGCTCGTGCTGACCAGGGACGAGGGCACGGGCAGGGGCGCCGACCTGAGCGGGCGCACGGTGGCGGTGCCGAGCGAGCGCTCGACGGCGTATCTGCTCTTCAGGCTGTGGGCGGCCGCCGAAGTGCCGGGCGGTGTCGGGCAGATCGTCGTCCTGCCGTTCCACGAGATCATGCCTGCGGTGCGGGACGGCCGGGTCGACGCGGGACTCGTCATCCACGAGGCGCGCTTCACCTACCAGGACTACGGCCTGCACAAGCTCGCCGACATGGGCGAGCACTGGGAGCGGACGACCGGCCTGCCCATCCCGCTCGGCGCGATCATCGCCAAGCGCTCCCTCGGCGAGGAGCGGCTGCGCGAACTGGCGGACGCCGCCCGCGCATCCGTCCGGATGGCCTGGGACGAGCCGGAGGCCTCACGCGGCTACGTCATGGAGCACGCGCAGGAGATGGACCCGAAGGTGGCGGACCAGCACATCGGGCTGTACGTCAACGAGTTCACCGCGGCGCTCGGCGAGGAGGGCTACGCGGCGGTCCGCGGCCTGCTCACCCGGGCCGCGGCCGAGGGGCTGGTACCGCCCCTCGGTCCGCACGCGCTCGAGGTGTGAGCCCGCACCCGGGCAGGGCTCAGACGTCCAGCTGGTCGGCGACGACGCGCAGGACGGAGGCGATCTTGTGGCCGTGGGCCTTGTCCGGGTAACGACCGCGCTGCAGCGAGCGGGCGACGTCCTCCAGCAGCGTGGTGAGGTCCTGCACGATGGGCAGCAGCTCGTCGGGCTTGCGCCGCTGCGCGGCCGCCACGGAGGGCGCCGGCTCCAGCAGGGTCACCGAGAGGGCCTGGTCGCCGCGTTGCCCGGCGACCACCCCGAACTCGACGCGCTGCCCGGGCTTCAGTGTGGCCACGCCGTCCGGCAGGACGGAGGAGTGGACGAAGACGTCGCCGCCGTCGTCGCGGGAGAGGAAGCCGAAGCCCTTCTCGCTGTTGAACCACTTGACCTTGCCGGTAGGCACCGTCCGACCTCGTCCTCGCTGTAGACACGAAAAAGCTCTTGGATAGCAAGACAGCGGGTCCTCTGGCAGACCCGCCGTCCATAAGGCTAATGGCCCAGGGGCGTGTGACAAGACTTTGCGGAGCTGCCGCTCCCGGCCGTCATCCGGCCGGTGCGCTGCGACTTCCCCGGCGATCTACCCTGGTCGGGTGACCAACGAAACCCGGAAACCCGGCGATCTCCTCGTACGCGTCGGCGCCGCCGTCTTCGTCGTCGGCGCCCTCGGCACCCTGGCCACCGTGGCCCCGCTCTTCCTGGGGTCCGACCCGCTGCCGACCGCCGCCTACCTGGTGTCGATGCTCATGGGCGTCGGCTTCGCGCTGGGCCTGGCCGGGCTGCTGCGCTCCGCGCGGGCACAGAGCCGTCAGGCGACGGCGTCCGGTCCCGGGAGGTAGGCGGCGAACCAGGCGGGGAACTCCGTCAGGTCGGTGAGCACGACGTCCGCGCCGGCGGCGCGCAGCTCGTCCGCCGCGACCGGTCCCGTGGCCACCGCCACGGACAGCGCCCCGGCAGTCCGGGCTCCGACGACGTCCCCCACGTGGTCCCCGACGTAGACCGCCGCCCCGTACTCGGTCAGCGCCTCCGCCTTCGCCTCGGCCCACAGCCAGCCGCGCACCTCGTCGGCCTCGATGCCCAGGTGCGTGAGGTGCAGCTTGGCGTTCGGCTCGTGCTTCGCGGTGACGACGACGACCCGGCCGCCCGCGGCATGCACGGCGGCGACGGCCTCGCGCGCGCCGGGCATGGCCGGGGTGGGGGCGACGGCGAACTCGGGGTAGAGCTCGCGGTAGCGGTCGGCGACCGCGGGGACGTCCTCCGCCGGGAACCAGTGCGCCAGCTCCCAGTCGAGCGGCGGCCCGAGGCGGGTCACGGCGAGCGCGGCGTCGATGAAGACGCCGGTCTCCGCCGCGAGGCGCTCGTACACGGCCCTGATGCCGGGCCGTGAGTCGATCAGGGTCATGTCGAGGTCGAACCCGACCGTGATCGGGGACGTCTGCGGGGAAACGGGCATGGCAGCCACCCTAACGAGGGGACCGGCCGGCCCTGCCGCCCCACCAGAGCAGGAAGGCGGCGGAGGCGACCGCCGCGATCCGCACGACGACGGGCAGCGCGTCCGCGAGCGCGGTGGCCACGCCCCCCTCGGGGATCGGCTCGCCCCACCGCCCGGCGAAGCGGCCCCAGACCCAGACCAGCGCGCCCCCCGCCGTCAGCCCCGGCAGGCCGAGCGCGGCGAACCGGGACGCGCGGCGGGACAGGCGGCGTGAGCCGTACGCCACGGCCCAGCCGGCGAGGAGGGCGATCCAGGAGCCGAGGGCGGCGCCGGCGAGCAGCAGGAGCGCGGCGGCGGTCTCCAGGAAACCGGCTCGCCACCGCCGCCGCCTCGCGCGGCGCTCGGCGGGGGCGGTGTCCTGCTCGGCGTCCGGCGCGGAGTCGGGATCGGAGCCGGGCTCCGGTTCCTTCTGCCCGGCGAAGCGGGCGGCGGCCGCCGCCTCCTCCTCGGGAACCTGCGGGATGAGCAGGCCGCCGGTCATGCCGGGGAGCCCGTCGAGTTCGTCGCCGGGGACGGGCCTGCGCGGCGGGGCGGCGGACGGGGGCGGCGTGCGCTGCTCGGGCAGCCGCCACCACTGCGGCTCCGGGGGCACGGGTGCCTGCGGCGCCTGCGGGGGCGGCGCCTGGGCGGCGCGGGGCGCGGGGACGGCGGCGGCATCCTGCACCACCGTGTCGGGCGCGCCCATCCGTCCCAGGATCCGCCGCACCACGGCCGGGTTGTCACTGCCGCGCCGCTGCCGGTCTATGTCCTCGCGCAGCTGTGCCACGAGGTCCCGCCGGCGGTCCGCCGGCAGGGACGTCTGCGCCAGGTCCCCCACCTTGCTGAGGTAGTCCAGTACCAGCCGGTCGCTCTCCTCCGCACCCATGCGCCGACGCTATCGCCCTCCGGGCCGGCCGTGGGGTGGGGTCGGGTGCACGTCACCCCCGGCCCGGCGCCCCCGGCGCACACGACGCCGCAGGGGCGCGGGAAGGGCGCACGGAGCGGGCGGGGAGGCCGCGCTGGGTGGGGTCCGCCCATGGGACAGGCGCCGCGCCTGCGCACCGTCCGCAGCTCACCCTGCGGGCTCGCGGCGCACACGCCGGGGGAGAACCGGGGCCCGGGCCCGCCGTGGGCGGGGGCGGGCCGGGCTAATGTGGGGGAGATGAGCACTGACGGCCCCGCGGCGGCGCCGCGCACGCTCGCGGAGGACCTGCGCGCCCGCGGCGACGAAGCGTTGACCGCACTGCTCCGGGCGCGCCCGGACCTGCTGAACCCGGTCCCCAACGACCTCTCGCAGCTGGCGACCCGGGCCGGCACCCGGGCTTCCGTCGTCCGCGCCCTCGAACGCCTGGACCGGTTCACCCATCAGACCGCCGAGGCGCTCGCCGTGGCGCCGGACGGCGCGCCCTACGAGGCGCTCGCCGCTCTGATGGGCCCGGAGGCGGCGGAGGCGCTGCCCGGCGCCGTGGCGACGCTGCGGACCCAGGCGCTGCTGTGGGGCTGCGAGGAGCGGCTGCGCCTGGTGCGCACCGCGCGGGACCTTCTGGCCCCGACCGCGGGAAGCCCCTCGCCGACCGGCCTGGGGCCGACGGTGGCGGAGGCGACGTCCGGCATGTCGCCGACGCGGTTGCAGCAGGTCCTCGCGGGGGCCGGGCTGCCGCCGACGCATGACCCGGTGAGCGCGGTGGAGGCGTTGACCTCGCTCTTCGTCGACCGGGCGCGTATGGCGGCGCTGCTCGACGGGGCGCCCCCGGAGGCGGGGGCGGTGCTGCGCAAACTGATGTGGGGTCCGCCGTACGGGGAGGTGGCGGACGTGTCGTCGCCGCCGCCCCCGGTGACCTGGCTGCTGGAGCGGGGGCTGCTGCTGCCGGCCGGGGCGCGCAACGTCGTCCTCCCCCGCGAGGTGGCCCTGCATCTGCGCGAGGGCAGGGCGCACCGGTCCGTCGAGCCGGCGGCGCCCGCGGTGGAGGCGAAGGAACACGATCCACAGGCTGTGGACAGGACCGCCGCGGGCCAGGCCTTCACGGCCGTCCGCACGGTCGAGGAGCTGCTGAAGCAATGGGAGACCGGCGGCCCGCAGGTACTGCGCGCCGGCGGGCTGAGCGTGCGGGATCTGAAGCGGGTGGCCACGGCGCTGGACGTGCCGGAGCCGCTGGCCGCGTTCTGGCTGGAGCTGGCGTACGCCGCGGGCCTGGTCGCAGCGGACGGAGAGGTGGACGAGGCGTACGCGCCCACCCCTGCCGCCGACGCGTGGCTGGCGCTGCCCGCCGAGGACCGGTGGGCGGAGCTCGCGACGGCGTGGCTGGCCGCCACCCGGGTGCCCGGCGTCGTCGGCACGCGGGACGCGAAGGGCCGCGCGCTGGCCGCCCTCGGCCCGGACCTGGACCGATCGCTCGCGCCCGAGGTGCGCCGGCGGACGCTGGAGCTGCTGGCCGCGCTCCCCGATGGCGCCTCGGCGGACGGGGACGCGCTGCTGGCCCGGCTGCGCTGGGAGCGCCCGCTGCGGGGCGGCGCCGCGCTGGACCCGTTCCGGGCCGACCTGGTGCGCTGGACGGTGTCGGAGGCCGAGCTGCTGGGCATCACCGGCCGCGGCGCGTTGTCGGCGCACGGTCGTGCGCTGCTGCACCGCTCCGGGGACGCGGCGGCGGCGCTGCTCGGGCCGCTGCTGCCGGAGCCGCTGGATCATGTGCTGCTCCAGGCGGATCTGACGGCGGTCGCGCCGGGCCCCCTGCAGCCGCATCTGGCCGAGACCCTGCACGTGCTGGCGGACGTGGAGTCCAAGGGCGGCGCGACGGTCTTCCGCTTCACCCCGGAGTCGGTGCGCCGGGCGCTGGACGCCGGACGTACCGCCGCCGACCTGCACGCCTTCCTCGCGGCGCATTCCCGAACGCCCGTGCCGCAGCCGCTGAGCTATCTCGTGGACGACGTCGCCCGCCGGCACGGCCGGCTGCGCGTCGGTGCTGCCTCGGCGTATGTGCGCTGCGACGACGACGCCCTGCTGAGCGAGCTGCTGGCCGACCGCCGGGCGGCCGGCCTGGGGCTGCGCCGGCTGGCGCCGACGGTGCTGGCCGCCCAGAGCGATCCGGCGACGCTGCTGGAGCGGCTGCGCGCGCTGGGCCACGCGCCGGCCGCGGAGTCCGCCGAGGGCGATGTGCTGATCACCCGGGCGGATGCCCGGCGCACCCCGCCGCGCAGCGCACCGGTGCCCGTGGTGGACGGTCCTCCGGCCCCGGACGCGACGCTTCTCGGGGCGGCCGTGAAGGCGATCCGGGCCGGCGACCGGGCCTCGACCGCGGTCCGCCGGGAGCACGCGGGCCGGCCTGCCGTCGACGGCCACGGCCACGGGCGGCTGCCCCGTACGGCCGCGGCCGAGACGCTGGCGACGATGCAGGCGGCGGTGCTGACCGGCGAGTCGGTGTGGATCGGCTACGTCAACGCGGAGGGCGCGGCGAGCCAGCGCGTGATCGGCCCGATGCGGGTGGAGGGCGGCTTCGTCACCGCGTACGACCACACCGCCGACGAGGTGCGCACCTTCGCGCTGCACCGGATAACCGGTGTCGCCGAGCTGGCCGACGACCCGGCCTGACCCCCGTAGACCGACCGACCGAGCCCGGCCGCGGGATCGATCCGGGGGACCGGGGCGTTTGCCTCCGGGGATGGGGGACCATGGATAGTTCAACCCCGGCCCCTGCCCCGGTCCCGGCCCGCCCCTTCGCGGAGGTTTGTGTGTCCTGCCTGATCGTCCAGAGCGACAAGACCCTGCTCCTGGAGGTCGATCACGAGCTCGCCGAAGCGTGCCGGCGTGCCATCGCCCCCTTCGCGGAACTCGAGCGCGCGCCCGAGCACATCCACACCTACCGGATCACGCCGCTGGGGCTGTGGAACGCCCGCGCCGCCGGGCACGACGCGGAGCAGGTCGTGGACGCGCTCGTGCAGTACTCCCGCTACCCGGTGCCGCACGCACTGCTGGTGGACGTCGCCGAGACGATGGCCCGCTACGGGCGGCTGACGCTGAGCAAGCACCCGGCGCACGGCCTTGTGCTGACCAGCACGGACCGCCCCGTGCTGGAGGAGGTGCTCCGCTCGAAGAAGATCGCGCCGCTGGTGGGCGCCCGGCTCGACCCGGACACGGTGGTCGTCCACCCCTCCGAGCGCGGCCAGATCAAGCAGGTGCTGCTGAAGCTGGGCTGGCCGGCCGAGGACCTGGCCGGCTACGTGGACGGCGAGGCGCACCCGATCGAGCTGGACCAGAACGGCTGGAAGCTCCGCCCCTACCAGGAGCAGGCGGTGGAAGGCTTCTGGCACGGCGGCTCCGGCGTGGTGGTGCTGCCCTGCGGCGCCGGCAAGACGCTGGTGGGCGCGGGTGCGATGGCGCAGGCGAAGGCGACGACCCTGATCCTGGTGACGAACACGGTCTCCGCCCGGCAGTGGAAGCACGAGCTGGTGAAGCGGACCTCGCTGACCGAGGACGAGATCGGCGAGTACAGCGGCACCCGCAAGGAGATCCGCCCGGTCACCATCGCCACCTACCAGGTGCTGACGACCAAGCGGAAGGGCGTCTACTCGCACCTGGAGCTCTTCGACTCCCGCGACTGGGGTCTGATCGTCTACGACGAGGTGCACCTGCTGCCGGCGCCGGTCTTCAAGTTCACCGCGGACCTCCAGGCCCGCCGCCGGCTCGGCCTGACGGCGACGCTGGTGCGCGAGGACGGCCGCGAGTCGGACGTCTTCTCGCTGATCGGCCCCAAGCGCTTCGACGCGCCGTGGAAGGAGATCGAGGCGCAGGGCTACATCGCGCCCGCCGACTGCGTGGAGGTGCGGGTCAATCTGACGGACTCCGAGCGGCTGGCGTACGCGACCGCCGAGCCGGAGGAGAAGTACCGGTACTGCGCGACGACGGAGAGCAAGCGCAGGGTCACCGAGGCGCTGGTGGCCAAGCACCGCGGGGAGCAGACGCTGGTGATCGGCCAGTACATCGACCAGCTCGACGAGCTGGGCGAGCACCTGGACGCGCCGGTGATCAAGGGCGAGACGACGAACGCACAGCGCGAGAAGCTCTTCGACGCCTTCCGGCAGGGCGAGATCTCGGTGCTCGTGGTCTCCAAGGTGGCCAACTTCTCGATCGACCTGCCGGAGGCGACGGTCGCCATCCAGGTCTCGGGCACGTTCGGTTCGCGGCAGGAGGAGGCCCAGCGCCTGGGCCGGGTGCTGCGCCCCAAGGCGGACGGCCACGAGGCCCGCTTCTACTCCGTGGTCGCCCGCGACACCATCGACCAGGACTTCGCCGCACACCGGCAGCGGTTCCTGGCCGAGCAGGGGTACGCGTACCGCATCGTCGACGCGGACGAGCTGCTCTAGCTCCGGGGCCGTGACGTCAGCTCCGGGGTCGTGACGTCGTGCCTTCTGCTCGAGGCGGCGCCGCCGGGCCCCGCTTCCGGTGGTCGCGAACCGGCACCTCGGGAGCCTTTGGACGGCTTCGCCCGAGGCATGGCGTCGCGGCCCTGACTCTCGCTCTGGGCGCCGCGCCCGTCCGGCCGGCCCGCCGCGTCAGTCGCGCGCGGCGGTGCCGTCCTGGCCCAGCACCACGACCCGGAAGGCCGTGGCGACGAACACCCGGACCGCGCGCAGCGCGTCCCCCACAGGGTGGACCGGATGCCGGTGCGTGGCGTCCTCGGCGAGGGCGCTGCTGCCGTGGACAGCGGAGACCATGGGGCGTGCCATGCCCCCAATGTACGCATATGTGATGCTTTGGGCAGAGGTTTGGGCGGCCGGCGCCGGGAAAACCGGTTAGCGCCACGCGTCGCGCAGGCGTAAGATCCTGCGTCTTGCCGCCCGCCCCCCGCAGGGGCGGCGCCGCCGGCCGGACGGAAACCGGTCGGCCCGTGTCGAATCCGTATCAGGACAGCGCCCCGCCCCGTGCCCCCGCGCGCGCCGGTCGGGGGCCGGCTGAGCCATGCCCTACGTGCCGCCGGAGGCAACCCGTGCCAGGGGAACGATCCCTCACCGCCGACAATCCGCTCGACCGCGAACGCGCCCACCTCGCCGCGTCCCGCTCCGCCCTCCGCGCGATGCGCGCCGACGTCGAAGCCCTCGACATCAGGGATGTGACCGCCAACTGGGTGAACGCGGAAGTGCTGCAGTCCGAGATCGACGCCCGCATCAAAGCGCTCGCCGATCTTGCGCACACCCCGCTCTTCTTCGGCCGCCTGGACTACGAGAAGGGCGAGGCCTTCGGCGGGGAGGAGGTGGGCCACCGCTTCTACATCGGCCGCCGCCACGTCCACGACGCGGACGGCGACCCCATGGTCATCGACTGGCGCGCGCCGGTCTCGCAGCCCTTCTACCGGGCCTCCCGCACCGACCCGCAGGACGTCGCGCTGCGCCGCCGCTTCGGCTACACCGGCGGGGAGCTCACCGCCTACGAGGACGAGCACCTCACCGACCCGGCCGAGGCGCAGACCTCCAGCAAGCTGCTCCAGCGCGAGATCGAGCGGCCGCGCGTCGGCCCGATGCGGGACATCGTCGCCACCATCCAGCCCGAGCAGGACGAGATCGTCCGCGCCGAGGTCGGCGGGACGGTCTGCGTGCAGGGCGCGCCCGGCACCGGGAAGACCGCCGTCGGCCTGCACCGGGTGGCGTACCTCCTCTACGCGCACCGCGAGCGGCTCGCCCGTTCGGGCACCCTCGTCGTCGGTCCCAACGCGTCCTTCCTGCACTACATCGAGCAGGTGCTGCCCGCGCTGGGCGAGCTGAGCGTCCAGCAGGCCACGGTCGACGACCTGGTCGCCCACGTCCCGGTCAAGGGCGCCGACTCGGCGGCCGCCGCCGGCGTCAAGGGCGACGCGCGCATGGCCGAGGTGCTGCGGCGGGCGGTCCGCTCCGGCATCCGGATGCCCACCGAGCCGGTGGTCGTGGTGCGCGGCTCGCGCCGCTGGCGCGTCCCGGCGTACGAGGTGGAGGAGCTGGTCCGCGAGCTCATGGCGCGCGACATCCGCTACGGCGCCGCCCGAGAGGCGCTGCCGCAGCGGATCGCGCACGCCGTGCTGGTCCGGATGGAGGCGGCCGGGGAGGCCCCCGACGACCGGGTGCAGGACGCGGTCGCACGCAACGCGGCGGTCAAGGCGGCCGTCAAGGAGCTGTGGCCGCCGGCGGACCCGGCGAAGACGGTGCTGCGACTGCTGTCCGACCCGGAGTTCCTGGCCGCCTGCGCCGAGGGCGTGCTGACCGAGGAGGAGCAGAAGCAGATCCTGTGGGAGAAGCCCGCCCGCTCGGTGGCCTCCGCGAAGTGGTCGGCAGCCGACGCCGTGCTGGTCGACGAGGCCCACGATCTGGTGCACCGCACGGCCTCGCTCGGCCACGTCGTGCTGGACGAGGCGCAGGACCTCTCCCCCATGCAGTACCGGGCGGTGGGCCGCCGCTGCTCCACCGGCTCCGCGACCGTGCTGGGCGACCTCGCCCAGGGCACGACCCCGTGGGCGACCGGGACCTGGGACGAGGCGCTCACGCACCTCGGGAAGCCCGATGCCCGGATCGAGGAGCTGACCCAGGGTTTCCGCGTTCCGCTGGAGGTCATCGCCTACGCGTCCCGGCTGCTGCCGCAGATCGCCCCCGGGCTGAAGGAGGCGACCTCGGTCCGGGAGAACCCCGGCGCCTTCTCGGTGACCGAGGTCCCGGCGGACGGGCTGACCGAGGCCGTGCTGGACGCCTGCCGCCAGGCGCTGGACCGGGAGGGGTCGATCGGCCTGATCGCGGCCGACGCGCGCCTGCCCGTGCTGGCGGAGGCGCTGGCGGCGGCCGGGCTGCCGTATCTGTCTCCCGGCCAGGAGACCACGCCGGAGGTACGGCTCACCCTCGTCCCCGCCTCGCTGGCCAAGGGTCTGGAGTACGACTACGTGGTCCTGGACGAGCCCGTCGCGGTCGTCGACGGCGAGCCCGACGAGCGCACCGGCCTGCGCCGCCTGTACGTCGCGCTCACCCGTGCGGTCTCGGGCCTCGCCGTCCTCCACGCGGCGCCCCTGCCGGAGGCCCTTCGGCTGCCCTGATCCACCGCAGGTCCGCCGGCGACGAGCCCGCTGACCCGGCCCGGAGCGGTGTTGAAGGTCGGCGGGCACTCGCCGGCGTCGGGCACCCCGAGCCGTCCCGCGGTGCCCGCGCCCGCGTGGACGAGGCGGCCGCCGCGGGCCGTGCGCGCGACGATGGCGTCGATTGCGGTGGCGACTGCGGGCAGTTCCGCCGCGACGGCGGCCGGGACGGTGGCGTCCTCGGCGTTCATCAGCGTGGCGATGTCCAGCATCGGGAGCCGGTCGACCTCGGCGAGCTCGGCGCGGAAGCCCTCGGTGGCGAGGCGGTCCAGCTCGCGGCGGAGCTCGGCGTGCGTCATCGCTGGTGGCTTCTTCGCGGGCTGTGGCGTTGGGCGAGGGCCTCGTACGAGGCGGACAGCGCCGGGGCGGCGGTGTCGTAGGTGCGCTGGGCGACGCCGACGAACAGGCAGTCCACCACCAGCAGCTGACTGGTGCGGCTGGCCATGGCGGCGGGGCGCAGTGCGCTCTCCCGGCCGCTGGAGGTGAGCAGCACATGGTCGGCGTAGCGGGTGACGGTGCCGTCCGCCCGGCCGGTCACGGCGATGGTGGTGGCGCCCCGATCGAACGCGGCGCGCAGCGGTTCGACGACGTCGTGGGTGTGCCCGGAGTGCGTGACGGCCACGGCCACGTCGCCCTGACGCAGTTGGACGGCGTTGGTGAGGGTGAGGTGGGGGTCGCCCAGGGCGTGCGCGACCAGGCCGATGCGCAGCAGCTTCTGCACCAGGTCCTGGGCGACCAGACTCGACGCCCCTATTCCGTAGACGTCGATGCGGCGGGCGGCGGCCAGCGCGCCCACCGCCGCCTCCAGTTGGGCCACGTCCAGTTGGGCCGCGGTGTCGGCCAGGCACCGCTGCTCGTCCAGCGCGAGCTTGGCGACCACGTCGGCCGGCGGGTCGTCCACCGCGATTCCGGGGTGACGGCGGGAGGGGCGCCGGCCTCCTCCCGGGCGGCCAGCGCGGCCAGTGCGAGCCGCAGGTCCCGGTAGCCGGGGTAGCCCAGCAGCCGCGCGGTGCGCACCACGGTGGCCTCGCTCGTCCCCGCGCGGGCCGCGAGCGCCGTCACGGTCAGCCGGGAGCAGCCCGCCGGGTCCTCGGCCACGGCCTGCGCGACGGACCGCATCGACCGGGGCATGGAGGGGGCCAGGGTCCTGACTCTGGCGGCCAGCCCCCCGGCGTCGAAGGTTTCCTTCAGTGTCTCGGCCACGGACGAAAGCTATTTTTCGGCTGCTGACGGCGTCAAGAACGCCCGCCCGGCGGGGTGGTCCACAATGGGGCCATGGATCCTGACGCACCCGGTTCCTCCGCCGGCCTGGAGGCGGCCCTGCACGGCGCCCGCGCGCTCGTCCTCGCGGACCTGTCCGCGACGGGCGTGGCCGACGCCGACGTCGTCTCGCTCGTGGAGGACGCCGTCTCCCAGCGCCGCTGGTGGGTGGAGCAGTGGCCCGACGGCGCCGCGTTCGTCGCGGGGCTGGTCGCCCAGGACGTCAAGGACGCCCTGCTGGAACGCATGGGCCGCTGGCCGCTCTGCCCGCGCTGCGCCGACCCCCACGGCCTCGATGTGGAGCCCGAACTCGGCCCCGACCCGCACTGGGTGTGCGAGTCGCTCGGCGAGGCCATCGCCCCCGTCGGCGCCCTGTCCGCCGCCCTCGGCGGTCCGCGCTGAGGTGACCGTCTACATCGACCCGCCGACGTGGCCGGGCCACGGCCGCATGTGGTCCCACCTGGTGAGCGACACCTCCTATGAGGAGCTCCACGCCTTCGCCGCCGCCATAGGCGCGCCGCGCCGGGCCTTCGACGGCGACCACTACGACCTGCCCAGCGAGCGCTACGCCTCGGCCGTCGCCGCGGGCGCCGTCCAGGTCGGCAGCAAGGAACTGCTGCGCCACCTCACCGCGGCGGGTTTGCGCCGTCCCAAGCGCAGGTCCCCCCAAGGTGAGGCCGGCCGGAC
>NZ_CBDRBL010000016.1:0-99094 GCF_965342175.1 Actinacidiphila sp. bgisy167
CTCCCCCTGCCGGATCCAGCGTCATATCGGATGCTGTACGGGCCCTTGTCCCTCGCACGCCACGTACGCCAATTGCTCCACCGGCTCGGATGATATTCGTCCGACACGTCCCACTCGTCGGACCATCGCCCCAGCGCGCCCCTTCACTTAGGGAACCAGCAGGCCCGGCACCCGAGGAAAGGACGTCATGTCGGACACCTCGTGGCTTCGCACCTCCGCAGTCCGGTCGGGGACCACCGTGCCCCCCGCGCCTGGTCTGCTCCCCGCGCTCGTCCCGATGCTGCGCGAGTGGCTGCCCCGGCAGCGGTGGTTCGCCGGGAAGGGACGGCCGATCAGCGGCTTCGGGCTGGTCTCGGCCACCGAGCTGCTGCCGGCCGACGGGCGGCTCGGCGCCCCCGGTCTCCTTCATCTGCTGCTCGACGTCCACCACGACGCGCGGGAGGGGGCGTCCGGCGCCGGGCACCGGCTCGGGCAGGGGCAGCCGACCGACACCTACCAGCTGCTGCTCGGCACCCGGGCGCTGCTGCCACCCGCGCTGGCGCCCGCCCTCGTCGGTCACGCCGTCGGCGGGCCCCTGGACGGCCTGACCATCTACGAGGCCCTGCACGACCCGCGCCTGACGTCCCTGCTGCTGGAGCGGCTGCGCGCCCCCGGCCGCACCGGGCACCTGCGTTTCGGCTCCGAGCCGGGCGCGGCGATCCCGGCGGGGCTGGCACCACGGCTGTCCACCGCCGAGCAGTCCAACAGCTCGGTCATCTACGGCGACACCTTCATCCTCAAGCTGTTCCGGCGCGTCGCCCCGGGTCCCAACCCCGACCTGGAGCTCTCCCTGGCCCTGGCGCGGGCCGGCTCGCGGCGCGTCGCGGCGCCCGCCGCCTGGTTCGAGGCGCTCGGCCTGTACGACGAACCCGCCACGCTCGGCGTGCTGCAGCGCTTCCTGCCCGGTTCTGCCGGCGCGTGGGAACTCGCCCTGCAGGCCGTGGAGGACGGCAGCGACTTCTCCGGCGAGGCGCACGCGCTGGGACGCGCCACCGCCGAGGTCCATCTGGCGCTGGCGCGCGCCCTGCCGACGAGCACCCTGCGGCGTCCGCAGATCGAACTGCTCGCCGCCGCCATGGCCGCACGCCTGGACGCCGCCGCGGCGGCGGTGCCCGCTCTGCGGCCGTACCGCGCGGCGCTGCGGGCCGCCTTCGACGACCTCGCCGCGCTCGGCGCGCGCGGCACGGTGCTGGCCGCGCAGCGCGTGCACGGCGACCTCCACCTCGGGCAGGCGCTGCGCACCCGTCCCGGGGGGTGGGTGCTGATCGACTTCGAGGGCGAGCCGGCCCGGCCGCTGCCCGAACGCCGCCGTGCCGCTCCCCCGGTGCAGGACGTCGCCGGGATGCTGCGCTCCTTCGACTACGCCGCCCGGCACCACGACCCGTCCGCCGCCGAAGCGCCCGAGTGGGCGCGGACGCAGCGCGCCGCCTTCTGCGCGGGCTACGCGGAGGCCGCCGGGACCGATCCACGGGACGAGCCCGTCGTGATACGGGCCTTCGAGACCGACAAGGCCGTCTACGAAGTGCTCTACGAGGCCAGGCACCGGCCCGCCTGGCTCTCCATCCCCATGGCCGCGGTGCGCCGCCTCGCGCAGCCCCCGCACGGCCGCACCCCCTGACCGGGCATCCCGCGCCCATCCGAGGAGGACCTGATCGTGACCGATCGCCAGCCGTTCCCCGACGCCATCCCCGGCCCGGGCGGAAAGGGGAGTGCCCGCGCCGCACGTTCCGAACACGGCAGCGGGTCCGAGGGCTCGGCTCCCCCGCCGCCCCCCGTCGACCCGCTGATCCCCCCGGCCCCGGCCGCCGGGGCGCGCGGGGCCGCCGGCGCGAAGCGCGCACGCGGGGGCACGTCCGAAGGCGCCAAGCCCGGGGCCACGGGCGCCCGGCCGCCCGCGAAGCGCCCGCAGCCGGACCCCACCGGCTCCTCCGAGGCCGCCGCACGCGGCTACGACAGCACCGGGCGCGGACGGCGGCCGGCTTCCGGCGCCGCTCCGCGTCCCGCGCCGGAAGCCGGCCGGCAGGCACCGCCGCCCGCGCCCGGGGTCGCGGTCGCCGCGGGCCCCGCGGCCGGCGATGTTCCGCCGGCCCCCGGGCTCGACCCGGGCGAGCGCCGGCGCCTGCTGGACGGCTCCCACCACGACCCGCACGCCCTGCTCGGCGTCCATCGCGTGACGGACGGCCTGGCCTTCCGCGCGCTGCGGCCCTACGCGCGCAGCGTGGCCGTCGTCACCGCCGACGGGGCCCGCACGGCGCTGCACCACGAGGGCGACGGGCTGTTCAGCGGCGTGCTGCCGCTGACGGAGGTCCCCGAGTACCGGCTGGCCGTCGCCTACGACGGCGACGAGCGCGAGGTGCACGACCCCTACCGCTTCCTGCCCGCCCTCGGCGAGCTCGACCTGCACCTGATCGCCGAGGGACGGCACGAGCAGCTGTGGCGGGCGCTGGGCGCCGAGCCGATGACCCACCAGGGGGTCGCCGGCACCCGCTTCACCGTGTGGGCGCCCAACGCCCGCGGGGTGCGGGTGGTCGGCGACTTCACCTGCTGGGACGGCACCGCCTTCCCGATGCGCTCGCTGGGCTCGTCCGGCGTCTGGGAGCTGTTCCTGCCCGAGGTCGGCGAGGGGCAGCGCTACAAGTTCGAGGTCTGCGGCGCGGACGGCGGACGGCGGCTCAAGGCCGATCCGATGGCCCGCCGCACCGAGGAACCGCCGGCCACCGCCTCGATCGTCACCGTCTCCCGCCACGAGTGGCGGGACGCCGACTGGATGGCCTCGCGCGGGCGGCTGCCGGTGCACGAGGCCCCCTTCTCGGTGTACGAGGTGCACCTCGCCTCGTGGCGGCCGGGGCTGTCCTACCGCGAACTGGCCGAGCAGCTCCCCGCGTACGTGCGCGATCTGGGCTTCACGCATGTGGAGCTGATGCCGGTCGCCGAGCACCCCTTCGGCGGCTCCTGGGGCTACCAGGTCACCTCGTACTACGCCCCGACCGCCCGGATGGGCACCCCGGACGACTTCCGGTACCTGGTGGACGCGCTGCACCGGGCGGGCATCGGCGTGATCATGGACTGGGTGCCGGCCCACTTCCCCAAGGACGACTGGGCGCTGGCGGGCTTCGACGGCACCAACCTCTACGAACACCCCTGGCGCGGCGAACATCCCGACTGGGGAACCCTGGAGTTCGACTTCGGCCGCACGGAGGTCCGCAACTTCCTGGTGGCCAACGCGGTCTACTGGTGCGAGGAGTTCCACATCGACGGACTGCGGGTGGACGCCGTCGCCTCGATGCTCTACCTCGACTACTCGCGCGAGGACGGCGAGTGGGCGCCGAACGTCCACGGCGGCCGCGAGGACCTCGACGCCGTCGCCTTCCTGCAGGAGATGAACGCGACGGTCTACCGGCGCTGCCCCGGCGTCGTCACCATCGCCGAGGAGTCCACCGCCTGGGACGGCGTCACCCGGCCCACCCACCACGTCGGCCCGACCGGCTTCGGCGGGCTGGGCTTCGGTCTGAAGTGGAACATGGGCTGGATGCACGACTCGCTGGAGTACATCAAGCACGAGCCGGTGCACCGCAAGTACCACCACAACGAGATGACCTTCTCGATGGTGTACGCCTACAGCGAGAACTACGTCCTGCCGATCTCGCACGACGAGGTCGTCCACGGCAAGGACGCGCTGGTGGCCAAGATGCCCGGCGACTGGTGGCAGCAGCGCGCCAACCACCGCGCGTACCTCGGATTCATGTGGGCACATCCGGGCAAGCAACTGCTCTTCATGGGGCAGGAGTTCGCGCAGGGCGCCGAATGGCACCACGAACACGGGCCGGACTGGTGGCTGCTGGACGAGACGTACTCCGCGGCGGGCGACCACTGCGGCGTACGGGACCTCGTCCGGGACCTCAACACCCTGTACCGGGCCACGCCGCCGCTGTGGCAGCGCGACACCACCCCGGACGGCTTCTCCTGGCTCGACGGCGGCGCGGCCGAGGACAACGTCTTCTCCTTAATCCGCATGGACGCCGGGGGCGACCCTCTGGTCGCGGTCAGCAACTTCTCGCCGGTCGTCCGGCACGGCTACCGGATCGGCGTGCCGGACGGGGTGGAGGCGCTGCGGGAGGTGCTCAACACCGACGCCGCGGGCTACGGCGGGAGCGACGTCACCAACCCCGAGCCGCTGAAGTCCGAGCCGGTCCCCTGGAACGGCCGCGGCCAGAGCGTGCAGCTCACCCTGCCGCCGCTGGCCACCGTCTGGCTGCGGCCCGCCTGACCGGACGCCGTCCCGGGCCGCCGGGTGCGGCCCGCCCGCGCCCCTCGGGTGCGGGCGGGCCCGCCCGTGTCACGGCGGGACGAGACCTCGCCCCGCGTCGGCGTCAGCCGCCGCCGCGCGCGTGCTCCGGCGCGGGCCGCCCGTCGCGCGGCCCCCACGCCTCGATCACGGCCTCCGCCGGATGGCAGCCGAGGACGTACTCCCGCACCCACGGCGCGGCGCCGTCGAAACCCGACTCCGCGACGATCCGGGCGGCCGCCGCCTCACGGTCGTAGACCGTGCGCCGCAACTGGACGCCGCCCGCGCCCAGGAGTGCCCAGTGGGCGCCGCCGCGGCCGTACGGCATGCCCACGCTTCCTGGGTTGACGACGAGCCGGCCGTGGACGATCCGCGCGTACGGCATGTGCGTGTGCCCGCAGACCACGGTCTCCACCTCCGGGGCGACGCCGGACATCACCTCGGCCCAGCGTTCGGCACGGGAGTCGACGAGCACGATCTCCTCGTCGTCGCGCGGGGTCGCGTGGCAGAACAGCGTCCGGCCCGGGCCGTCGACCTCCAGCTCCAGGGTGTCCGGGAGCCCGGCCAGCAGCGCCGCCTGGTCCTCGCTGAGCCGCCGCGCCGCCCAGTCCGACTCGGGGTACCCGGTCGCGGCGCCCGTACGGCGGTGCTCGACCAGTTCCCGGTCCGCGTTGCCGCGGATCCACAGGGCGCGCCCGCCGAGGGCGCGCAGCGCGTCGAGAGTGGGCGCCGGCATCGGCCCTGCCGCGTGGTCCCCGGTGAGGACCACCCGATCGGCGGCGCGGACGTCGGGCTCGGCGAGCACGGCCTCCAGGGCGGGCAGATTGCCGTGGACGTCGGACAGGACCGCGACTCGTCTCAGCACACCCCTCACTCTGCCCGCCTCCGGGGCATGTTGCGCCGGGCGTTCGCCGAGGGCGTGACGGCCGGACCACCGAGGGCGTGACGGCCGGACCACCGAGGGCGCCCGCGGGGAGCGCGAGTTCGGCCGGACGCCCTGTACCGGCTGGGTACGGCAGGACGTGTACCTCCGGGAGCGCGTCCAGGTGCAGTCCGCGCCGGCCGTCGCGGCCTGGGCGCAGCTGCGCCGGTACAGCCCGCCACGGCCGCCGCGCGTACCGGATGGCGGCGGACGAACCGGAGCTTGTGCGGGTGCGGTCGGCGTCGCTGGACCTGGACGACCCGCATGCCGAGGCCTGCGGCCCCGGCTCACCCGGGACGCGGAGGACGCGGTGTCATGGGAGCACACCACCTGGCGGGCGCGGCGCGAGATGCGCGCGGGAGCACACCAAGGGTCCCGCCGGGCGGAGGGGATCCGCCCGACGGGATGGTGACGGATGGTCAGGCCGTCGCCACCGGCTCCTTGCCGGATGCCGCCGGAGCGGCGGGCTCGGTGGCGGCGCCGTGGCCGTGGTCGATGAGCGTGGTCTCGTCGAAGGGCAGCTCGCCGGCGAAGACGCGCTGGGCCTGCTCGCGGTCGAACTCCTTGGTCCAGGTGCCGATCAGCACCGTGGCGACGGCGTTGCCCGCGAAGTTGGTGACCGCGCGCGCCTCGCTCATGAAGCGGTCGATGCCGACGATGAGGCCGACGCCGTCGACCAGGGCCGGCTTGTGCGACTGGAGCGCCCCGGCCAGGGTCGCCAGGCCCGCGCCGGTGACGCCGGCGGCGCCCTTGGAGGCGACCATCATGAACAGCAGCAGGGTGATCTGCTGGCCGATGGCGAGCGGCTGGCCCATCGCGTCGGCGATGAACAGCGAGGCCATGGTCAGGTAGATCATGGTGCCGTCGAGGTTGAAGGAGTAGCCGGTCGGCACGGTGATGCCGACGACCGGGCGGCTGACGCCCAGGTGCTCCATCTTGGCGATGAGGCGGGGCAGCGCCGACTCCGAGGAGGAGGTGGAGACGATCAGCAGGAACTCCCGGCCGAGGTACTTCAGGAGCTGGAAGAGGCTGATCCCGGCGATGAAGCGGAGCATCAGGCCGAGGACGACCACGACGAAGATCAGGCAGGTGACGTAGAAGCCCAGCATGATCGTGGCGAGGGCCTTCAGGGCGTCCACGCCGGCCGAGCCGACGACCGCCGCGATCGCGCCGAAGGCGCCGATCGGAGCCGCCCACATGATCATCGACAGCACGCGGAAAACCAGCTTCTGGATGTGGCCGATGCCGCGCAGGACCGGCTCGCCCGCCGTGCCCAGGGCCTGCAGGCCGAAGCCGACCAGCAGCGCGACCAGCAGGGTCTGCAGCACCTGGCCCTCGGTGAAGGCGGAGACAAGGGTGACCGGGATGATGCTCAGCAGGAAGTCCGGCAGGGTCTCGGCCGGGGCGTCCTTGGCCTGCGCCTGCCCCACGTCCTTGAGCGCGTCGGTCAGGTGCAGTCCGTCGCCGGGTTGGAGGATGTTGCCGACCACCAGGCCGATGGCGAGGGCGACGAAGGACATCACCACGAAGTAGCCGAGGGCGAGGCCGCCGACCCTGCCGACCTTGGCGGCCTTGCGGACCGACCCCACGCCGAGCACGATCGTGCAGAAGATGATCGGCGAGATCATCATCTTGATCAGGTTCACGAAGCCGGTGCCGATGGGCTTCAGTTCGACGGCCGCGTCGGGCGCCACCATCCCGAGCACGGCGCCGGCGATCGCGGCGACGAGCACCGCGATGTACAGGAAGTGGGTGCGGTCTCTGCGACCCTGGGTACGGCTCTGTACCGGCACTGACACCTTCGTCTCCTCGGTCCATCCGGACGCCGTCCCAGGACGCCCGCGATCGGATAGGTCCCGGTGACTATGCGCCGTGCCGTGAGCCAGGTCACGTTTGCGTTCATTGTGTTCGCGGCACCTGTGCACACTGGTGGGCATGCCGCTTCCGACCCGCTTCCGCCGCCCCCGGCCGCGCCGCCGCGCGCACAGCCTGGCCGGCCAGTTGTTCGCGATGCAGGTGGTCATCGTGGCCATGGTGGTCGCGGGCATCGCGGCGCTCGTCTACGCGGGCACCGCCGCCCGCGCGCGGGACGCCGCGCGGGACCGGGTCACGGCCGCGGCGCGGGCGGTGGCCGACGCGCCCTCGGTCGCGGCGGCGATCCGCGGCGCTGACCCCACCGCCGCGCTCCAGCCGTACGCGGAGCAGGTCCGGCGGGACGCCGGGGTGTCCTTCGTGACCATCATGAGCCGGGACGGCATCCGCTGGACGCACCCCGAGACCGCCCAGATAGGCCACCGCTTCCTCGGCCACATAGAACGCGCCCAGCACGGCGAGACCTTCACCGAGACCTACACCGGCACGCTGGGCGCGTCCGTGCGCGTGGTCACCCCCGTCCTCGACGACGGCCGGATCGTCGGCCTGGTCAGCGTCGGCATCACGGTGGAGACCATCACCGGTCAGGTGCGCGACCAACTGGTGGTGGTCATCGGGATAGCCGCGGCGGCCCTGGTGGTCGGCGGCCTCGGCACCTACCTCGCCAACGCCCGGCTGCGGCGGCACACGCACGGCATGGCCGCGGACGAGCTGAGCCGTATGTACGACTACCACCAGGCGACCCTGCACGCGGTGCGCGAGGGCCTGATCCTGCTGGACGCGGCCCGCAGGGTCGCGCTGTGCAACGACGCCGCCCGCGAACTGCTGGGCCTGCCCGGCAACGTGGTCGGCTCGTACGTCGCCGGCCTCGGGCTGCCCGCCTCGCTGACCGGCGCGCTGCTGGCGGCCGAGCCGCGGGTGGACGAGGTGCACCTGACCGCGGAGCGGGTGGTGGTCGTCAACACCTCGCCGGTGAGCGGCGGGGAGCGCCGCGGCACCGTGGTGACCCTGCGGGACCACACGGACCTGCAGTCGCTCACCGGTGAGCTGGACTCCGTGCGCGGCTTCGCCGAGGCGCTGCGCTCTCAGGCCCACGAGGCCTCCAACCGGCTGCACGCGGTCGTCTCGCTCATCGAACTCGGCCGGGTGGAGGACGCGGTGGAGTTCGCCACCGCCGAACTGCAGCTCGCCCAGGCGCTGACCGACAGCGTGGTGGCGGCGGTGGCGGAACCGGTGCTGGCCGCGCTGCTGCTGGGCAAGGCTGCCGAGGCGAACGAGCGCGGCGTGGAGCTGACGGTCACCGAGGACAGCCGTATCGACGACGGCGTGCTGCCTGCCGCACTGACCTCCCGGGATCTCGTCACCCTGCTGGGCAACCTGATCGACAACGCCCTGGACGCCGCCATCGAGGGGGCCGCGCTGACGACCGCGCGCCCGCACGTCGAGGTCACCGCCCGGGCCGACGACGGCGAGTTGCTGCTGCGGGTCACCGACAGCGGGCGCGGGGTGGACCCGGCGGTGGTGCGCGAGGTCTTCCGGCGCGGCTGGACGACCAAGAGCCACGGGCACGGCCTCGGGCTCGCGCTCGTCGCGCAGACCGCCCGGCGTGCGGGCGGCGCCGTGGACCTGGACCGGGCGGTGGGCGGCGGCGCCTCCTTCACCGTACGGTTGCCGCTGCACAGGGAGGTACCGACATGATCAAGGTGCTGGTCGTCGAGGACGACCCGGTGGCCGCGGACGCCCACCGGCTGTACGTCGAGCGGCTGCCGGGGTTCACGGTCGCGGCGGTCGCCCACTCCGGGAGCGCCGCCCTGCGCGCGCTGGACCGGCACCAGGTGGACCTGGTCCTGCTCGATCTCAACCTGCCCGACGGGCACGGGCTGCAGGTCGTGCGCACGCTGCGGGCGGCCGGGCACACCGCCGACGTGGTGGCGGTGACCTCGGCCCGGGATCTTGGCGTGGTGCGGCAGGCCGTCTCGGTCGGGGTGGTGCAGTACCTGCTGAAGCCCTTCACCTTTCCCACGCTTCGCGACCGGCTGCAGCGCTGGGCGCGCTATCGCGACGGGCTCGCCGGCGGCGAGGCCTCCGGGCAGGACGAGGTGGACCGCGCCCTGGCGGCCCTGCGCGGCCCGGAGGGCTCGGTGCTGCCCAAGGGCCTCAGCGCCCCCACCCTGGAGGCGGTGACGGCGGCGCTGCGCGAGGCGGAGCGGGGCCTGTCGGCGAACGCGGCGGCCCAGGCCGTCGGCGTCTCCCGGATCACGGCCCGCCGCTACCTGGAGCACCTGGTGGAGACCGGCCGCGCGGTCCGCGCCCCGCAGTACGGCCAGGTCGGCAGGCCCGAACTCACCTACCGCTGGGCGCCGCAGCACCGCGCCTGAACCGTCCGCGCACACGGCCCCGTCGAGGCGACGGCCCGTCAGAAGACCACGGCCGCCTCCTCCATCCGGTCCTCGGGCACCCGCTTGAGCACCATCACCGCGTCGGCGAGCGGCACCAGTTCCACCGCGGTGCCGCGCAGCGCCGTCATGCACCCGAAGGCGCCCTTGTGCGCGGCCTCCACGGCGTGCCACCCGAAGCGGGTGGCCAGCACGCGGTCGTACGCCGTGGGCACCCCGCCGCGCTGGACGTGCCCGAGGATGACCGGGCGGGCCTCCTTGCCCAGGCGCTGCTCCAGCTCGACGGCGAGCCGCGCGCCGATGCCGGCGAAGCGCTCGTGGCCGTAGGCGTCGATCTCGCCGTGGGCGTACGGCATCGTGCCCTCGGCGGGGTGCGCGCCCTCGGCCACGCAGATGACGGCGAACTTCTTGCCACGGGCGAAGCGCTCCTCGACCATGGCGACGAGGTCGGCGGGGTCGAAGGGCCGCTCCGGCAGGCAGATGCCGTGCGCGCCGCCGGCCATGCCGGACTCCAGGGCGATCCAGCCGGCGTGCCGGCCCATGACCTCGACGACCATCACCCGCTGGTGTGACTCGGCGGTGGTCTTCAGGCGGTCGATCGCCTCGGTGGCGACGGTGACGGCGGTGTCGAAGCCGAAGGTGCGGTCGGTGGCGGAGATGTCGTTGTCGATGGTCTTGGGCACGCCGACCACCGGCATGCCGGCGTCGGCGAGCAGTCGGGCCGCGGTCAGCGTGCCCTCGCCGCCGATGGGGATGAGCACGTCCAGTCCGTAGCCGGAGCACAGGGTGCGCCAGTTGTCGGCGGCCTCGTGGAGGCGGGCGCGTTCCAGGCGGGAGGAGCCCAGAATGGTGCCGCCCCGGGCGAGGATGCCGCTGACGGAGTTGAGGTCGAGCGCGCGGTAGTGGCCCTCCAGCAGACCCCGGAAGCCGTCCTCGAAGCCGATGACCTCGTCGCCGTGGCAGCTCACCGCGCGGTGGGTCACCGAGCGGATCACGGCGTTGAGTCCCGGGCAGTCGCCGCCGGCGGTGAGGACTCCGATGCGCATGGCGCTCCACGCTCCCTCCGGTCGCGTGTACGGTCGCCTGTTCGCATCGTAGGTCCGCACCGGACCCGCCGCGCGTCATACGCACACCGAACGGTAATGTCAAGAGATGTCCGCCACCCGACTGGGGTGGATCACGCCGGGCAGAAACGGAGAGAGCGCGTGACGCGCAGCGTGTACGTAACCGGTATCGGCAGGGGGGACGGCCGCCAGGTCGTCGAGCTGGGCGTGATGGAACTGCTGTCCCGGCAGGTGGACCGGGTCGGGGTGTTCCGGCCCCTCGTCCACGACACGCCCGACCGGATGTTCGAGCTGCTGCGCAGCCGCTACCGGCTCACCCAGGACCCGGCGACCGCCTACGGGCTGAGCTACGAGGAGGCGGCCGCGCTCCAGGCCGAGCAGGGCCGGGACGCCCTCATCGCGGGCCTGGTGGACCGCTACCACCTGGTGGCCGCGGAATTCCCCACCGTGCTCGTCCTCGGCTCGGACTTCCACGAGACCAACCTCCCCGGCGAGCTCGGCATCAACGCCCGGCTGGCGAACGAGTTCGGCGCCTCGGTGATCCCGGTGATCGGCGGCCGCGACCAGAGCGCCGAGTCGGTCGTGGACGAGGTCCGCAACGCGCACCTGTCGTACAGCGGGCTGGGCTGCGACATCGTCGCCATGGTCGCCAACCGGGTGCCCCCGCAGGTGCTGGAGGAGACCGCGCAGCGGTTGCGCCGGCGGCTGCCGGTGCCCGCGTACGTGCTGCCCGACGAGCCGGCCCTGTCGGCTCCCACGGTCGCCCAGGTCGTCGAGGCGCTCCACGCCGAGGTGCTGCTCGGCGACCACGGCGGCCTGTCCCGGGACGTGATGAACTTCGTCTTCGGCGGCGCGATGCTGCCGAGGTTCATCCAGGCGCTGACGCCGGGCTGCATGGTGATCACCCCCGGCGACCGGGCGGACCTGATCATCGGCTCGCTGGCCGCGCACTCCGCCGGCGCACCGCCCATCGCCGGCATCCTGCTCACCCTGGACGAGGTGCCCGGCCCGGAGATCATGGCCCTGGCGGCCCGGCTGGCCCCCGGCACGCCGGTGCTGTCGGTGCCCGGCGGCAGCTTCCCGACCGCCGCCGAGCTCTTCGCCCTGGAGGCCCGGCTGGGCGCGGCCACCCCCCGCAAGGCGGAGACCGCGCTCGGGCTCTTCGAGAAGCACGTGGACGGCGGTGAGCTGACCGAGCGGCTGTCGGTGGTCCGCGGCGAGCGCGTCACCCCGATGATGTTCGAGCACGAGCTGATCGAACGCGCCCGCTCGGCCCGCCGCCGGGTCGTCCTCCCCGAGGGGGCGGAGGAGCGCATCCTGCACGCGGCCGAGGTCCTGCTGCGCCGGGACGTCTGCGACATCGTCCTGCTCGGCGACGAGGACGCCATCCGCAAGCGGGCCGGCGAGCTCGGCGTCAACCTCGACGTGCCCGGCTGCACCCTGACCGATCCCCAGACCTCGCCGCTGCGCGAGAGCTTCGCCGAGCTCTACGCGCGGTTGCGCGCCCACCGGGGCGTCAGCTACGAGCTGGCGTACGACGTCGTGGCCGACGTCTCCTACTTCGGGACGCTGATGGTGGAGCAGGGACTGGCCGACGGCATGGTCTCCGGCGCCGTCCACTCCACCGCGGCGACGATCCGGCCGGCCTTCGAGATCATCAAGACCTCCCCGGGCGCCTCCATCGTCAGCTCGGTCTTCTTCATGTGCCTGGCCGACCGGGTGCTGGTGTACGGCGACTGCGCGGTCAACCCGGACCCGGACGCCGAGCAGCTGGCCGACATCGCGATCCAGTCCGCCGAGACCGCCGCCCAGTTCGGGGTGCAGCCGCGGGTGGCGATGCTGTCGTACTCCACCGGCACCTCCGGCTCGGGCGCCGACGTGGACAAGGTGCGCCGGGCCACCGAACTCGTCCGGCAGCGGCGCCCGGACCTGCTGGTGGAGGGCCCGATCCAGTACGACGCGGCGGTCGACGCGAAGGTCGCGGCCACCAAGCTGCCGGACTCGGAGGTCGCCGGGAACGCCACCGTGCTGATCTTCCCGGACCTCAACACCGGCAACAACACCTACAAGGCGGTGCAGCGTTCGGCGGGCGCGGTGGCCGTCGGCCCCGTGCTGCAGGGCCTGCGCAAGCCCGTCAACGACCTGTCGCGCGGCGCGCTGGTCCAGGACATCGTCAACACCGTCGCCATCACCGCCATCCAGGCCCAGGGCGAGCGGTGACCGGCCACACCAGGGAAGGCACCGTGACCGCTACCCGCGTCCTCGTCCTCAACTCCGGCTCCTCGTCGGTGAAGTACCAGCTCCTGGACATGGCCGACGGCAGTCGGCCGGCGGCCGGGACCGTCGAGCGGATCGGCGAGCCGGGCGGGGTCGCGGACCACGCCGAGGCGCTGAAGGCCGTCGCGGCCGAACTCGCCGACCGCGGCCTCGGCCTGGACTCCCCCGAACTGGCCGCGGTGGGCCACCGGGTCGTGCACGGCGGCACGCGCTTCACCGAGCCGACGCTGATCGACGACGAGGTGCTCGCCGCCGTCGAGGCGCTGGTGCCGCTGGCCCCGCTCCACAACCCCGCGAACATCACCGGCATCCGGGTCGCCCGCGACCTGCGCCCGGACCTGCCCCAGGTCGCCGTCTTCGACACCGCCTTCCACTCCACCGTCCCCGAACACGCCTACCGCTACGCGATCGACCGGGAGACCGCCGACGCCCACCAGGTGCGCCGCTACGGCTTCCACGGCACCTCGCACGCCTACGTCTCCCGCGCCACCGCGCGGCTGCTCGGCAAGGACCCCGCCGAGGTCAACGTCATCGTCCTGCACCTGGGCAACGGCGCCTCGGCCTCCGCCGTGCGCGGCGGGCAGTGCGTGGAGACCTCGATGGGGCTCACCCCGCTGGAGGGGCTGGTGATGGGAACTCGTTCGGGGGACCTGGACCCCGCGGTGGTCTTCCACCTGGCCCGTGTCGGCGGGATGGCGGTCGACGAGATCGACGCCCTGCTCAACAAGCGCTCGGGCCTGCTGGGCCTGTGCGGTGACAACGACATGCGGGAGATCGCCCGCAGGATGGCCGAGGGCGACGCCGCCGCGCAGCTCGCCTTCGACGTCTACGTCCACCGGCTGCGCAAGTACGTCGGCGCCTACACGGCCGTGCTGGGCCGGGTCGACGCGATCGCCTTCACGGCCGGCGTCGGCGAGAACTCCGCCGCGGTGCGGGCCGCCGCCATGAGCGGCCTGGAGGGCCTGGGCGTCGAGCTGGACCCGGTGCGCAACGCGGTGCGCGGCAGCGCGGCCCGTGTGGTGTCGGCCGCGGGCAGCCGGGTCACGGTGGCGGTCGTCCCCACCGACGAGGAGTGGGAGATCGCACAGCAGGCGTACGCGCTGGTGACCGGCCGGTGACACATGGGAGCCACCCGAAGGCTCTACTCTATGCCCGCCGTCCGCACCGTCCATGCCTCCCCCGCACGGGAAAATTCCGGAGCGGAACAAACCCGATAGGATCGTCCTCATGCGCCGAGCGAAAATCGTCTGCACCCTGGGTCCCGCCGTCGACTCCTACGACCAGCTGAAGACGCTGGCCGAGGCCGGTATGAACGTGGCCCGTTTCAACTTCAGCCACGGCAGCCACGCCGAGCACGAGGAGCGCTACCGGCGGGTGCGCAAGGTCTCCGAGGAGACCGGACGTGCCATCGGCGTGCTGGCCGACCTCCAGGGCCCCAAGATCCGCCTGGAGACCTTCGCGGACGGTCCCGTGGAGCTGGTCGCCGGTGACGAGTTCGTCATCACCACCGAGGACGTCCCCGGTGACAAGACCATCTGCGGCACCACCTACAAGGGCCTGCCCTCCGACGTCCGCGCCGGGGACCCCGTCCTGATCAACGACGGCAACGTCGCGCTGCGCGTGATCGAGGTCGAGGGCCAGCGGGTCCGCTGCCTGGTCGTCGAGGGCGGCGTCATCTCCGACCACAAGGGCATCAACCTGCCCGGTGCCGCGGTCAACGTGCCCGCCCTGTCCGAGAAGGACATCGAGGACCTGCGCTTCGCGCTGCGCATGGGCGTCGACATGGTGGCGCTCTCCTTCGTCCGCGACGCCAAGGACGTCCGTGACGTCCACCGCGTCATGGACGAGGTCGGCCGGCGCGTGCCGGTCATCGCCAAGGTCGAGAAGCCGCAGGCGGTCGACAACATGGAGGACGTCGTCGCCGCCTTCGACGGCGTCATGGTGGCCCGCGGCGACCTGGCGGTGGAGTACCCGCTGGAGAAGGTCCCGATGGTGCAGAAGCGGCTGATCGAGCTCTGCCGCCGCAACGCCAAGCCGGTGATCGTCGCGACCCAGATGATGGAGTCGATGATCACCAACTCCCGTCCGACCCGCGCCGAGGCCTCCGACGTCGCCAACGCGATCCTGGACGGCACGGACGCGGTCATGCTCTCCGCCGAGTCCAGCGTCGGCAAGTACCCGATCGAGACCGTGAAGACGATGTCGCGGATCATCGAGGCGGCCGAGGTCGAGCTGCTCAAGCAGGGCCTGTGGCCGCTCAACGGCCGCAAGCCGCGCACTCAGGGCGGCGCCGTCGCCCGGGCCGCCGCCGAGCTCGCGGACTACCTGGACGCCAAGACCCTGGTCGCCTTCACCAAGTCCGGCGACACCGCCCGCCGGCTGGCCCGCTACCGCGTGCCGCAGCCGGTGGTGGCGTACACGCCCGACGAGTCGACCCGCAACATGCTGGCGCTCACCTGGGGCGTGCAGACCACCGTCGTCCCGCACGTGAACACCACCGACGAGATGGTGGAGATCGTCAACCAGGAGATGCTGAAGCTCAGCGACTACACCGAGGGCGACACCGTGATCATCACGGCCGGCTCCCCGCCCGGTGTCACCGGCACCACCAACCTGGTGCGGGTCCACCACCTCGGTCACCGCGCGGTCTGACCGGCCGCCGGACCGCCCGGCGCACGCGAGACGGCGGAGGGCGCCTCCCCTCACGGGGACGGCGCCCTCCGCCGTTTCGCGGGTGCGGGTGCGGGTAAGGTCAAGGGCTCAGGCAGGGCGGGGCGGTCCCCGCTCAGTCCGCGGTGTTGTACACGTGCATGCCGGGGATCGTCAGCGTGCCGCCGAACTGCCCGGCCTGCCGCACCGTGACGTTGCTGAAGAACGCGGCCGGCACGTCGACCGGGGGCGGGGTGTCCGGGGTGAACAGGATCGGGATGAGCCCGAAGAGGTTGCCCTCCAGCGACTCGGTGTACATCGTCACCGTGCCGTCCCGGATCGTCGAGGTGCTGCCCTTGCGGGCGTCCACGTGGCCGACGGTGCCGTTCGGGCCGATGACCTCCTGCCGCAGGTCCTTGATGTCCACGCCGGTGGCGGTGAACTTCAGGACCTTCTTGACCTTCCCGCTCCAGGTCTTGACCTCGACGATGCCGTGGTAGCGGAGCCCGGTCAGGGTCAGCAGGCTGCTGCGCAGGATCCACGGCTCGTCCGGCAGCAGCGACGGCGTCTCCTGGAAGGCGGCGTCCGCCAGGGCCTGCGCGTCGTGGGTCGGGCACGGGAACGGGCTCCTGCCGTCCTCCGGCGCGTCCGCGGGGTTCCGCGCAGGGCGCAGGGGCTGCGCGGCCTTCCCGGCGGTCTGCGCGACTTCTCCGGCGTCCTGCGCGGCCTTCCCGGCGGTCGAAGCGAGTTTCCCGCCCGTCTCCGGCACCGGCTTCCCCGCTGCGGCGGTGGTGTTCCCCGCCTCCTCAAGGACGGTGCCCGTTGCGGCGCCCGGCGAGGAGGCGGCCGACACCGCGTCCGGGGCGGGCGTCGTGGCCGGCGAGGGGGCCTCGTCGGACCCCGTGCTCCTCTTGCCGAGGCCCAGCAGGTCGCCGAGCGCGTCGTCGATCCCCAACGGGTCCAGCAGGTCGTGCTGGTCGGCCGCCGACGGCGAGGCGGACGGGGACGGCGCCGTCGCCCCCGGGCCGCCGGAGGAACCGCCACCGCCGGAAGAACCGCCTCCGCCGGCCTCGCCCTTGCCGCCGCTCCCTCCATCGGCGGAGCCCGAGGAGGGGCCGTGCGACGAGGCTCCCCCGGTCGGCGTCGGGGTCGTGGCGCCGCCGCTCGACGGTGTACCGACCGGCGGCGTGGTCGGCGTCGCGGCGTGCGACGGCTCGTCGGGCTGCTCGACGCACTTCGTGCCCGAGAACGGGTTCCTCGGCAGTTCGTCGGCGGAGGCCAGCCGCGGGGTCAGGCCCATGCCCATCAGGACCGCCGTCGGCATCGCGGCCAGGGCTATCGCCTTGCCCGCGGGCATCTGCAACTTGGTCAGCAGCGACTTCCTCGGCGCCGCGTGCCGCGGGCCCGTCCTGCCACGGGCGCCGCTGCCCGCGGCGGCCCCGGAAGCCGGCTCGACCTCATCACCCCGCACTGTGCCTCCCGTTCGCGTCTACGGTCTCGGCGGCGTCCGCCGGACGCCGCGGGGCGGTCCCCTCCTGACCCTCGGCCGGGTCGGCGGCGGCCGCCGGGTACGCGCCGTGGGCCGCCGCGTACGGGGAACCGGGCGGCGGCGCCTGGCCGGTGCCGCCGTCGTCGCCCTTGCCGCTGCCGGGCAGTTCCGCCGGGTCCGCGCCGCCGTCGGCGGGCGGTACGCCTGGGGCCCAGGAGAGGGCGAGGGCACCGCCGATAAGACCCAGCAGGAAACCCATCACGAAGCCGCCGAAGTTGGAGACGACCAGCGACACCAGCGCCAGCAGGATCGACGCGACGCCCGCGAAGAACCGCACCGCCGCCTGGAACCACATGGTCAGGCCGAGCACGACCAGCAGCACGCCGATGATCAGCGAGCCGGACCCGGCCGTGGTGGCCATGGTCAGGCTCAGCGCGCCGAGTGAGAGATGGGCGTACGGGAAGTACGCGATGGGCAGTCCGGCCAGCAGCGTCAGCAGGCCCGCCCAGAACGGCCGCTGCCCGCGCCATACGCGGAAGCGGTACCGCCACGAGCCGAACCGGCCCCTCAGTCCGTATGTCTCGGCGCTCATGGAAAACAGCTCCCTGGGACTGGCGTTCTGAAAAGAGTCGAGGAGGAGGAAAGGTGAGGGGCATCCCGTGCCCCCCACCCCCTCCGGTCAGGCTAGAAGCACTCGTACTTCTTGCCCGAGCCCATCTTCACCGACATGCTCAGCCCGCTGAGCTTGAAGGTGCCCGCGCTGGTGGCCCACGCGGTCTGCTCCACACCGGTGAGGTGGGCCGATCGGGCCTCCTGCGCGAAGGAACCGAGATCGGTCCTCTCCTTGTCACCGGCCGCGACCCCGGGGCCGTATGTGGTGTCACCGGCCGCGACACCGATGTTGATGTCCTTGAACTCCGCGTCGGCGTTCAGCTGGTCGAGGTCGATGTAGAGGTTCTTCGCCTCGACCTTCTTGCCGCCGTTGCCGGCACCGAGCTTCAGCGTGACGTCGCCGATCGGCGTCGGCACGACCACGGACTGGCACAGACCGGTGATCGTGGCCCTGTCGAACGCGGACACCGCGACCGGGATCGGCTTGCCGCCGTGCTGGATGTCGAGGGCTCCGTACTGGACGAAGCCGTGGCCGTCCAGGTCCTCGGCCTTGACCTTGAACTGCTGGCCCGACACGCTGAACGACGCGGCGAGCGCACCCTGTCCCAGGGCCACGCCTATCGCCGCGGCGGCCGCGACGCTGGGCACCATGACGACGGCGAACCGCCTCCATCTGGTACCGCCGCGGATGAGCGACTCCATGACTTTCCTCCTTCTCGGACGTACATCTCCGGCCGGAATCGTGGGGATAGCGGCGGGATGGGAGAAGTGCTACGTCCTCGGGAAGGAGAGCGCCGTATCGGCGGCCGTCACGCGGGAAAGAGCGGACGACACTGTCCGAGACATCGGCGATCACCCCCGAGCGACAACCACAACGGCCACGCTCTCGCGCAACCTGCTGGACAGGCCCTGCCGGCTGGCAGAGACCCCCCTGTCCCCGGGCCGCGGCCACTGCTGGCACAGCTTCGGCGTCCCGGCCCGGTGGGGACCCGCTCACGATCGGACGACTGGATGCCGACTGCTCGACGGCGGACCGGGCTTGGCCGATCGTGGTGCATTCGGGGCCGCTGCACAAGGGGCGTCGTTACTAGCGGGTAACGGCACGATCACCCGGACGGCATGGTCTAGACCATGGCCGTCACCCTGCGTAGTTGCGATAGGGCTGTGAAATTCGCCCATTGAATGCCAGACCGGGACAGACCCCCATCCCGCACTTACCGCAAGTAACAGCGGCCGCGCTTCATCAAGATTTGGTAAAGCGCGGCCGGTCGTTCAATCGGCTCGAAACGGCTTTCGAGGCGCGGTCAGCTTACGCGACCTTGTCAGAACAACACGCGCGCGAGGGCCGCGCGCGCGGCCGCCACCCGCGGGTCGTCTGCCCCGATCACCTCGAACAGCTCCAGCAGCCGCAGCCGAGCGGTGTCCCGGTCCTCGCCCGCGGTGCGCCGCACGGTGTCCACGAGGCGGCCGAAGGCGTCCTCGACATGCCCGCCGACCAGGTCGAGGTCGGCCACGGCAAGCTGCGCCGCCACGTCCGCCGGGGCGTCGGCCGCGGCCTTGCGGACGGCCTGCCCGTCGACGCCCTCCACCCGGCGCAGCAACTCGGCCTGCGCCAGGCCCAGCTTGGCCTCGGCGTTGGCCGGATCGTCCGACAGGACGTTGCGGTACGCCTGGATCGCACCGCCGAGGTCGCCCCGGTCCAGCGCGTCGTGCGCCGCAGACAGCGCGATCTCGCGCGGGGTGGGCGGCCGCTCCTCGGCGACCGGCGCCTCCGCGCCCTCCTCGACCGGCACACCCGTGATGCCGAACCGCTGCTCCGCCACGGCGACCAGCTGGTCCAGCACCTCGCGGATCTGCTCCTCGGGAGCGGCGCCCTGGAAGAGCGGCATGGCCTGGCCGGCCAGCACCGCGAACACCGCCGGAATGCCCTGCACCCCGAACTGCTGCACCAGCAGCTGGTTCGCGTAGACGTCGATCTTCGCTACGACGACCCGGCCCGCGTAGGAGCCGGCGAGCCGCTCCAGCGTCTCCTGCAACTGCACGCTCGCGTCCGCGCGGTCGGTCCAGAAGTGGACGACGACCGGGACCTCGGCGGAACGCTGCAGGACATCGTTCTCGAAGGTGGCCTCGGTGACCTCGGTCACCAGGGCGACGGGGCTGGCGGGCGCTCCCCCGTGGCGGGCGGCTTCCGCGCGGGCCTGGTCGGCCTTCGCCTTGGCCTCCGCGGCCGCCTTCACCGCGGCGAGGTCGACCACGCCGCTCATGGACATGTTCCGTGGCTGCATGAGACCAATCCTCCCCCCTCGTCGCGGTTCCCGGGGAATCGCCCCCCGAAAGCACCACCTACGGTGCGGAACGCTGACGCGGCCCCCGGCGCGAGGCCTGCCCTCTTCCGCGCTCGGTGGCCCACGAGTTTCGATACGACGCGTAGCGTAACCGGGGGGTCGCGCCCGGCGCAACGGGGATAGGGTGCCCAGCCATGTGCGCGCGCCCCACGGGCAGAAGGACCGGCCGCCCCCGCAGTGCGGAGGCCGACCGGGCGATCCTGGACGCCGCGCGGCAGTCGCTGGTCGAGCTCGGCTGGGGCCGGCTCACCATGGGCGACGTCGCGGCCCGCGCGGGCGTCGCCAAGACCACCCTCTACCGGCGCTGGGCGAACAAGAGCGAACTCGTCGTGGACGCTGTCGCCGTGCTCTTCGACGAACTCGACCTGCCCGACCGCGGCAGCCTGCGCTCCGACGTCGAGGGCATGGTCCTGCGGTTCGCGGCCCTGCTGGAGCAGCCCGCCGCCAGGACGGCGCTCATGGCGGTGGTCGCCGAGGCCACCCGCGACGAGGCGCTGCGGCGCAGGATCCGGCAGGCGGTCGTCGACCGGCAGAAGCGGCTGGTCGCCGAGGGCCGCCGGCGGGCCCAGGCGCGCGGGGAGATCCCGCCGGACGACGGCGACCCCGCACCGCAGGTCGACCTGGTCTTCGACGTCATCGCGGGGGCCGTGGTGCACCGCGCGCTCGTCAGTTGCGAACCGGTGGACGGCGACTGGGCGGCGCGCTTCACCGGCCTGCTGCTGGGCGGCCTCGGGGCGGGCGCGCCTACCTAGTCCCAGGGCGGGCGCGCCGACCCAGGGGTCGCCGGGCGTCCGCCCGGTCCTCACCGGGGAAAGCCGCTCCACCCCTTGCCCGCATGGCATGTCACCGTCATGCTTACCGACGGGTCATCTACTCGCATAGACAACCCGGCGGCCACGCATGGCCGTTGCCCGGTCTTCCCCTCGTTCCACCCTGTATGCGCACCGGTTGAACGCTCGCCCCCAGGAGGATCGATCCCCGTGAGACACCCTCACCCCGCCCGGCGCGGCGTCATCGCCACCGTCGCCGCCTCGTTGATCTGCCTGACGGCCGCCCAGAGCGCCACCGCGCTCCCGGCGCCCGCCGCCCCGCGCGCCCATGCCCCGTCCTCCGCCGTCACCGTGGCCGAGGACCAGGCGGCGCGCGCCATCGCCGGCTCCCTTTCCGACGCATCCTGGAGCGCCCGCGTCCGCGACGCGGCGCTCGCCTCGGACGAGGTGGCCGTCACCGACCTCGCCGGCCCCGGGCTGCGGCCGGTGCTCGCCGACGCCGACCGGCGGATCGCCGCCGCCAAGGGCCTGGGCGCCGACGTCGGCTCCCTGCTGCGGCTGCGCCTCGGCGACGAATCGATGCGCGGCGCGCTGGCCTCCGGCGTCACCCCGTGGGTGGCCGCGGCCGCTTCCGACGAGGACGCAAGCGCCGTCACCGCCTACGACAGCCTGGGCCGGGCCCACCGCCTCGACGCGCGTACCGCGCCCACCCGTCCGGTGTACGTCGTCGACATCGACGGCTCCAAGGCGCTGGCCGCGGGTCTGGACGTGCTCCGCGGAGAGCTCGACCGCCAGGGCCTGGCCTCCTCCGCTCCGTCCGCCCCGCGCTCCGCTGCCCCGTCGTCGATGGCTGCCGCCGCGGCCGGCTTCTGGACCACGCGCGTCACCCAGGTCCGGCTCTCCGACGACGAGGAGCCGTGGGTCAAGGGGGACGCGGAGATCTACACCCTCGTCACGGGCTTCGGCCAGGACGGCCTCGTGCGGGTCGATCCCGTCGACATGCCGTACCTGGACAACGACGGAACGACCTACAGCCCGAACCAGATCCTGGTCAACTGGTCGCTGTACAAGTACGACCTCGCCGACGCCGTGATGATGGAGGACGACGGCAGCACCAACTACCGCGAACTGGCCAAGGCCATCGCCGGGGTCCTGCTGACCATCGCCGACCAGGGCGTCTACGTCCCGCTGGTGAACGCCGTCCTGGACGCCGTCCCGGACGACTGGTGGACCGACGACCCGGACTACGTCGACTCCTGGTACACGCTGGCGCGGAGCGACAACGGCACCCGCTACGGCGCCCGCGGCAACGGCTGGATGACCCTGCAGCCTTACTTCGTCGAGCAGTTCTGACCCGGGGGTGCCCGGAGGGCACCCCCGGCGCACCGCGGGGCCCGGTGGGAACAGCACCTGATTCCCCCGGGCCCCGCGTCCGTCGTCAGAAGCGTGCGGGCTCGGTGTAGCTGCCCCACTCCTCGCGCAGGGCGCCGCAGATCTCGCCGAGGGTGGCCTCGGCGCGGACCGCCTCCAGCATCGGCTCGATCATGTTGCCGCCGTCCCGGGCGGCCGTCAGCATCGCGTCCAGCGCCTTGCGGACGGCCGCGTCGTCGCGCTCGGCCCTGCGGCCGGCGAGCACGCGCACCTGCTCGCGCTCGACCTCGTGGCTGACCCGGAGGATCTCCAGGTCACCCGTCACTGACCCCGTGTGGCAGTTGACGCCGACGACCTTCTTGTCGCCCTTCTCCAAGGCGCGCTGGTACTCGAAGGCGGCCTCGGCGATCTGGCCGGTGAAGTAGCCGTCCTCGATGCCGCGCAGGATGCCGGAGGTCATCGGGCCGACCGGGTGCCTGCCGTCCGGGACCGCGCGGGCGCCGAGCTCCTTGATCTTGTCGAAGATCTTCTCCGCGTCCGCCTCGATGCGGTCGGTCAGCGCCTCGACGTACCAGGAGCCGCCCAGCGGGTCGGCCACGTTGGCGACACCCGTCTCCTCCATCAGCACCTGCTGCGTCCGCAACGCGATCTCCGCCGCCTGGGCGCTGGGCAGCGCCAATGTCTCGTCCAGCGCGTTGGTGTGCAGCGAGTTGGTGCCGCCGAGCACCGCGGCCAGGGCCTCCACAGCGGTGCGCACGACGTTGTTGTACGGCTGCTGGGCGGTCAGCGAGACGCCCGCGGTCTGGGTGTGGAAGCGCAGCCACTGCGCCTTGTCGGTCTTCGCGCCGTAGACGTCGCGCATCCAGCGGGCCCAGATCCGGCGCGCCGCGCGGAACTTGGCGATCTCCTCGAAGAAGTCGAGGTGCGCGTCGAAGAAGAAGGACAGCCCCGGTGCGAAGGTGTCGACGTCCAGCCCGCGCGACAGCCCCAGCTCCACGTAGCCGAAGCCGTCGGCGAGGGTGTAGGCGAGCTCCTGCGCGGCCGTGGAGCCGGCCTCGCGGATGTGGTAACCGGAGACCGACAGCGGCTTGTACGCGGGGATGCCCGCCGCGCAGTGCTCCATCAGGTCGCCGATCAGGCGCAGGTGCGGCTCCGGGGCGAAGAGCCACTCCTTCTGCGCGATGTACTCCTTGAAGATGTCGGTCTGCAGGGTGCCGTTGAGCACCGAGGGGTCGACGCCCTGGCGCTCGGCGGCCACCAGGTACATGCAGAAGACCGGCACCGCGGGTCCGGAGATCGTCATGGAGGTGGTGACCTCGCCGAGCGGGATGTCCTTGAAGAGGACCTCCATGTCGGCGGCCGAGTCGATGGCGACACCGCAGTGGCCGACCTCGCCGAGCGAGCGGGGGTCGTCGGAGTCGCGGCCCATCAGGGTGGGCATGTCGAAGGCGACGGACAGGCCGCCGCCGCCCGCCTCCAGGATCATCTTGTAGCGCTCGTTGGTCTGCTCGGCGTTGCCGAAGCCCGCGAACTGGCGGATCGTCCACGTACGGCCCCGGTAACCGGTCGGGTGCAGACCGCGCGTGAAGGGATACTCACCCGGCCAGCCGATGCGCTCGAAGCCGGGCACGCCGGCACCCGCGGGCGGGCCGTAGACCGGCTCGACCGGGTCGCCGGACAGCGTGCTGAAGTCGGCCACGCGCTTGCGGGCGGCGTCATAGCGCGCCTGCCAGCGGCTGCGCCCCTCCTCGATGGCTGCAGCGTCCATGCCCTGTCTCCGCCTCTCTCGCCGACCGGGCGCACCCCCGCAGCACGAGGACGGCCCCTACAGGGCAAAAATACTTGGACGTCCTAGTACTTGTCGACGGCGAATCTCCCTCCCCCGGGGGGAAGGGAGAAAGGCGCAGGTCAAGGGGCTCAGACCTTGACGGGTTCACCCGAGGGGACCACCAGCGGGGCGACCTCGCGGCTCACCTTGCGCTCGACGAAGAACGCGGCGGTGGGGATCGTCCCGGCCAGCAGCACCCAGGCCAGCTTGCCGAGCGGCCACTTCGCCTTGGAGCCCAGGTCGAAGGCGAAGACCAGGTACACGACGTACAGCCAGCCGTGGGCGATGCTGACGACCTTGGTGAAGCCCGCGGCGCCGTCGATCTCCAGCACGTACTTGGCGATGACGCCGATGGTCAGCAGCACCAGCAGCACACCCGTCACATAGGCGAGGGCGCGGTACCGGGTCAGAACACTCTGCTTCATGCGGACGAGCGTAACCGGTGCGGTCGGGGCTCCTGCCCCGGCCCCGCGTGCCGTGGCGCGGGTCACTCCTGGAAGTCCCCCGCGGCTATGCGCAGCGGTCGCAGCAGCTCGAAGATCTCCGCGCAGTCCTCGTCGTCGTACGCGCCGAGCCCGAACTTCATCCCCATGAGCTCCTCGGTGGCGGCCTCGCACACCTCCCGGCCCTTGGCGGTGATGGAGGCGAGTGTGCCGCGGCCGTCGTTCGGGTTGGGCCGCTTGGCGACGAATCCGGCGGCCACCAGGCGGTCGACGGTGTTGGTGACCGAGGTGGGGTGCACCATGAGCCGTTCGCCGATCTTGGACATCGGCAGCTCGCCCTCCTTGCTGAAGGCCAGCAGCACCAGGGCCTCGTAGCGGGCGAAGGTCAGACCGTAGGGCTTGACGACCGAGTCCACCTGGGCGAGCAGGATCTGCTGGGCACGCATGATCGACGTGATCGCGACCATCGAGGGCACGCGCCCCCAGCGCCGGGTCCAGATCTCGTCGGCACGGGCGATGGGGTCGAAGGGCAGGCTCAGCGGCTTGGGCACAGGCCCGAGCCTACCCGTCGGTCATATGCTGGGCAGCCGCGTCTTGCGGAGCAAGACGGGACTGCCCACCGGCGCCACGGCACGACCGCGGGGCTCCGGGCACCGAAGGGCCACAGGTGTGCCGGCCACCGGCAAGTGGACCCCGCTCCTGGTAAGCCGCCATCCTGGGGAGGGCTGCCATGCGAGGAGCCGTCACGGCGGGGTGCCCCACCGCACCGCGGCGGGCGTGCGCTCACGCGACCGCACCACGCGCAGTCACCGCCGGCCGGCACGGTCGGGCGGAGGCGTACCGGTGAAGGCGGTCTGCGACTACGGGCGGGCGAGGGGCGTCGCCCCACGGGCGCAGGGACGCTCACGACGAGGCCAGGGGGCCGCCTCGCACCGCGCACCCGCCCCCGGCCCACCGCCCGTGCGCGCCCTGCCGCACACCAGCCGTACCGCGCCCGCACCGCCCCGGCCGCGCACCCGCTCGCCCGGGGGTCCCCACCGCCGCCGCGTGCCGGTCCCGGAGCCGTGTGGCGCCGCGCAACCCCCTTCGGTCCGCGGCGCCCCGGGCGCACGCTCGGCGCCGGGCGGCTCACACCGCGCCGGAGGCGGTCCGCCGCACCCGTGCCGGCACCAGCAGCACACACACCGCCGTCCCCGTGCCACCCGCCACCGCCGTCACGACGTACGGGTCGCTCCGCCTCGTGCTCGCCGCCTTCCGGCGGGAAGGCGGCAAGCGGACCAGGTCAGAGCGACATGGCGAAGCGGCGGCAGACGTGGACGCGGGTGAACTGCCGTCGCATTCGTTCCTCATCGGCGAGCCCGGCGTGCGCGAAAACCATGAGAGCTCGCAGCCCGGGCCGGGCCTCGGCGACAGCTCGGCCGGGCTCCGCGGGGTCGCGGTAGTGGTTGGCGTAGACGTGCAGGTAGTGATCGCTCTCCGTGAAACCCATCGCTCGGTACCAGCTCAAGGTGTCCGGGTCGTCCCGGGTCCAGGCGTCCAGGGTGGCCGCGCCGAGCTCGTGTGCCCGGTCGCGGGTCTGCTCCAGGAGTTCACGGCCCAGGCCGCGGCGCTGGTGGTCCGGATGAACGGCGACGGTGTCGATCGTCGCCACGTCTCCCTCGACACTGGTGTCCATGATCCCGACGACGCGGCCGGCTGCGTCGGCGGCGACCAGGTCCAGGCCGGGCGCCGCCGTCGTGGGCTTGGCGCGTGAGACGTCGTCGAAGTACGCGGTGCGCAGGAAGGCCAGTACCCGGCAGTGGAGCCAGGAGGTCTCGTCAGTGGGGGTGAACGCGCGGACGGTGTAGCTCACGGTTGTGGTCCTCTGCAGGCGTGGTGGTGTGTGGACGGCGGCTGCGGATTCGAGAGAGCACAGCGCGAATATCGACGCCCCGCGGTTTCCTGGCAAGCGATTTGACGGGGGCAGCCCGTCCTGGGCCCCTCTCGGCCCCGACGGCGACCCGGGCGTCGCGTCGTTGAGCTGGGCGAACGACACTCTCACCCTGCACAGGCCACGGGAGCACGACCGCGACCTGGGTGGCGACGGCCTGGTCCTGGCGCCCAGCGTCTTCGTCTGGCCGGATGTCGCGGCGGGCTTCGACCCGCCCTGGCAGGGCACCGTCGCGTATCCCGCGCGCGGCATCGGGGGCCTGTGGCAGGCGCCGCAGGCCGCCTCCGACGCCCTGGCGCGTCTGCTCGGCGCCAACCGCGCCGCTCTCCTCGGCGGCCTGGGCGAGCCCGCGACCACGACCGCGCTCGCCCACCGGCACGGTCTCGCCCTGTCGTCGGTGTCCGCGCACCTGGCGGTGCTGCGGGAGGCGGGCCTGCTCACCTCGCGCCGCTACGGCCACCAGGTGCTGTACGAGCGCACCCCGCTGGGCAGCGCGCTCGCCGGCGACTGACCGGCGGAGCGCGCACCCGGGCGGGGTGCGATGGGTTACTGCGCCAGGTAGCGCTCGACGGTCTCCACCTTGGAGGTGAGCCCGTCGGTGACGCCGGGCCGGATATCGGCCTTGAGGACCACCGAGACGCGCGGCGCCCGGGCCTCGACGGCGGCCACGGCGCGCTTGACGACGTCCATGACCTCGTCCCAGTCGGCGCCTTCGACAGAGGTGAACATCGCGTCGGTGCGGTGGGGCAGCCCGGACTCGCGGACCACCCGGACGGCGTCGGCCACATAGGAGCCGACGTCCTCGCCGACGCCGAGCGGGGTGACGGAGAAGGCGACGATCATGCCTCGACCATGCCTTCCTTGAGCTCCTTGCGCGCGCGGGCGGCGATGACGCTGTCCTCCGCCTCGCGGCGCAGCCTGCGCTCGGCGAAGAAGCCGCCGGTCGGCAGGACGGAGAGCACGAAGTACAGCGCGGCGCGGCCGAGCGGCCACTTGGCGCGGTTCCAGGCGTCCAGCCAGAACAGGACGTAGAGGACGAAGAGGATGCCGTGGATCGCCCCCATGACCCGGACGGCGTTGAAGTCCGTGGTGCGCTTGAGCACCGAGCAGACCAGCAGGATCAGGAAGGACACCGCCTCGGGGGCGGAGACCAGGCGGAGCCGGTTGAGGGCGGAGGCGGTCTTGATGTCCACGGGACCTCGCTATCGGGACAGGGCTGCGGCGGACGCGGCACGCTGCGACCAGGACGTTGTGAATGTGATCACAAGCGCTTTCCCCCATTATGACCCGGCCCGCCTGCCGCCCTTCCCCCGGGGCCCCGGGGGAAGGGCGGCCGGAAGAGGGTGAACCGCCGAAGGGCGCCGGCGCGTCCTCTTCGCCGACGGACGAAGCAGCCGCCTTTGGAGGAGGAACGCCGGTGGAGCGCCGCAGGGAACCGGAGGACATCATGTGCGACCTCGTGACGGGTTCCTCCCGGACGGATACGGTCTGACCCGTGGCTCAGTTTCGATTGCAGGGCAGCAAAGTGCTCGCCGTGGACATGGCCGGCGACGCCGTCAAGGCGAGGAACGGCTCGATGGTCGCGTACGAGGGCCAGATGAGCTTCAAGAAGATGACCGGGGGCGGCGAGGGACTGCGCGGCATGGTCACCCGGCGGCTGACCGGAGAGTCCATGGAGGTCATGGAGGTACGCGGCCAGGGCACCTGCTACTTCGCCGACCGCGCCAGCGAGATCAACCTCGTGCGGCTGAACGGCGAGAAGCTGTACGTCGAGGCCGGCAACCTGCTCGCCACCGAGGCGGCGCTGCGCACCGGCACCACCTTCACCGGACTGCGCGGCGCCTCGCAGGGCAACGGCCTGTTCACCACCACGGTGGAGGGCGTCGGCCAGGCCGCGATCATCTCCGACGGCCCGGCGGTGGTGCTCCGGGTCGCCCCGGGGATGCCGCTGCAGGTGGACCCCGGCGCCTATGTGGCGCACACCGGCAACCTCCAGCAGCACTTCCAGACCGGCGTCAGCTGGCGGACGGTGATCGGCGAGTCCGGCGGCGAGTCCTTCCAGATCCGCTTCGAGGGCGACGGCCTGGTCTATGTGCAGCCGAGCGAGCGCAACACCACCGGGGGGCAGGTCTGATGCCGTTCACCCGCATCAACTCGAAGATGGTCGAGGCCCAGGTGGTGCCGGGCCAGCGGCTGTTCAGCCAGCGCGGCGCCATGCTGGCCTACCGCGGCCAGGTCGCCTTCACCCCCAATGTGCAGGGCGGCCGGGGCGGAATCGGCTCGATGATCGGCCGCAGGCTCGCGGGCGAGGCCGCTCCCCTGATGACCGTCGAGGGCCACGGTTCAGTGATGTTCGGCCACGGCGGCCATGACGTCCACTGCGTCGACCTGACCGGCGACACCCTGTACGTCGAGGCGGACCGGCTGCTGGCCTTCGACGGCTCGCTGCGCCAGGGCACGATGTTCATGGGGTCCCAGGGCGGCGTCATGGGCGTCATCCGCGGGCAGGTCACCGGCCAGGGGCTGTTCACCACGACCCTGCAAGGGCACGGCGCGGTCGCGGTGATGGCGCACGGCGGCGTCATCGAGCTGCCGATCACCCCGCAGCGACCGGTGCACGTCGACCCCCAGGCGTACGTCGCCCACCGCGGCGACGTACGCAACAAGCTGTCCACGGCGCTCGGCTGGCGGGACATGGTGGGCCGCGGCTCCGGCGAGGCCTTCCAACTGGAGCTGTCGGGTCAGGGCACGGTCTACGTCCAGGCGAGTGAGGAGAAGCTGTGAGCACCGGACCGGTCGTCCACGACCCGTACACCCTGCCGGCCGACGACAACGTCAACCCCTACGCCTTCAGCGTCGACCTGAAGGGCCAGTGGTTCCTGCAGAAGGGGAAGATGATCGCCTACTACGGGCAGATCGCCTTCCACGGCATCGGACACGGCCCCCTCGACGGGCTGGTCCGCAGCAACTTCCACTCCCCGCTGCACGCCGCCGACTGGGTGGTCGCCGAGGGCCAGGGCAAGATGATCCTCGCCGACCGGGCGTTCGACGTGAACTCCTACGACCTAAAGGACGGCAACCTGACCATCCGGTCGGGCAACCTGCTGGCCTTCCAGCCCGGTCTGTCGCTCAAGCAGTCCATCATCCCGGGCTTCCTCACCCTGATCGGCACGGGGAAGTTCGTGGCGGCCTCCAACGGCGCCGTGCACTTCGTCGAGCCCCCGGTCCGCGTCGACCCCCAGGCCCTGGTGGGTTGGGCGGACTGCCCCTCCCCCTGCCACCATTACGACCACGGGTACCTGCGCGGCGTCCTGGGCGGACTGCGGGCGCTGACCGGCGTCGGCGGAACCTCGGGCGAGGAGCACCAGTTCGAGTTCGTCGGCGCGGGGCAGGTGCTGCTCCAGTCGAGCGAGGTCCTGATGCCCGAGCAGGCCACGGGCGCGGTCCCGCACGAGGCCGGCGTACCGGGCGGCGGCGGGGGCGTCCCCGGCGCGGGGCAGGGCGCGCCGAGACTTCCGGGGCAGCTCGGGGACCTCCAGCGCCGCTTCGGTCTGTGACCGCACCGGCACGCGCCGCGACTCGATTGATCCGTATTTCAACTTCCTGGGTATGATTTCAGCATGGAGACACCGACCGGCACCCCGTGGCTGTCCGCCGACGAGCAGCGCACCTGGCGCATCCACCTGGAGGTCAGCAAGCTGCTGACCTACCAGCTCGAACGGGACCTGCAGCCGTTCGGCCTGACGTTCAACGACTACGAGATCCTGGTGAACCTCTCGGAGTCGCCCGAGCGCCGCATGCGGATGAGCGACCTGGCCCGCGCCACCCTGCAGTCCAAGAGCCGGCTGTCCCACCAGATCAGCCGCATGGAGAGGGCGGGCCTGGTCCGCCGCGAGAACTGCGAGTCCGACCGGCGCGGGCTGTTCGCCGTCCTCACCGAGGACGGCTGGGAGACCATGAGCAAGGTCGCCCCGCACCACGTCGCCGCCGTCCGCGAGCACTTCATCGACCTGCTCCCCGAAGAGGACCTGGCGGCCCTGCGCGCGGCCCTCGCCCCGGTCGCCGAGCGCCTGCGCGCGGTGCGCGGCAAGATCTGACCCCGCGGCGGCCGATCGGCTCGCGCCGGCGCCCCGCCCCCCTCGGCACGGGCCTGCGCGCCGCCCGCGCGCGGGGCCGGTCCCCCACGCGGGCCGCGCCCGCGAACGGCGGACATCCGCGCCGCGGAGCCTCAGGCCTGTTCGGTGAGGCTCGCGACGAGCTCGTCGGCCGCCGCGTACGGGTCGAGTTCGCCGGCGACGATGCGCTCGGCCAGCGCGCCCAGCCGGCGGTCGCCGTGGAGGTCGCCGATGCGCTCGCGCAGCGCGGTGACGGCGATGTGCTCGACCTCCAGGGCCGCACGGCGCAGCCGGCGCTCCGCGAGGACGCCGTGCTCCTCCATCCAGGCACGGTGCTTCTCCAGGGCCTCGACCACCTCGTCGACGCCCTCACCGCGGGCCGCGACGGTCTTGACGATCGGGGGGCGCCAGTCGCCCGGCAGCCGGGCTTCCCCCAGCCCCAGCATGTGGTTGAGCTCGCGGGCGGTCGCGTCGGCGCCGTCCCGGTCGGCCTTGTTGACGACGTACACGTCGCCGATCTCGAGGATGCCCGCCTTGGCCGCCTGGATGCCGTCGCCCATCCCCGGGGCGAGCAGCACCACGGAGGTGTCGGCCTGGGCGGCGATCTCCACCTCGGACTGGCCGACGCCGACGGTCTCCACCAGGACCACGTCGCAGCCCGCCGCGTCGAGCACGCGGATCGCCTGCGGCGCGGCCCAGGCCAGTCCGCCCAGGTGGCCGCGGGTGGCCATCGAGCGGATGTAGACACCGGGGTCGGACGCGTGGTCGCTCATCCGCACCCGGTCACCGAGCAGGGCGCCGCCGCTGAACGGCGAGGAGGGGTCCACGGCCAGCACCCCGACCCGCTTGCCGGCCCTGCGGTACGCCGAGACCAGCGCGGAGGTCGACGTGGACTTGCCGACGCCCGGCGAGCCGGTCAGGCCGACCACGTACGCGCCGCCGGTCAGCGGCGCGAGCGCGGCCATCACCTCGCGCAGCTGCGGGGACGCCCCCTCCACCAGCGAGATCAGCCGGGCCACCGCCCTCGGGCGGCCCTGCCGTGCCTGCTCCACCAGGGTGGGGACGTCCATCGCTGCGCTCCTTGCTGCCTGTTGCCCCTCAGGGGCTCGGTTCGCCTCCGGTTCGCTCAGTCGTCGCCGGGGGCCCTCCCGGCGGTAGCCGGGAAGGGCCCCGTCCTTCGGGGCAACGACCGCTCCCCTTCGGCCCCCTCGCCGTTTCCTGCCGGTTCCTGCCGTTACGCTCCGGCGCTCCGCTACTCGCCCGGTACGCGGATGATCAGGGCGTCGCCCTGACCGCCGCCGCCGCAGAGGGCCGCCGCGCCCACGCCGCCGCCGCGCCGCCTGAGCTCCAGGGCGAGGTGCAGGACGATGCGGGCGCCCGACATGCCGATCGGGTGACCGAGGGCGATGGCGCCGCCGTTGACGTTCACCTTTTCAGGTGTCACGCCCAGGTCCTTCATGGACTGCACGGAGACCGCCGCGAAGGCCTCGTTGATCTCGATGAGGTCCAGGTCGCCCACGGACAGCCCCTCCTTCTTGAGGGCGTGCGCGATCGCGTTGGACGGCTGCGACTGCAGCGAGTTGTCCGGGCCCGCCACGTTGCCGTGGGCGCCGATCTCGGCGATCCACTCCAGGCCCAGTTCCTCGGCCTTGGCCCTGCTCATCACGACGACCGCGGCGGCGCCGTCGGAGATCTGCGAGGAGGTGCCCGCGGTGATCGTGCCCTCCTTGCTGAAGGCGGGGCGCAGCCTGGCCAGCGACTCGGCCGTGGTCTCGGGGCGGATGCCCTCGTCCTGGGCGAAGAGCACCGGCTCGCCCTTGCGCTGCGGGATCTGCACCGGGGTGATCTCGGCCTCGAACAGGCCGTTCTTCTGCGCGGCGGCCGCCCGCTGGTGGGACAGCGCGGCGATCTCGTCCTGCTCGGCACGCCCGATGCCCAGGCGTGTGTTGTGCTTCTCGGTCGACTCGCCCATGGCGATGTCCTCGAAGGCGTCGGTGAGGCCGTCGTGCGCCATGGCGTCCAGCATCTGGATGGCGCCGTACTTGAAGCCCTCGCGGGACTTGGGCAGCAGGTGCGGGGCGTTGGTCATCGACTCCTGGCCGCCGGCGACGACGACGTCGAACTCACCCGCCCGGATCAATTGGTCGGCCAGCGCGATGGCGTCCAGCCCGGACAGGCAGACCTTGTTGATCGTCAGCGCCGGCACGTCCATCGGGATGCCGGCCTTGACCGCGGCCTGGCGGGCGGGGATCTGCCCGGCACCCGCCTGGAGTACCTGCCCCATGATCACGTACTGCACCTGCTCGCCGTCGACGCCGGCCCGGTCCAGGGCGGCCTTGATGGCGGCGGCGCCCAGTTCCGCGGCGGAGAAGGAGCGCAGCGAGCCGAGCAGCCGCCCCATGGGGGTGCGCGCACCTGCGACGATCACGGACGTTCGTGCCTGGCTGGTCATGACGCGGCCCCTTTGCACGGAGGGAAGGTTAACGACGGTTCTCAAGGGTGCTGTCAATGTACTGAGGGGTGGAGCCGGCGGTCACCCGGCGGACAGTGTGATCGCGCGCACGTTGCGTGACCACATGGACCGGGCGTCCACTGGAGTCATGCTGACGCGAATCGACCACATCGGCATCGCCTGCTTCGATCTCGACACGACCGTCGAGTTCTACCGTGCCACCTACGGCTTCGAGGTGTTCCACACCGAGGTCAACGAGGAGCAGGGCGTGCGCGAGGCGATGCTCAAGATCAACGAGACCTCCGACGGCGGAGCCTCCTACCTCCAGCTGCTGGAGCCCGTCCGCGACGACTCCCCCGTCGCCAAGTGGCTGGCCAAGAACGGCGAGGGGGTGCATCACATCGCCTTCGGAACCGAGGACGTCGACGCGGAAGCGGCGGCCGTCCGCGACAAGGGGGTGCGGGTCCTGTACGACAGCCCGCGCAGGGGCTCCATGGGGTCGCGGATCACCTTCCTGCATCCCAAGGACTGCCACGGAGTGCTCACCGAGCTGGTCACCTCGGCCGAAGACCACTGACCGGAGGCGACTCGCCCCGGTAGAGTGGCCTGGCGACCCCGGGGTGGGCTGGGGTACCTGCCCGCGCCTCGGCGTGGGATCGGACACAATTCTCCGAAGGCTCCGCGGTGAACGGGGCCCCGGGGAATCTCACTCGGTTGGCGGGTGGGTACACCAGGAGACGGATGGGACCGCGCAGTGCGGGGCTACGACCGCTACGAGGTTGAGGACGACCACCTCTCGCAGTTCGAGGCCGAGATGGAGCGGCTTCGCAAGGAGCGGGACAAGGTCGTCCAGCATGCCGAAGACCTCGGCTACCAGGTCGAGGTGCTGCGCGCCAAGTTGCACGAGGCGCGCCGCAACCTCGCGAGCCGCCCTGCCTACGACAACCTCGGCCACCAGGCCGACCAGTTGCTGCGCAACGCCCAGATCCAGGCGGACCAGTTGCGCGCCGACGCCGAGCGGGAGCTGCGCGAGGCCCGCGCGGCCACCCAGCGGCTGCTGCAGGAGCAGGCCGAGCACCAGGCCCGCGTGGAGGCCGAGTGGCACGCCGAGGCCGTCGCCAGGCGCCGCCGGCTGGACGAGGAGCTGGCCGAGCGCCGCAGCAACGTCGAGAGCCACGTCAACGAGAACGTGGCCTGGGCCGAGCAGTTGCGCGCCCGCGCCGAGTCGCAGGCCCGCCGGCTCATGGAGGAGACCCGCGCCGAGTCGGAGGCCGCGCTGGCCGCCGCCCGCGCCGAGGCCCAGCGGATCGCCGAGGGCGCCCGGGACCGGCTGGAGGCCGATGCGGCGGCCGCCCGGGCCGAGGCCGAGCAACTGCTGCGCCGGGCCCGCGCGGACGCCGAGCGGCTGCTGAACGCCGCGGCCACCCAGGCCCAGGAGGCCACCGCCCAGGCCGAGCAGCTGCGTGCCTCCACCCAGAGCGACGCCGACCAGGCGCGCGCCCAGGCCGGCGAACTCTCGCGTTCCGCCGAGGAGAAGCTGCGCGCGGCCGAGGAGAAGCTGCGCGAGGCGCAGAGCGAGGCCGACCGGCTCCGCGAGGAGGCCGCGGCGAGCGCCGCCAAGCGGCTGGCCACGGTCGACGCCGACAACGAGCAGCGCACCCGTACGGCCAAGGCGGAGGTCGCGCGGCTGGTCGCCGAGGCGACCAAGGAGGCGGAGGCCGCCAAGGCCGAGGCCGAGCAGATCCTCGCCGACGCCAAGGCCGAGGCGGAGCGGCTGCGCGACCAGGCGCAGGAGACCGCGAGGTCCGAGGCGGCCGAGGACGCGGCGGCCGCTCTCGCCAAGGCGGCCCGTACCGCCGAGGAGGTCCTCACCAAGGCCACCGAGGACGCCCGCGCCACCACCCGCGCCGCGAGCGAGGAGGCCGAGCGCATCCGCCGCGAGGCGGAGACCGAGGCGGACCGGCTGCGCAGCCAGGCCGAGGAGTCCGCCGAGGAGCTGCTCGGCACCGCCAAGGACGACACCAAGGAGTACCGCGCCAAGACGGTCGAGCTTCAGGAGGAGGCCCGCAGGCTGCGCGGCGAGGCCGAGCAGCTGCGCGCCGAGGCGGTCGCCGAGGGCGAGCGCATCCGCGGCGAGGCGCGGCGCGAGGCGGTGCAGCAGATCGAGGGGGCGGCCCGGTCCGCCGAGGAGCTGCTGACCAAGGCGAAGGCCGACGCCGCGGAGCACCGCCAGAAGGCCACCGCCGACTCGGAGAAGGCCCGCACCGAGGCGATCGAGCGCGCCGCGAGCCTGCGCAAGCAGGCAGACGAGCTGCTGGAGCGCGCCAGGGGTGAGGCCGAGCAGATCCGCACCGAGGCCGAGCAGCAGGCGGAGCAGGTACGGGAGGACGCCGAGGGCGCCGGCCGGACGCTGCGTGAGGAGGCCGAGCGGGCCGCCCAGCGGCTGCGCGAGGAGGCCGAGGCCGATCTGGTCCGGCTGCGCGAGGAGGCCGAACGCCGCATCACCGCCGCCGAGGAGGCGCTGCGCGAGGCCCGCGCGGAGGCGGAGCGGCTGCGCCGCGAGACCGCCGAGGAGGCGGCCGCGCTGCGCACGGAGGTCGCCGAGCGGGTCCGCGGGCTGCAGGAGCAGGCCGAGCAGGAGACGGCGCGGCTGCGCGACGAGGCCGCCGCCGACGCGTCCAAGACCCGGGCCGAGGCCGAGCAGCTCGCCGTGCGGCTGCGGGGCGAGGCCGCCGCCGAGGCGGAGCAGCTGCGCACCGAGGCCCAGGAGACCGCCGACCGGCTGCGGGCCGAGGCGCAGGAGACGGCGGCACGGCTGCGGGCCGAGGCGGCCGAGGCGCTGTCCGCCGCCCAGGAGGAGGCCGCGCGGCGCCGCCGGGAGGCCGAGGAGCTGCTGAGCGCGGCGCGCGGCGAGGCCGAGCAGGAGCGCGCGCAGGCCGGCCGCGAGGGCGAGGAGCTGCTGGCGGCCGCTCGCAAGCGGGTGGAGGAGGCCGGCGCCGAGGCGGAGCGGCTGGTCGGCGAGGCCGAGCGGCACGCGGCCGAGCTGGTCGGCGCGGCCGAGCAGACCGCCCAGCAGGTGCGGGACTCGGTGCACGGGCTGCACGAGCAGGCCGAGGAGGAGATCGCGGGCCTGCGCTCGGCGGCCGAGCACGCCGCGGAGCGCCTGCGGTCCGAGGCCCAGGAGGCCGCGGACCGGCTGCACGCGGACGCCAACGCCGAGCGCGAGCGCGCCACCGAGGACGCCCAGCGGATGCGCCGCGAGGCGCAGGAGGAGGCCGCCGAGGCCCGCCGGCTGGCCGACCGCACGGTCGGCGAGGCGATCGAGGAGGCCGACCGGCTGCGGGCGGAGACCCGTGCGGACGCCGACCGGCAGCGTGCGGAGGCCGCGGAGCAGGCCGACCGACTGCTCACCGAGGCCATCGAGGAGGCGGACCGGCTGCGCGCCGACGCCGACGCACGGGCCGAGGAGACCGTGGCCAAGGCGCAGCGCGACGCCGAGCGGCTGGGCATCCTGGCCAAGGACGCCCTCGACGCCGCGGAGCGCGACGCCGAGGAGCGCCGCCGCGCGGCCGAGGAATCGCTGGTCGCCGCCGAGGCGGAGGGCCGCCGCATCCTGGACGAGGCGCGCGACGAGGCCAACAGGCGCCGCACGGACGCGGCCCAGCAGGCCGACCAGCTGATCACCAAGGCCCGCGCGGAGGCGGAGCGGCTGGGCATCCTCGCCAAGGACTCCCTGGAGTCCGCCGAACGGGACGCCGAGGCGGCCCGGGCGGAGTCCGACCGGATCCGCGACGAGGCGCGCGAGGACGCCAACAAGCGCCGCGCCGAGGCCGCGGAGCAGGCGGACGAACTCGTCTCCCGGGCGCAGGGCGAGGCGCTGAAGATCGGCGCCGCCGCGGAGGAGCAGGCCGACACCATGGTCGGCGCCGCCCGCACGGAGGCCGAGCGGATCGTCGCCGAGGGCACGGCGGAGAGCAACACCATGGTGGAGCGCGCCCGTACGGACGCCGACACCCTGCTGGGAGAGGCGCGCAGGGACGCGACCGCCATCCGCGAGCGCGCCCAGGAGCTGCGGCAGCGCGTCGAGGCCGAGGTCGAGGAGCTCCACGAGCGGGCACGTACCGAGTCGGCCGCCACGATGAAGTCGGCGGGCGAGCGGGTGGACAAGCTGGTCGCGGCCGCCACGGAGCAGCTGGAGAAGGCGGAGGCCAAGGCCCGCGAACTGGTCGCGGACGCCGAGGCCAAGGCCGAGGAGACGCGGTCCACCGCGAGCGCCGAGGCCAGCAAGGTCCGCATCGCCGCGGTGAAGAAGGCCGAGGAACTGCTCAAGGGGGCCGAGCAGAAGAAGAACGAGGCCGAGCGCGAGGCGGAGCGGGTGCGCGGCGAGGCCCGCGCCGAGGCCGAGCGCATCGTGGCCGAGGGCAAGAAGGAACTCGAGGTGCTCAGCCGGCGCCGCCAGGACATCAACGCCGAGATCACCCGGGTGCAGGATGTCCTCGAGGCGCTGGAGTCATTCCAGCAACCGAACGACGGAGGTAAGGGCAACGGTCAGAACGCCACACCGAACGGCAAGAACGCGGTCACTGCTGGTGCAGCAGCCGGTACGACACGGACAGGGAGCAAGCGGTCCGACGATGCGCCACTCGATTGAGCGGTCATTGTGCACAGTTACTGGACAGTGACTGTGAGGCACGCCGCCTGGGCCCCTAGGATTCCCCCCATCACCCCACCCGGTCTGAGTTGACAGGATCCTCATGAGCGACACTTCCTCCCCCTTCGGCTTCGAGCTCGTGCGGCGTGGATACGACCGCGGGCAGGTGGACGACCGCATCACCAAGCTGGTCGCCGACCGTGACAGCGCACTGGCCCGGATCAACGCGCTGGAGAAGCGCATCGAGGAGCTCCACCTCGAGACGCAGAACGCGCAGGCGCAGGTCAACGACGCCGAACCGTCCTACGCCGGTCTCGGCGCCCGCGTCGAGAAGATCCTTCGCCTCGCCGAGGAGGAGGCGAAGGACCTGCGCGACGAGGCCCGCCGTGCCGCCGAGCAGCACAGGGAGCTGGCCGAGTCCGCCGCCGCCCAGGTGCGCAACGACGCGGAGTCCTACGCCGCCGAGCGCAAGGCGAAGGCCGAGGACGAGGGCGAGCGCATCGTCGAGAAGGCCAAGGGTGAGGCCGGTCAGCTGCGCACCGACGCGCAGAAGGACGCGCAGGCCAAGCGCGAGGAGGCGGACGCCCTCTTCGAGGAGACCCGCGCCAAGGCGGCCCAGGCCGCCGCCGACTTCGAGACCAACCTGGCCAAGCGCCGCGAGCAGTCCGAGCGCGACCTGGCGTCCCGTCAGGCCAAGGCCGAGAAGCGCCTCGCCGAGATCGAGCACCGCGCCGAGCAGCTCCGCCTGGAGGCCGAGAAGCTGCGCACCGACGCCGAGCGCCGCGCCCGCCAGACGGTGGAGACCGCGCAGCGCCAGGCCGAGGACATCGTGGCCGACGCGAACGCCAAGGCGGACCGTATCCGCAGCGAGTCCGAGCGCGAGCTGGCGGCGCTCACCAACCGCCGCGACAGCATCAACGCCCAGCTGACCAACGTCCGCGAGATGCTGGCCACGCTGACCGGCGCGGCGGTCGCCGCGGCCGGCGCCCCCTCCGACGACGAGCCCGTCTCGCGCAGCGTCCCGGCCCAGCGCTGACGCTCCGGACGGCGCCGGAACGGATCGAGCCCCCCGCCTCCTCGGCGAGGGGCTCGATGATTCCGGGAACACAAACGGGTGCCTGAATTCCGGGTGCATGGCCCCTCGCGGCCGCATAGTGTATACCGCATGATCGAGTTGCAGGGGCTGACCAAGCGGTACGGCGACAAGACCGCGGTGGACGACCTCACCTTCACGGTGCGGCCGGGGGTGGTCACCGGCTTCCTCGGTCCCAACGGGGCGGGGAAGTCCACGACGATGCGCATGATGCTGGACCTGGACAGGCCGACCAGCGGCAGCATCCGCATCGACGGGAAGCACTACCGCGAACTCCACGAACCGCTCAAGCACATCGGGGCGTTGCTGGAGGCCAAGGCCGTGCACGGCGGCCGCACGGCGTACAACCATCTGCTGTGCCTGGCCCAGTCCAACCGCATCCCGCGCCGCCGGGTCGACGAGGTGCTGGAGGTCGTCGGTCTCGCACCCGTCGCCAAGAAGCGCTCCAAGGGCTTCTCCCTCGGTATGGGACAGCGCCTCGGCATCGCCGTGGCGCTGCTCGGCGACCCCGAGATCCTGATGTTCGACGAGCCGGTCAACGGACTGGACCCGGAGGGCATCCACTGGATCCGCAACCTGATGAAGGGACTGGCCGCCCAGGGCCGGACGGTCTTCGTCTCCAGCCATCTCATGAGCGAGATGGCGCTGACAGCGGACCACCTGATCGTGATCGGCCGCGGGAAGCTGATGGCGGACACGACGATGGCGGACTTCATCACCGCGAACTCCCGCTCCTATGTGCGCGTCCGCACGCCCGAGCCGGAGAAGCTGAAGGACGCGCTGGCGGCCGCGTCGATCACCCCGGTGCTCGACGGCGAAGGCGCCTTCGAGATCGAGGACGTGGAGCCGGCCACGATCGGCGAACTCGCCGCCAGCCACCAGCTGGTGCTGCACGAGCTCAGCTCCCAGCAGGCCTCTTTGGAGCAGGCATTCATGCAACTCACCGCGCAATCGGTGGAGTACCACGCCGGCGGCCCCGCAGCGGAGAGCGGCGAGGCCGCCGCCCCCGCGCCCCAGTGGGGTGCCGCCTGGAACACGCGCGCCGGAAAGGAAGCCTGACATGGCAGCGACCACCGCTGTTCTGCAGTCGGAGTGGACCAAGGTCAGGACCGTCCGGTCGACCGTGTGGACGCTGGCGTCGGCCGCCGTCTCCACCATCGTCATCAGCGGTCTGTTCTGCCTGCTCTTCCGCACCCAGTGGGACACCATCGAAGAGGGCGCCCGCGCCCAGTTCGACCCCACGGCCCAGAGCCTGTCCGGTCTCTTCCTCGGCCAGCTCGCGCTGATCACCTTCGGCGTGCTGATCATCTCCAGCGAGTACAGCACGGGCATGATCCGGGCCTCGCTCTCGGCGGTGCCGCAGCGCGCGGCCTTCTACTTCTCCAAGGTCGCCGTCGCGGCCGGCATCACCTTCGTCCTCGGGCTGATCGTCAGCTTCGTCTCCTTCTTCGTCGGGCAGGCCATCCTCGGCGGTGACCTCGCCACCTCGATCAGCGATCCGGGAGTGCTGCGCGCGGTCTTCGGGGCCGGCCTCTACATGACGCTGATGGTGCTCTTCGCGGTCGGCGTCGCGGCGATGCTGCGCAGCCCGCTGGTCTCGCTGGGCATCCTCATCCCCTTCTTCTTCCTGGTCTCCGGCATCCTCTCGGCCGTGCCGGGAGCCAAGAGCGTGGCCCGGTACTTCCCGGACCAGGCCGGCAGCACGATCATGCGGGCGACGATCCCGCCGAACGACCCCGCGCCGTACGGCCCGTGGAGCGGCCTCGGCATCATGGCGCTGTGGGTGGTCGCCGCGCTGATCGGCGGCTACGTGCTGCTGAAGAAGCGGGACGCCTGACCGCCGCCTGGTGATCCGGGCCCGCAGGGGCGGGAACCGACCCCGCCCCTGCGGGCCTCCTCACCTCTCGGGGGCGACGCGGACCGTCCGCCTGGGGGGCGAAGCATGATCGAGGCAAGCGGCCTCACCAAGACCTACGGCAGCAAGACCGCCGTCGCCAACCTGTCCTTCCAGGTGCGGCCCGGCGCCGTGACCGGCTTCCTGGGGCCCAACGGCTCCGGCAAGTCGACCACGATGCGGATGATCCTGGGCCTGGACACCCCGACGGCGGGGCGGGTGACCGTCGGCGGGCTGCCGTACCGGCACCTGCCCAACGCCGCCCGCCGGGTGGGTGCGCTGCTGGACGCCAAGGCCGTGCACGGCGGACGCAGCGCGCGCCAGCACCTGCTGTGCCTGGCGCAGCTGTCCGGGATACCGGACCGCCGGGTGGACGAGGTGCTGGCGGCGGTGGGCCTGCGGGAGGTCGCGCACCGGCGCTCGCGGGGCTTCTCGCTCGGCATGGGGCAGCGCCTCGGCATCGCGGCGGCGCTGCTGGGCGACCCCGAGGTGCTGCTGTTCGACGAGCCGGTCAACGGACTGGACCCGGAGGGCATCCACTGGGTACGGCATCTGATGCGCGGACTGGCCGCGGAGGGCCGTACCGTCTTCGTCTCCTCGCACCTGATGAGCGAGATGGCGCTGACCGCCGACCACCTGATCGTGATCGGCCGCGGGCAGCTGCTGGCCGACATGAGCGTCAAGGACTTCATCGCCCACCACTCCGCCGGCTTCGCGATGGTGCGCACCCCGGAGGTCGCCGCGGACCGCGAGAAGCTGACGAAGGCGCTCACCGAAGCGGGCGCGCAGGTGCAGCAGGAGCAGGACGGCGCCCTGCGCGTGACCGGTCTGGAGCTGCCGCGGATCAGCGACCTCGCCCACGAGGCCGGGGTACGGCTGTGGGAGCTCTCCCCGCACCAGGCCTCGCTCGAGGAGGCCTACATGCGCCTGACCAACGGCGCGGTGGACTACCGCTCCTCGGCCGACCCGCGGCAGGGCCTGCGGCAGCCCGCCACCGCGCCTGCGCCGGGCGGGTGGGGCGCGCCGCCGCAGGGACCGTGGCCGCATCCCGTCCCGCAGCAGTCGCCGTACGGGCACGGGTATCCGCAGCAGTCGCCGTACGGGCACGGCCACGGGTATCCGCAGCAGCCGTACGCCCCGCCGGTGCAGCCGGGCCCCGGGGCGGCGCCGGCCGCGGCGTCCTTCACCCCCTACGCGCAGCTGCCGGCTCCCCCCGCCCGGCCCGTGCCGCCGGCCGCGCCGGCCTTTCCCCCGCCGCCGGCCGCGCCGTCCGCCCCGCCCGGCGCGCAGCCGACCCAGCCGACCCAGCCCGCCGAGGACGCCCGATGACCGCCCCCGTCCCCCTCCCGGCCCCGCAGTTCTCCTCCACCCTCCCGACGGCCGGCACCCACCTCGGCCACGCGCTGAAGTCCGAGTGGACCAAGATCCGTACGGTGCGCTCCACCCTCTGGACGCTCGGCGTCATGCTGGTGCTGATCCTCGGCATCAACCTGCTCGTCGTCGGCCTGTCCTCGCCCGAGCGCGTCACCGAACCGGTGCTCGCCTTCGGCCTGTTCGGGGTGCTCCTCGGCCAGCTCTGCGTCATGACGCTCGGGGTGCTGGTGATCAGCTCGGAGTACGGCACGGGCATGATCCGCACGACCCTCACCGTGTGCCCCCGGCGCGGCCGGGTGCTCACCGCGAAGGCGATCGTCTTCTTCGCGCTGACGTTCACCGTCACCACCGTGGCCTGCGCGCTCACCGCGCTGATGAACGACGCCGCCTTCGGCGGCAAGCCGGTGGGGGAACCGGACTTCGTGAGCGCGCGGCTCGTCGTCGAGGACGGCCTCAGCGCCGCCGAGGGCGGCCAGTGGCTCGGCGCCACCGTCGGCGTCGGCCTGTACGTGGCCCTGCTCGGTCTGCTCTCCCTGGCCGTGGGCGCGCTGCTGCGGCACTCCGCGGGCGCGATCACCACGATGATGGGCCTGGTCCTGCTGCCGCTGATCATCGCGATCTTCATGCAGTCGGAGAACCTCCGGACGGTGCAGGAGAAACTGATCGAGTACTCCTCCCCCAACGCCATCGCGTCGCTCCACCAGATGCCGATGCTGGGCGACGGCGACGCCGACGGCGTGCGCCAGTTGGTGCTCCTGGCGATCGTCACGGCCGCCGCCCTGGGCGCGGCCTACGCGGCGCTCGCCAAGCGCGACGTCTGACCCGGCCCGGACACCGGGCCTCCTGCCCCCCGCTCAGTACCGGGGGGCGTTGCGGGACCGCTGGAGTCGTGCGCCCCGGCGGTCCCTCGCGTTCCAGCAGGCGGTGTGCCAGTGGCGCCGGTCCTCCACGCCGCCGTACTCCGGCCAGGCCACCAAGTGGCCGACCCCCGGCGGGATCTCCTGGTCGCAGCCGGGGCAGCGGTAGAACTTGCCGCCCGTGCTCCCGGACAGCTGGCGGACCGTCCACTGCTGGCCCTGCCAGGTCTCCACGCGCTCCGGGCCCCGGGCCGGTCCGGCCTCGGGTCGCTCCTCGGGTCGGCCGGCGGCGCCTCGCGGGCGGTTTCGGCGCGGGGACACGGGCACACACCTCACGCGGTCGGGGGACTCGGCCGCCACCCAGCCTACGCGCACCGTCCGCCGCGCCGAATACCCGGTCGGGCAACCCTCCCATCCGGCCGCCGCCTGAAAAATCATGAAATCGAGGTGGCCGTGCCGTGCCTTTGGCACGTGTCAGACGTTAATGCCGCTAGGGGAGCCGTGTCGGCCACCGAGGAAGGTGTGAAGCACGATGCGTGTCGGTACTTTCGTCCTCGCCGCCCAGTTCCCTGGGCAGGGACCGGAGGAGGCGCTGCACCGCGCGGTGCGGTCGGCCGAGGCGGCGGAGCGGGCGGGGCTGGACACCGTGTGGCTGGCGGAGCACCACTTCGTGCCGTACGGCGTGTGCCCGTCGGCCGTGACGCTCGCCGCGCTGCTGCTGGGCAGGACGCGCCGGATCGGGGTCGGCACGGCCGTGAGCGTCCTGCCGACCGCGCACCCGGTGGCGGTCGGCGAGCAGGCGGCGCTGCTGCACATCACCTCGGGCGGCCGGTTCACGCTGGGCGTGGGCCGCGGCGGCCCCTGGGTGGATCTGGAGGTCTTCGGCGCCGGACTCGCCGCTTTCGAGAGCGGCTTCCCCGAGTCGCTGGATCTGCTGCTGCGGTGGCTGCGCGAGCCCCGGGTGGGGGCCTCGGGGGAACGATTCGCCTTCCGAGAGGTCGAGGTCGTCCCGCGTCCCGACGCGTTCGAGGCGCCCGGTGGTCCGCCGGTCGTCGTCGCCTGCACCTCGCCGGGCAGCGTCCGTCTCGCGGCGCGCAGGGGTCTGCCCATGCTGCTGGGCATGCACTGCGGGGACGAGGACAAAGCCGCCATGGTCGCAATGTGGCAGGCGGAGGCCCGCGACGCAGGGCTTTCACCCGAATCGGTGGCCGCGGCGGAACACGTCTCCGCGGGCGTCGTACAGATCGCGGACCGCCGCGCGGACGCCGTGGAGACCCTCACCAAGGCGATGCCCGGCTGGCTCCAGCAGGGCCTGGCCGCACACCGTACGGTCGACGGCCGGCCGCGGACGATGCGCGACCCCCTCGCCTACACCGAACTCCTCTGCGGGCTCCACCCCGTGGGCCCGCCGGCGCTGTGCGCCGACCGTCTCACCGCCACCGCCGAGCGGACGGGCATCCGCCGCTTCGCCCTCCTCGTGGAGGGCTCCGGTGATCTCGCCGCCACCGAGGAGAACGTGGCACGGCTCGGCGGTGAAGTGCTCCCGCAATTGGCCTGATTGAAACCTCAAAGAGCAGTGGTGCGACCTATTGCGACCAATGGCGGGAGCACCGCGCCCGGTTCAGCAGTCCCGGAGTTCCGGGGACTGGTTCAGCAGCTGCGCGCGGACGGAGGTGAAGGTGGCGTACCGCTCGTCGACCGCCGGGTCCAGCGGGAACACCGCGACCCGGTGGCAGTTCTGGAACGCCAGCCGGACCCCGAAGTGGCGCTGCAGGGCCCCCCGTATCGCGTCACTCGCCAGGGCGCGGAGCAGCTGGCCACGCGCGTTCTCGTCCGGCGGGGGCACCTGGTTGTCGGCGAACGGACCGCCGTCCACCTTGAGTTGTGCCGCCAGAGAGCTGATCATGTCCCATGCGTAAGGCAGGGAGGTCCGGACGCAGTCGACGAACTCCCGTTCGTCGACCTCGCCTCGCTCGGCCTGTTCGAGGAGGGCCGGTGAGACGTCGAGCGACATGAGTACTCCTCTCGTGACCCCCCTGTCCGAGGAGTCAGACGGACTACGGGCAGAAGCCGCCCGGCGTTCTCCCGCATGACGGCCTCCAGGCACAACCGTAGGCGGAGAGGTCCCGTGGCACTAGGCGGGAGCACTCACTACAGGCCATTTTCCGACCGCGCCCGGTAGCGAGTAACGTAGCCGACCATGCGTCTCGTCATCGCCCGCTGCTCCGTGGACTACGCGGGCCGGCTCTCCGCCCATCTGCCGTCGGCGACCAGGCTGCTCCTGGTCAAGGCCGACGGCAGTGTCTCCGTCCATGCCGACGACCGTGCCTACAAGCCGCTGAACTGGATGTCGCCCCCCTGCACGCTCAAGGAGAGCGAGGACGGGGTCTGGACGGTCACCAACAAGGCCGGCGAGCAGCTGATCATCACCATCGAGGACGTGCTGCACGACTCCACGCACGAGCTCGGTGTCGACCCCGGGCTGATCAAGGACGGTGTCGAGGCCCACCTGCAGGAGCTGCTGGCCGACCGCATGGAGGTGCTCGGCGAGGGCTGGAGTCTCGTCCGCCGCGAGTACCCGACCGCCATCGGCCCAGTGGACATCCTGTGCCGGGACGCGTCCGGCGCGACCGTCGCGGTCGAGATCAAGCGCCGCGGCGAGATCGACGGCGTCGAGCAGCTCACCCGCTATCTCGAACTCCTCAACCGCGACCCCTTGCTGGCACCCGTGAAGGGTGTTTTCGCGGCACAGGAGATCAAGCCGCAGGCGCGGGTCCTCGCCACGGACCGCGGCATCGACTGCGTCGTCCTCGACTACGACGCGCTGCGCGGCATCGAGGACGACAAGCTCCGCCTCTTCTGAAGGAGCCTTCGACGCGCCGTGCTCCGGCAGGCGCACCGCGACGCCGACCACCGCTGCGGCCAGGGCCGGCGCTCCCGTGATCCGCGCGGGCGGTGACGGCGTGGCCGCCCCGGCCAGTCCCCCGGCGGCTCCTCGGACGACTCCAGGGGACCGGCGGCGGGGACAACACGGCGCGGCCGACGCGGGCTTCAGCTCCTGCACCGCCCGAGCACCTGCGCCGGCCGGCGAGCTGGAACCCGCTGGGCATGCCCACGGTGAGACAGCCGGCGGAGTCGGCTGTGGCCTTCCCGAGGATCACCGGCCGGTCGTGCTCGGCGGGCCGAGAACGACCCGAGGGTGTACGGCGCGGCCCGGTGGCCGGCGCGGTGCCGGCCATGCCGGGCCTGGCGCGCTCACGCGATCGTGCCGGTGGTGCCGCCGGGCAGCTCGGTGCCGGTGGCGGAACTCACGGGAGCACTCGCTCCGGTGGTGCCGCCGCCGTCCGCGCCGCCCTCGGTCGTACCTCCGTCCTCCGCGCCGCCGTCGCCACCGGGCTCGCCCGTGGTGGGCGGGGGGCTGGTCGGGTCGCTCGGAGTGGTCGTCGGTGATCCGGACGTGCCGCCGCCGGTCGGGGTGCCCGTCCCCCCGGAGTCGCCGCCGGAGGTGGTGCCTCCCCCGCCGGTGGTGCCGCCCGACGTGCCGCCCGACCCGCCGTGCGAACCACCGCCGGAACCGCCGGTCGAGGAGCCTGCGCCGGAGCCGCCGGTCGACGAACCGCCTCCCGTGCCGCCGGTCGACGAACCGCCCCCTGTGCCGCTGCCGCCGTCGCCTGTGCCGCCGTCGCCTGTGCCGCCGTCGCCTGTGCCGCCGTCGCCTGTGCCGGCGGTGGCGCCGCCGGACACCGATCCCGCGCCGCCGGGACGCGTGGTGTCGCCGGGGGTGGTTCCACCGGACGGTGCGCCAGGCGTCGCGGTGCCGCTTCCGCTCGCGGGGGGTTCGGTCCGCCTGCCGGAGCCGGCGCTCGGTGTCTCCTCGGACGGGAGACCCTCGTCCGGGTCGTCCTCCTGGGCGGACTCGACCGGCTTCACGTTCATCGGGGTGTTCTGGCCGCCGCCGGAGGCCGTCGTGCCGAGGGCCACGACGGTGCCGAGCACGGCCGCCAGGAGGGTGCCCGCGCCCGCGGCGACGAGATTGCGGCGCCGGGAGCCGGTGAGGGCGACCCGGCTCGGGGAGGCGACCGCCCCGGGCAGGCTCTTGGCGATGATCGTCGTAGGCGCCTCGGACAGGTCGACGCCCGCCGCCGCGGCCCCGGCGCCCCCGGCTCCCGAGCCGGCTATGAGACCGCCCTCCCGGTCCACGGCGAGCGCGAGGGTGCGGCGCCCCACCGTGCTGCCCTGGCGGTCCGCGAGGGCGCCGCGCAGGGCTATGGAGGCCTCCAGTTCGCTGCGGGCGCGGTCCAGATTCCCCTGGCACAGCGCCAGCACGCCGAGTTCGTGGAGGAAGTACGCCTCCTCCGCCACCTCCCCGGCGTGCCGGGCGGCCTCCTGGCCGAGGCGCAGCGCGCGTTCCCACGCGCTCCAGTGCATGGCGGCGGCGAGGACCGGCGCGACCGTACGGGCCAGGAGCACCGCGGCGCTGGTGTGCCCGCCGTCGCGGGCGGCCCCCAGGGCGGCCAGGATCGCCTCCGCCTCGGCGGCGACGCGTCGCGGGGTCACCGAGGGGTGCCCGGCCCACCAGGCGTAGTGCTGGGCGGCGGCCAGCGCCTGCGGGGAACCCTCGGCGGCGGCCTCGGCGGCCAGTCCGTCCGCGAGGGCCAGTTGCCGGGCCACGCCCGCCGCGAGGCGGTGGTGCCCGGCGACCGGAGCGGCGAGTCCGACGGCCACGATCTCGCCGAGAGCGGAGTCGCCGCGAGTGTCGCCGACGAGCGCCGGCAGGTGCGCCTGGTGCGGCAACTCGCCGCCCAGGGCCACGGCGAAGCGCAGTGCCTCCTGGGCGGAGGCGCCGAGGCGGGAGGCGAGCAAGGCGGCGGGGGCGGCGCTCTCGGCGAGTGAGGGCAGCGGCAGATGCGCGGCCGACGCGCCCGGCCCGGCGTCGTCGGAGGAAGCGCCGGCGGCGAACCCGTCCACGGCTTCCGCGTCGCCCCACACCGACTCGTCGGCCGCAGACAACTCCGCGCCGAGGGCGTCGCGCTGCCGCAGCAGCGCACCGGCCTGGACGAAGCGCAGCGGCAGGCCCTCCGACTCGAACCACAGGTCGGCCGCCCAGGCCGTCTCCTCCTCCGTCGGCGGGCGGCCGACGGCGAGTTCCAGCAACTCCAGGCAGGCGACCCGGGTCAGTCCCGGCAGGAAGACCTCCTCGACCGCGGAGTCGGCGGCCGGGGCCGGCACGTCGGGCGTGGCCGACATCAGGAAGGCGCACTCGGGCGCCGCAGCGAGCAGTTCCTCCAGAGCGGCGCCGCCGAACTCCAGGTCGTCCAGGACGACGACAGCGCCGACGTCGCGCAGCAGCTCCAGCAGACGGCGGCGGTCGGGTCGGTAGTCCTCGGCGTCGTAGACGGTGGCGAACATCTCCTGCAGCAGATCGCCGGAAGTCCGCCGGTAGCCGGAGAGCCGGATCACGCCGTCGGGGGCGAGGTCCGCGCAAGCCTCGGCGACCGCGTCGAGCAGCACGCTGCGGCCGGCGCCGGAGGGCCCGGTGACGCGCACCGAGCGGCCCCGGGTGAGCAGTCGCACCAGGCGCTCGCGCTCCTCCTGGCGCTCCAGCAGCGGGAGCTCGGGGGCGCGGGGGCCCGGCGGCACCGCCGGCCGTCCGGCGGCGGTCAGCGCGGCGCGCGCCCAGGCCGTGCGCCGTACGGGCGCGGGCAGGTCGCCGGGAGCGAGGGCGCTGACCTCGCTGCCGTCGACGGAGTTGAGGGTCAGCCTGCAGTCGCCCACGACGAGTTCGACGACGCGTGGCGCGTCGCCGTCCGCCGTGCCCGCCGCGATCTCGAGGGCGAGCGGATCGCGCGCCGGCCGGCCGACGCGCGGGATCGGCGCGGTGCGGTCCTCGGGGCCGCCGGAGGGCGCCGCTTCGGGGAAGCTCGTGGAGTCCTGTCGAGCGCCGTACTCGTCACCGGTCATGTCGGGTCCGTGTGGGTCCATTGATCTCCGCCCCCAGGTGCGTCGCAGCGGGGCCCCACCGGGACCGCGGTTGCGCCGTCGGACCGGTCCGGCTCCCCTCCTCGGCGTACGGGGTTGCGGCACGCCGGAACCGAACCCTAAACCTTCCCCCGGTAGGTGCGAAGCCCAGGGCTGCCCTGCCGCCCTTGCGTCCGTATCTGTCCGGGCTTGCCTCCCCGGCGGCGCGCCCCGGCCTCACCAGGCGGTACGGCCAGGGACTGCTGGCCACCCGCGGGGCCCGCGGTTCCCGAACTCCGCTGCAAGGCGCCCCGGACGCGTTGCAGCGCACATCGGAGAGTCGTCCTCGGAGCGGGCCGCTCGGACGATTCGGCACCGCAGCCAGGCGCCGTGCCCGCCGCCGAGGGCCGGGCGGGACTCTCGAAGGCTAGGTGCGCGGCAGCGCTTCCGCCGCGATTCCCCCCTCGATGACCAGGATGCGGTGCAGCCTCGTGGCGACCAGCAGCCGCTGCATCTGCGCGGGCACCCCCCGCAGGACGAGGCGCCGGTCCGCCCGGCCGCAGCGGCGGTGCGCCCCCATGATGACTCCCAGGCCCGTCGCGTCCCACGAGTCGAGTCCGGTCAGGTCGAGCACGAGGTCGCCGCGGCCGCCGTCCACCGCGCTGTGCAGGACCTTGCGGGCGTCCGCCGCGGTGCGGACGTCGAGGCGGCCCCCGACGACCAGCTCGGCGTGATCGCCCCTGATGTGCATGCCGCCTCCCCGTGAAGTGAATGGATGGTAGTGCCATGGCTCTATGTAACTGACGGTTCGTCGTACGAAGAGGTTGCCGTCTGTGAGCGAACCGATACCGAATTCACCCCCGCGAGTGACAGCAGGGGTCCGAGGGGCCCTGCCCGCCGACGGTCCGCGCCGGACCGGGCCGGTCCGTGCAGGGCAGGGCCCCTGGAGCGACGCCCCGTCAGTAGCGGTAGAAGCCCTCGCCGCTCTTGCGGCCGAGCGCGCCGGCGTCCACCATGCGCCGCATGAGCTCCGGCGCGGCGAACTTCTCGTCCTGGGACTCGGTGTAGATGTTGTCGGCGGCGTGCAGCAGGATGTCGACGCCTGTGAGGTCGGCGGTCGCCAGCGGGCCCATCGCGTGGCCGAAGCCGAGCTTGCAGGCGACGTCGATGTCCTCGGCCGAGGCGACGCCCGACTCGTAGAGCTTGGCGGCCTCCACGACCAGCGCCGCGATCAGCCGTGTGGTGACGAAGCCGGCCACGTCCCGGTTGACGACGATGGTCGTCTTGCCGATCTCCTCGGCGAAGGCCTTGGCGCGCGCCAGCGTGTCGTCACCGGTCTTGTAGCCGCGGACCAGTTCGCACAGCTGCATGAGCGGCACCGGCGAGAAGAAGTGGGTGCCGACCACGCTCTCCGGGCGCTCCGTGACCGCCGCGATCTTGGTGATCGGGATGGCGGAGGTGTTGGAGGCGAGCACCGCGTCCGCCTTGGCGATCTTGTCGAGCGCGCGGAAGATCTCCTGCTTGACCTCGATCTTCTCGAAGGCGGCCTCGACGACGATGTCGGCGTCGGCGGCGGCGTCCAGGTCGGTGGTGGTGGTGATGCGGGCGAGCGCGGCAGCCGCGTCCTCGGCGCTGAGCTTGCCCTTGGCGACGAACTTCCCGAAGGAGGCCTCGATCCCGCTCTTGCCCCGGGCCAGCGCCTCGTCCGTGATGTCACGCAGGACGACGTCGTAACCCGCCTGTGCGGACACCTGCGCGATGCCGGAGCCCATCAGGCCGGCTCCGATGACGGCGAGCTTCTTCGCCACGGCACACACCAATCTTCTCGATGCTGTTGCCGGGACCTTAACGTCGGTTCACAGCGGAGCGCAGCAGGAAGTTAGGCGGGTCACCCTGTGTCGTTCGTCGCACAGTTGAGACCCCCGGCGCCCAGTTGGTGCCGCAGCGCGTCCAGTTTGACCGGGACCGCCCCGCTAAGACCGCCACCGCTCGCCGCGGCGGACATGCGGCGGGCCGGCGGCGCGCCCGCCACGGGGCGCGCCCGGAGAATGCGCTGACTACGCTCGACACATGGTCAATCTGACGCGCATCTACACGCGGACCGGGGACGACGGCACGACCGCCCTCGGCGACATGAGCCGCACGGCCAAGACCGACAGCCGCATCGCGGCCTACGCGGACGCCAATGAGGCGAACGCGGTCATCGGCGTGGCGCTGGCGCTCGGCGCGCTCCCGCAGGAGGTCGCGGCCGTCCTCGTCCGGGTCCAGAACGACCTCTTCGACGTCGGCGCCGACCTCGCGACGCCCGTCGTCCCGGACCCCACGTACCCGCCGCTGCGCGTGGAGCAGTCCTATGTGGACCGGCTGGAGGCTGACTGCGACCGCTTCCTGGAGGAACTGGAGAAGCTGCGCAGCTTCATCCTGCCCGGCGGCACCCCCGGCGCCGCGCTGCTCCACCAGGCGTGCACGGTGGTGCGCCGCGCCGAGCGCTCCACATGGGCCGCGCTCGGGGAACACGGCGAGACGATGAACCCCCTCACCGCCACCTATCTCAACCGGCTCTCCGACCTGCTGTTCATCCTGGCCCGTACGGCCAACAAGGAGGTCGGCGACGTGCTGTGGGTGCCCGGCGAGAACCGCTGACCCCGCCCGCTCAGGCGCGCGGCCGCGCGGCCGGCTCCCGCTTGGGCCACAGCGTGTAGCTCGCGGCGATGACCGCGTGGATCCCGGTGATCCAGGCCATCCGCACCTGCCAGGCCTGCAGGGCCCCGGTCCGGCGCGTGTCGCCGGCGAGCCGGATCGCCAGTTGCAGCAGGACGACGGCGACCACGGCGGACACCGCCGTACGGCCGAGGAGCCGCCACTCGTGCACGGCCCGCGCCCTGCCGTACACGGGTGACGGGCTCGGCTCGGGACCGCCGGCGAAGCGGTGCGCGAAGTGGGCGTCGGCCCAGCGGATCACGGAGTGTCCGTAGCCCGCCGAGAAGCCGATGTACGCGGCCGCGAGGCCGTGCCGGGCGCCGGCCGTGCCACCGTGCCGCAGATCGGCGACGGTACTGCCCATGAAGGGGAGCGCATGATCCGGGTGGTGGTCGCCGAGGACCAGTCCGCGGTACGGGCCGGGCTGGTGCTCATCCTGAGGTCGGTGCCCGACATCGAGGTGGTGGGCGAGGCGGCGGACGGCGAGGCCGCGATCCGCGCCGCCCTCGAGCTGCGGCCCGACGTGATCCTCATGGACCTGCAGATGCCGCGGATGGACGCGGTGTCCGCGACCCGGGAGATCGTCGGGCAGGGGCTGGCCGACGTCCTCGTCCTCACCACCTTCGACCTGGACGAGTACGTCTTCGGGGCGCTGCGCGCGGGCGCCGCCGGTTTCCTGCTCAAGGACACCGAGGCGGACCGGCTGATCGAGGGCGTCCGGCTGGTGGCCCGCGGCGAGGGGATGATCGCGCCCGCCGTGACCCGCCGGCTGATCGGCGAGTTCGCCCGCCCCCGGCCTCGTCCCGCCTCCGATCACGCGGCGCTGGGAACGCTGACGCCGCGGGAGCGGGAGGTGCTGGCCTGCGTGGGCCAGGGCTTGTCCAACGCGGAGATCGCGGCGCGGCTGGAGATGGCAGAGGCCACGGCGAAGACCCACGTCAGCCGCATGCTGGCCAAACTGGAGCTGCGCAGCCGCGTGCAGGCCGCGGTACTGGCGCAGGAGTTGGGTCTGATGGGCCGGCCGTAGGGCCGGCGGAAGCGGGCGAGGCCTCAGGCGGCGTCGGCTCTCCTCGGACTCCGTCCGGGGGGACCGCCACCCAGCGCGAAGGCCAAACGGAAGATCAGGCCACGTTCAGGCTCCCCCAGACTCCGTCCGGGGGGACCCCCACCCAGCGCAAAGGGCAAACGGAAGATCAGGCCACGTTGACGCGCTGGCCGGGAGGGGCGGCCTCGAGCCATGCGAGGAAGCCGGTGAGGGCGTCGTCGCTCATGGCGAGTTCCAGCTGGGTGCCGCGGTGCTCGCAGACCAGGATCACGGCGTCGGACAGGAGCGCCAGCTCCTCCTGGCCCTGCGGGAGGCGGCGGTGCAGCACCTCGATGGCGGAGCGCTCCAGCACCCGGCGCGGCCGGGGCGCATAGGAGAAGACCCGGAACCACTCGATCCGGTCACCGCTGTAGCGGGCCACGCCGTACGCCCAGCCCTTGCCGGAGGGTTCGCCGGTGCCGGGGGGCGGCATCCGCAGGCTGCAGTCGAACGTGCCGCCGGGCCGCTGGATGAGCCGGCGCCGCAGTCCGAAGACGAACAGCCCCAGCAGCGCCACGGCCACCAGGGCTCCGCACACCTGAAAAGCGAGGATCACGCCCACCGACCTCCTCGCTCCGTGTCACGAATAGGAATACTGCAGCCGCGGGACACCCTCCCGGGCCTCCCGCGGCTCATGGCCCAGTGGGCCGGCTGCTCAGCGCGACCCGCTGGTCGCGGCGATCAGCCGGACCTCGGCCCGGCGCTCACCGGCGGCGTCGGCCTCGGCCTTCGCGCGCTCCAGAGCCCGCTCCGCACGCTGGACGTCGATCTCCTCGGCGAGCTCGGCGATCTCCGCCAGCACCGAGAGCTTGTTGTCGGCGAAGGAGACGAAGCCGCCGTGCACCGCCGCGACGACGGTGCCGCCCTCGCTGGTGCGGATCGTCACCGGACCGGACCGGAGAACGCCCAGCAGCGGCTCGTGGTTCGGCATGACGCCGATGTCGCCGGACTCGGTGCGTGCGACGACAAGAGTGGCCTCGCCGGACCAGACACTGCGGTCCGCTGCGACCAGCTCGACGTGCAGCTCAGCCAAGATGGCTCCTCGGGTCGGCACCCACCGCCGTCCGGCGGGTGCATAAAACAAAGGATAACGGGGGTGCGGCAAGGGGGCGGACACAGGGTCCGCCCCCCTGCCACGGTGAGCCGTCGGGCGACGGGCGTCAGCTGACGCCGAGCTCGCGGGCGTTGCGCTCGAGGTCCTCGATGCCACCGCACATGAAGAACGCCTGCTCAGGGAAGTGGTCGTACTTACCGTCGGCGATGGCGTTGAAGGCGGCGATCGACTCGTCCAGCGGGACGTCGGAGCCGTCGATGCCGGTGAACTGCTTCGCCGCGTGGGTGTTCTGCGACAGGAAGCGCTCGATGCGGCGGGCGCGGTGGACGGTGAGCTTGTCCTCCTCGCCGAGCTCGTCGATACCGAGGATCGCGATGATGTCCTGGAGGTCCTTGTACTTCTGCAGGATCCCCTTGACGCGCATGGCGCACGCGTAGTGGTCCTCCGCGATGTAGCGGGGGTCCAGGATGCGGGACGTCGAGTCCAGCGGGTCCACCGCCGGGTAGATGCCCTTCTCCGAGATCGGACGGGACAGAACGGTCGTCGCGTCCAGGTGGGCGAAGGTGGTCGCCGGCGCCGGGTCGGTCAGGTCGTCCGCGGGGACGTAGATCGCCTGCATCGAGGTGATCGAGTGACCGCGGGTCGAGGTGATGCGCTCCTGGAGGAGGCCCATCTCGTCCGCGAGGTTCGGCTGGTAACCCACCGCGGAGGGCATGCGGCCGAGCAGCGTGGAGACCTCGGAACCGGCCTGGGTGAAGCGGAAGATGTTGTCGATGAAGAACAGCACGTCCTGCTTCTGCACATCGCGGAAGTACTCCGCCATGGTCAGACCGGCGAGCGCCACGCGCAGACGGGTGCCCGGGGGCTCGTCCATCTGGCCGAAGACCAGGGCGGTCTTGTCCAGAACGCCGGACTCCTCCATCTCCTGGATCAGGTCGTTGCCCTCACGGGTGCGCTCGCCGACGCCGGCGAACACGGAAACGCCCTCGTGCAGCTTCGCCACACGCATGATCATTTCCTGGATGAGGACGGTCTTGCCGACGCCGGCGCCACCGAACAGACCGATCTTGCCGCCCTTGACGTACGGGGTCAGCAGGTCGACGACCTTCAGGCCGGTCTCGAACATCTCGGTCTTGGACTCGAGGTCCTCGAACTTCGGGGCCTTGCGGTGGATCGCCCAGCGCTCACCGACGTTCGCGTTCTCCTCGGGGACGTTCAGCACCTCGCCGAGGGTGTTGAACACCTTGCCCTTGGTGAAGTCGCCGACCGGGACGGTGATGCCGTCGCCGGTGTCGGTCACCGGGGCCTGGCGGACCAGGCCGTCGGTGGGCTGCATGGAGATGGCGCGGACCAGGCCGTCGCCCAGGTGCTGGGCGACCTCGAGGGTCAGCGTCTTCTTCTTGCCGGCCTCGGCCGGGTCGGAGACCTCGACGGTGAGGGCGTTGTAGATCTCCGGCATCGCGTCGACGGGGAACTCCACGTCGACGACCGGGCCGATGACCCGGGCGACGCGGCCCGTGGCACCCCCAACTTCAGGGGTCGTCTCAACAGTGGCAGTCATGAATTTAGTCACTCCCCGCAGACGCGTCGGCCAGGGCGCTGGAGCCACCGACGATCTCGCTGATTTCCTGGGTGATTTCGGCCTGGCGGGCCTGGTTGGCAAGCCGCGTGAGCGTCCTGATGAGCTCCTCGGCGTTGTCGGTCGCCGACTTCATCGCGCGGCGGCGGGCGGCGTGCTCGGAAGCGGCGCCCTGCAGCAGCGCGTTGTAGATGCGGCTCTCGACGTACCGCGGCAGCAGCGCGTCCAGGACGCCCTCAGCCGACGGCTCGAAGTCGTACAGGGGGAGGATCTCCCCCTCCTTGCGGGCCTCGCCGCCGGTGGCGTCGGCGAGCGAGAGCGGCAGCAGCCGCTTCTCCACCGGCGCCTGCGTCAGCATCGACACGAACTCCGTGAAGACGATGTGCAGCTCATCCACGCCGCCGTCCGCGATGTCCTTCAGGACCACCTCGATCAGCGGGTCGGCGACCGACTTGGCGTCCGCGTAGGTCGGCTTGTCGGTGAACCCGGTCCACGAGTCCGCGACGGGGCGCTCACGGAAGCCGTAGTACGCCACGCCCTTGCGGCCGACGACGTAGTGCACGACCTCCTTGCCCTCCGCGCGCAGCCGCTCGGTGAGCCGGTCGGCAGCCTTGATCGCGTTGGACGAGTAGCCGCCGGCCAGACCGCGGTCGCTCGTGACGAGCAGCACCGCGGCTCGGGTCGCGTTCTCGGCCTCCGTGGTCAGCGGGTGGTTCGTGTTCGAACCGGTCGCGACCGCGGCCACCGCGCGGGTGAGCTCGTCGGCGTACGGGGACGAGGCGGCGACCTGGCGCTGGGCCTTGACGATCCGGGACGCGGAGATCATCTCCATCGCCTTCGTGATCTTCTTGGTCGCGGTGACGGACTTGATGCGGCGCTTGTATACCCGAAGCTGGGCGCCCATGCTCAGCCCTCACCCAGCAGCTTGCCGTCCGAGGTCTCGAACTGCTTCTTGAAGTCCGCGACCGCGTCGGTCAGGGCCTCGACGGTGTCGTCGCCGAGCTTGCCGGTCTCGGCGATGCCCAGCAGCAGGTCCTTGCGCTCGCGGCGCAGGTAGTCCAGCAGCTCGCGCTCGAAGCGGCGGATGTCCTCGACCGGAACGTCGTCCAGCTTGCCGGTGGTGCCGGCCCAGATGGAGACGACCTGGTCCTCGATCGGGAACGGCGCGTACTGGCCCTGCTTGAGGAGCTCGACCATGCGCTTGCCGCGCTCCAGCTGCGCCTTGGAGGCCGCGTCGAGGTCGGAACCGAAGGCGGCGAACGCCTCGAGCTCGCGGTACTGGGCGAGGTCCACGCGCAGGCGGCCGGCGACCGACTTCATGGCCTTGATCTGCGCCGAGCCACCGACTCGGGAGACCGAGATACCGACGTTCAGCGCCGGGCGCTGGCCCGCGTTGAACAGGTCGGACTCCAGGAAGCACTGGCCGTCGGTGATGGAGATGACGTTGGTCGGGATGAACGCCGAGACGTCGTTGGCCTTGGTCTCGACGACCGGCAGACCGGTCATCGAGCCGGCGCCCAGCTCGTCGGAGAGCTTGGCGCAGCGCTCCAGCAGGCGGGAGTGCAGGTAGAAGACGTCACCCGGGTAGGCCTCACGGCCCGGCGGGCGGCGCAGCAGGAGGGAGACGGCGCGGTAGGCGTCGGCCTGCTTGGACAGGTCGTCGAAGACGATCAGGACGTGCTTGCCGTCGTACATCCAGTGCTGGCCGATGGCCGAGCCGGTGTACGGGGCGAGGTACTTGAAGCCGGCCGGGTCGGACGCCGGGGCCGCCACGATCGTGGTGTACTCCAGGGCGCCGGCCTCCTCCAGCGCGGCGCGCACGCCGGCGATGGTGGAGCCCTTCTGGCCGATGGCGACGTAGATGCAGCGGACCTGCTTCTTGGGGTCGCCGGAGCGCCAGTTGTCGCGCTGGTTGATGATCGTGTCGATCGCCAGGGCGGTCTTGCCGGTCTGGCGGTCGCCGATGATCAGCTGGCGCTGACCGCGGCCGATCGGGGTCATCGCGTCGACGGCCTTGAGGCCGGTCTGCATCGGCTCGTGCACGGACTTACGGGCCATGACGCCGGGAGCCTGGAGCTCCAGGGCGCGGCGGCCGTCGGTCTCGATCTCGCCGAGGCCGTCGATCGGGTTGCCGAGCGGGTCGACGACGCGACCCAGGTATCCCTCGCCGACCGCGACCGAGAGCACCTCACCGGTGCGCTGCACCGGCTGGCCCTCCTCGATGCCGCTGAACTCGCCGAGGACGATCGCACCGATCTCGCGCTCCTCGAGGTTGAGGGCGAGACCGAGGGTGCCGTCCTCGAACTTCAGCAGCTCGTTCGCCATGACCGAGGGCAGACCCTCGACCTTGGCGATACCGTCGCCGGCCAGGCTGACCGTTCCGACCTCCTCGCGCGAGGCCGCGTCCGGCTTGTACGACTGGACGAAGTTCTCCAGCGCGTCCCGGATCTCCTCCGGCCGGATCGTGAGCTCCGCCATCTGGGTTCCCTGCTCTCCTTGTTGGGCCCGAAGTATTCGCTACGGCCCAACTCGGGCCGCTGATACTGCTCTTTGAGTTGGTGGCTGGTTCAGCCGGCCATCCGCCGACTCGCCTCTTCGAGGCGGTCCGCGATGGTCCCGTCGATGACCTCGTCGCCGACCCGGACCGAGATGCCGCCCGCGACCGCGGGGTCGACGTCCAGGTTCAGGTGCACCTGCCGGCCGTAGATCTTGGCCAGCGCGGCGCCGAGGCGCTGCTTCTGCCGGTCGTCCAGCGGTACCGCCGAGACGACGACCGCGACCGTGCGGTTGCGGCGCGCCGCCGCCAGCTTGGACAGGGCGTCGATCCCTGCCTCAAGGCTACGGCCTCGCGGGTAGGTCACGAGACGGACCACGATCCGCTCCGTGACCTGGTCGGCGCGGCCGCCCAGCAGCGAGTGCAGCAGGGTCGCCTTGGCCCGGGACCCCGCGGCGCGGTCGGTCAGCGCCGCCCGCAGCTCGCTGCTGCCGGAGACGATCCGGCCGAAGCGGAACAGCTCGTCCTCGACGTCGTCGAGGCGGCCCGCCCGCTCCGCGGCGATCAGGTCGGCGCTGTAGGACAGCTCCTCCAGCGCGTCGGTCAGATCACGCGGCTGCGACCAGCGGCTGCGGACCATGCCCGAGACCAGGTCGGACGTCTCGCCGCCGATCTGCCCGCCGAGGACCGCCTGCGCAAGGCCCGCCTTGGCCTCACCCGGCTGGGCCGGGTCGGTCAAGGCGCGGCGCAGCGAACCCTCGCGGTCGAGCAGCCCCGTGACGGCGGCCAGCTCCTCGGCGAGCTTCGCCGCGTCGACGGACGTGTTGTCCGCCAGCGCGTCGAGACGCTCGCGCGCGGTGGCCAGTGCCTCGCGGCTCGCTCCGTTCATCGCGCGGCCTCGGCCTTCTCCTCGAGCTCGTCGAGGAAGCGGTCGATCACGCGGCTCTGCCGGGCGGAGTCCTCGAGGGACTCGCCGACGATCTTGCCGGCCAGGTCGGTGGCGAGCTTGCCGACGTCCTGGCGCAGGGCGTGCGCGGCGGACCGCCGGTCGGCCTCGATCTGGGCGTGACCGGCGGCGATGATCTCCTCACGCTGCCGCTGGCCTTCCGCGCGCATCTCGGCGATGAGCGCGGCGCCCTGCTCCTGCGCCTCCTGGCGCAGACGCGCGGCCTCGTGGCGGGCCTCGGAGAGCGAGTGCTTGTACTCCTCGAGGGTCCGCTGAGCCTCGGCCTGTGCGGCCTCGGCCTTCTCCATGCCGCCCTCGATGGCCTCGCGGCGCTCGTCCAGAACCTTGTTGATGTTCGGGAGCAGCTTCTTGGCGAGGAAGAAGAAGACGATGGCGAAGGCGATGAGACCGATGACGAGCTCTGGGATCGGCGGGATGAGGGGGTTCTCCGCCTCCTCGGCCGCCAGCTGTGCCAGGGCGTTCACATCAGTGCCTTCCGTCGAAAGGGGTTGGTCTCGTCAGCCCGGACTCAGGAGGTCGGGTAGACGAACGGCATGACCAGACCGATCAGGGCGAGCGCCTCACAGAAGGCGAAGCCGAGGATCTGGTTGGCACGGATCAGGCCGGCGGCCTCGGGCTGGCGGGCGAGCGCCTGCGTGCCGTTGCCGAAGATGATGCCGATGCCGACGCCGGGGCCGATGGCCGCGAGGCCGTAGCCGATGGAGCCGAGGTTGCCCTTGATTTCGACACCAGCAGCGAGGGTCTGCAGAACGGACATGCCGGTTCTTCCTTCTCTTTCACGGACCGGTGGGGGTTGGCCACCGGACAATCGGGGGGTGCGGAGCGGTCAGGCTGCTCAGTGGTGCTCGGCGAGCGCGCCCTGGATGTAGGAGCAGGCCAGGAGCACGAAGACGTACGCCTGGACGGCCTGGATGAAGAGCTCGAAGGCGGTCATGACGATGACCATCACGAACGAGACGCCGGCGTAGGCGATGCCGATGCCGTTGAGCAGGTACCAGCTGGCGATGGTGAACAGCAGCAGCAGGACGTGCCCGGCGAACATGTTCGCGAACAGTCGCACGGCGTGCGTGAAGGGCCGCACGATGACGTTGGAGAGGAACTCCAGGCCGACGACCATCGGCAGCACCGCGCCGAGGGACTTGTCGTAGCCGGTGATGTTCTTCCAGCCGCCGACGAAGCCGTGCTTCTTGAAGGTCAGCGAGATCCAGGTGACGTACACGATCGCGGCGAGCGCGGCCGGGTAGCTGATGATCGCCGTCACGGGGAACTGGGCGATCGGCACGATCGACCACAGGTTCATGATCCAGACGAAGAAGAACAGCGCGACCATGAAGGGCACGTACTTCTCGCCGTCCCGCTTGCCGATCGTCTCGTAGACGATGCCGCGCCGGACGAAGTCGTAGCCGGCCTCGGCGACCATCTGCAGCTTGCCGGGGACGATCTTCGGCTTGGCGAAGGCAGCCCAGAAGAAGCCGACGATCACGATGCTGCCGATCAGCGCCAGCAGCATCGTCTTGTTGAAGTAGACGCTGCTGTCCCCGTCGCCGATCAGCGGCTTGAAGAGGAAGGAGTGCAGGCCGGGGGCCGGGAAGCCGCACCCGTCGAAGATGTGGCAGTTCGTCTCGAAGGCGAGCGTCGTTACATCACTCACCGAGAGCTCCTTCAGCGTGGCGCATAGGTACGGCAACCTCTACGTGTCGGCGCGGCACACGGCCACGGAACGGCACTGGACTGGTCTTGCGGATGTGGGGGCGGCGGGTGGGCGCTTGGCCGAGGGGCTGTTGCGAAGGCATGACTGCCACCCGCGCCAGCTCTGCCGCAGTTGAGACCGGACGATAGCAAACGAGCGGAACGCCGCTTGCACCGGCCCTGCCTTTCACGGTGAAGTTCCGGCGGATCCGGGCTCCACGTACAGCATCTTGGTCTTCATGTGAGCACGGGCCTGGGCCGCGATCCACACCAGGGTCGTGCCGAGCAGTGTGAAGGCGAACACCTGGGTGTCGAACAGCGTCGTGTGCTTGAAGACGGCCAGCACGATGGCGAGCAGCAGCAGCTGCACGGTGTAGAGCATCAGGCCCATCGCCTGGAACAGCGAGGGGTAGGAGCGGGCGGTGCGCTGAAGCACCGTCAGGCCGATTCCCATGAAGACGATCACCACCAGCGCGCCGAAGCCCGCTCCGATCGCCCCCTTGCCGCCCGCGAGCACACCGGAGACAGCGGCCGCTGCCACCCCCGCCGCGGCCGCGGGCACGGCGCAGAGCAGGAGCGTTCGGACGTCGTTGGACTGCATGGCGGCAGCTCCTCCGGCGAGGTCGGGTACAGGGATCGTCGAGGACGAGGGTAGCCCGGCTGCGGGGGCATGCCTCATGCCGGAAGACCATCGCTCTAGGGTCTTTCGGCTTGACTCCGGGTTCTCGTGAACGGTATCACAAACTATTTGATGAGTCCTTTACCCGGTTCGTGTGTGCCCTGTCACACGGACGGAGTAATCATCGCAGCGTCAACCTGACTCCGCGAGTCGAGTGTGCTATCGGGCGGCCGAGGCTACGACCGGCGGTCCGACCCCCGGCCGGCTTCCACCAGCGAGCGGGCACTGAGCGCGGTCGCTCCGTTGACGCCGGGCGCCTCCCCGGCGGCGATGGCGGCCGCGGCGGCGCTGTGGGCCGCGTGCGCGGCCTCCGCCCGGTTGCGGCGGTAGCGCGGCGGAACGAACGACTCCGCCCAGCGCGGCGCCCGCGGCTGGAAGCGCGGCAGCAGCAGGGCGATCAGCCCCATCGCGCTCAGCACCACGATGCTCAGCACGATCCACAGGCTCGAGGAGTTGACCGAGAAGGCGACCGCGCCGAAGGAGATCAGCGCGGACCAGAAGTACATGATCCACACGGCCCGGCTGTGCGAGTGCCCGATGTCCAGCAGTCGGTGGTGGAGATGGCCGCGGTCGGCGGCGAACGGCGACTGCCCGTTCCACGTCCGGCGCACGATGGCCAGCACCAGGTCGGCCGCGGGGATCGCGATGAGCGTCAGCGGCAGCAGCAGCGGCATGTAGACCGGCACCATGAAGTGCGTGGTGTCCCGGGTCGAGCCGGTGAGGTTGGTGATGGCGTCCGGATCGGTCTGACCGGTGATCGAGATGGCGCCGGAGGCCAGCACCAGGCCGATCAGCATCGAGCCCGAGTCGCCCATGAAGATCCGCGCGGGGTGCAGGTTGTGCGGCAGGAAGCCCACGCACATCCCGATGAGGATGGCGCTGAACAGCGTCGCCGGGGCGGCGGCCTCGATGCCGTAGCCGTACCAGATCCGGTACGCGTACATGAAGAACGCGATCGCGGCGATGCACACCATCCCGGACGCGAGTCCGTCGAGTCCGTCGACGAAGTTCACCGCGTTGATCGTGATCACAACCAGTGCCACGGTCAGCAGCGTCGACTGCACCGGTGTGAGCGCGACGATGCCCTTGCCCGGGATCGGCAGCCACAGGACGGTCAGGCCCTGCAGCACCATCACGCCGGCCGCGATCATCTGCGCGCCCAGCTTGATCAGTGCGTCCACGCCCCACTTGTCGTCCAGCACACCCAGCAGCCAGATCAGTCCGGCGCCCGACAGCAGCGCCCGCGGCTCGTTGGAGAGCTCGAAGACGCTCTTGAGGTTGGTCAGGTGGGCCGCCACCAGCAGACCCGCGCACAGGCCGCCGAACATGGCGATGCCGCCGAGGCGTGGCGTGGGTTCGCGGTGGACGTCACGGTCACGGATCTCGGGCATGGCGCCTGCCGCGATGGCGAACTTCCGCACCGGCCCCGTGAGGAGGTAGGTCACGGCTGCTGCCACGCACAGGGTCAGAAGGTACTCGCGCACGGGCACACCCTATTCGCGTCCGGGTGGCGACTGTGAACACAGGTGAAGACTCACAGCGGGTCCCCAGGGTTGCACACGCCCGCCGCGATGAGCGGTCCGGCCCCTGTGAGGCGCGTCTCAGCCGGGGTACGGCGGGAATGCCCCGACCAGCTCCGCGACCTCGGCGGCCAGCCCCCGCTCCTCCCGCAGCGCCCGCACGATCAGGTCCGCGACCTGCGGCATCTGCTCCTCGCGCATCCCCTGGGTGGTCACCGACGCGGTCCCCAGGCGGATGCCCGAACCGGCCGCGCAGGGCTCCGTGTCGTAGGGCAGCGTGTACTTGTCGAGCACGATCCCGGCGGCCGCGCACAGCCCGCGGGCGTGCATCCCGGTCACGCCGAGGGCCGACACGTCGGCGGCGATCAGGTGGGTGTCCGTGCCGCCGGTGGCGATGCGCAGCCCGTGCCCGGCGAGCGCGTCGGCGAGGGCGCGGGCGTTGGCGACGACCTGGTGCGCGTAGAGCGCGAACTCCGGCCGCGCCGCCTCGCCGAGCGCCACCGCCTTCGCCGCGACGGCGTGCATGTGCGGACCCCCCTGCGAGAAGGGGAACACCGCCCGGTCGATGCGCCGGGCCAGGCCGGCGCCGCACAGGATCATCCCGCCGCGGGGGCCGCGCAGGGTCTTGTGCGTGGTGGCGCACACGACGTCCGCGTAGGGCACGGGGTTGGGGGCGGCGCCCCCGGCGACCAGGCCGAGCGTGTGCGCGGCGTCCACGATCAGATAGGCGCCGACCTCGTCCGCGATCTCCCGGAACGCGGCGTAGTCGATGTGGCGGGGGTAGGCGATCCCGCCGCAGACGATCGCCTTCGGGCGGTGCCGGTACGCCAGCTCCCGCAGCTGCTCGTAGTCGATCAGGCCGCCCTCCTCGAAGGTCTCGCTCCGCGTCACCCCGTATCCGGCGATGTGGAACCAGCGGCCGGAGAAGTTCGACTCGGACCCGTGGGTGAGGTGGCCGCCGTGCGCCAGCGACATCGCCAGGACGGTGTCCCCTGGCACCAGGAGGGCCGCGTAGGCGGCCAGTACGGCCGAGGAGCCGGAGTAGGGCTGCACGTTCGCGTGCGCGGCTCCGAACAGCCGTGTGGCCCGTTCCACGGCCAGCCGCTCGGCCAGGTCCACCAGCTCGCACCCGGCGTGGTGCCGGTGGCCGGGGTAGCCCTCGGCGTACTTGTTGGCGAGCGGCGACCCGAGGGCCGCCAGGACGGCCGGGGACGTGAAGTTCTCGCCCGCGATCAACTGCAGGCAGGACGCCTGCCGCTGGGCCTCGCCGAGGAGGATGTCGGCGAGCTCGGGGTCGTGGGCGCGCAGCTCGTCGAAGCCGGGGCCCGCGGCCGGGAGCGCGGGGGTGACTATTCGAGGTGAAGACGCTTCCGCGGTGGGCATGGCGGCGCTCCGGGGGCGGCGGGGAAGGCTCTCACCTGCCACTGTCGCACCCTTGCCGGCATTTCGCGTCGCGTTGTGCTCCACCGGGGGCCGCCGGGCGCACTCCGCGGGCGGCCGCTCGGGTTCCGGACGCGCGGTCGCGGCCGTGTGCGACGGAGGAGGGGTGCGACGGAGGAGGGGTGGGACGGGGTGCGGGTACGACAGGAGACGGGTGCGACGGGATGCCGCCGCGGCACGGCCGGACCTTCCGCCCGAGCCGCCGCGCGGTGTGCGTCGGGCGGTGTGCGGTGTGCGTCGGGCGGTCGGCGTCAGGCGGTCGGCGCCGGGACCCCGGTGAGCGCGGTCAGGACGGGGTCCAGCGCGTCGTGGATCTCCTCGCCGATGCTGCGGAAGAACGTCAGCGGGGCGCCGTAGGGGTCGTGCACCTCGTCCGCGTCGGCGGTGGGCGCCAGCAGCCACCCGCGCAACGCCGCGGCGGCGCGCACCAGGGAGCGCGCCCGCTCGGTCACACTGCCCTCCGGCAGCGTCGCCGGGTCTATCGCCTTCACCAGCCGGGTGAATTCCTTGAGCGTGAAGGTGCGCAGCCCCGCCGCGTGCCCCATGGAGATCACCTGGGCGCGGTGGTCGCGGGTCGCGGTCAGCACGAGGTCGGCGTCGATCACATGGTCGTCGAGGAGTTCACGCCCGAGGAACCCCGTCGGGTCGGCGGCGTACTCCGCGAGCACCGTCGCGGCGTGCGCCTCCATGGGCGCGCCCTCGTGCCCCCAGGTGCCGGCGCTCTCCACCACGATGCCCGCGGCGCCGTCACCGAGGCGCAGCGCCAGCTCGTGCCGGGTCAGCCGCTCGGCCATCGGCGAGCGGCAGACGTTGCCGGTGCAGACGTGGAGGATGCGGAACGGGCGCTCACCGTGATCCCACTGCCCGGGTATGGGCGGTGTCAATTGCCGGCCTCCAGGTCGGGTACGACCTCGCGGAGCTGCTCCGCGCTGATCGCGCCCGCCCGCAGCAGGACGGGCACCTTGCCGGTGACGTCCACGATGGAGGACGGCACGGCCGCGGGCGTCGGACCGCCGTCGAGGTAGATCGCGACGGAGTCGCCCAGCATCTCCTGCGCCGCGTCGCAGTCCTGCGGCGAGGGGTGGCCGGTCAGGTTGGCGCTGGAGACCGCCATCGGACCGGTCTCGGTCAGCAGTTCGATGGCGACCGGGTGCAGCGGCATGCGGACGGCGACGGTGCCCCGGGTGTCCCCCAGGTCCCACTGCAGCGACGGCTGGTGCCGGGCGACGAGGGTGAGCGCACCCGGCCAGAAGGCGTCGACCAGCTCCCAGGCGTGCTCGCTGAAGTCGGTGACCAGGCCGTGCAGGGTGTTCGGGGAGCCGACCAGCACGGGCGAGGGCATACCCCGGCCCCGGCCCTTGGCCTCCAGCAGGTCGCCGACGGCCTCGGCGTTGAACGCGTCCGCGCCGATCCCGTAGACGGTGTCGGTGGGCAGCACCACGAGCTCGCCGCGGCGTACGGCGGACGCGGCCTCGCGCAGTCCGGCAGCCCGGTCCGTCACGTCCGAGCAGTCGTAACGCCGTGCCATCAGCAGACCTCCATGACGTGTGGCGCCGTTGTCACGGCGTCGCCTTGCGGGCGGTGGTGAACCGGGGGCGGTTGTTGAGGTCGGGGTGGTCGGCGGCGTCCGCCCAGCCGGCCTCCTCGGTGAAGATCCAGGGCACCTGGCCGCCCTGGGTGTCGGCGTGCTCGATGACGACGACCCCGCCGGGCCGCAGCAGCCGGTGCGCGGTGCGCTCGATGCCGCGGATGGTGTCCAGGCCGTCCTCACCGGAGAACAGCGCCATCTCGGGGTCGTGGTCGCGGGCCTCCGGCGCCACGTACTCCCATTCGGTGAGCGGGATGTAGGGCGGATTGGAGATCACCAGGTCCACCTGGCCGTTGAGGTCCTGGAAGGCCTCCAGGGCGTCCCCCTGCCGCAGGTCGACCTTGCTGCCCTCGACGTTCTTGCGGGCCCACACCAGCGCCTCGTCGGACAGCTCCACCGCGTGCACCCGGCTGCGCGGCACCTCCTGCGCCAGGGCGAGCGCGATGGCGCCCGACCCGGTGCACAGGTCGACGATGAGCGGCTCGGCGACGTCCATGGCGCGCACGGCGTCTATGGCCCACCCGACGACCGACTCGGTCTCCGGGCGGGGCACGAACACCCCGGGGCCGACCTGGAGTTCCAGATAGCGGAAGAACGCGCGGCCCGTAATGTGCTGCAGCGGCTCACGGGCCTCGCGGCGGGCCACGGCCTCCCAGTAGCGCGCGTCGAAGTCGGCGTCGGCGACGGTGTGCAGCGCACCCCGCTTCACCCCGTGCACATACGCCGCGAGCTCCTCCGCGTCGAACCGCGGCGAGGGGACGCCGGCGTCGGCCAGCCGCTGGGTCGCCTGGGCGACCTCGGCGAGCAGCAGGTTCACGTTCTCCGCCTCCGGTTCAGCTTCCGTCGCCCGCGGCCGCCAGCTTGGCCGCCGAATCGGCGTCGACGCAGGCCTGGATCACCGCGTCCAGGTCTCCGTCGAGGACCTGGTCCAAGTTGTACGCCTTGAAGCCGACGCGGTGGTCGGAGATGCGGTTCTCCGGGAAGTTGTACGTGCGGATGCGCTCGCTGCGGTCCACGGTGCGCACCTGGCTGCGGCGGGCGTCGGAGGCCTCGCGCTCGGCCTCCTCCTGCGCGGCGGCCAGCAGCCGGGAGCGCAGGATGCGCATCGCCTGCTCCTTGTTCTGCAGCTGGCTCTTCTCGTTCTGGCAGGAGACGACGATGCCGGTGGGCAGGTGGGTGATGCGGACAGCGGAGTCGGTGGTGTTGACCGACTGGCCGCCGGGGCCGGAGGAGCGGTAGACGTCGATGCGCAGGTCGTTGGGGCCGATCTCGACCTCGACCTCCTCGGCCTCCGGGGTGACCAGCACGCCGGCGGCGGAGGTGTGGATGCGGCCCTGCGACTCGGTGGCCGGCACGCGCTGGACGCGGTGCACGCCGCCCTCGTACTTCAGCCGGGCCCAGACGCCCTGGCCGGGTTCCGCGGTGCCCTTGGTCTTCACCGCGACCTGGACGTCCTTGTAACCGCCGAGGTCGGAGGCGTTGGCGTCGATGATCTCGGTCTTCCAGCCCAGGCGCTCGGCGTAGCGCAGGTACATCCGCAGCAGGTCGCCCGCGAACAGCGCCGACTCCTCGCCGCCCTCGCCGGCCTTGACCTCGAGGATCACGTCCTTGTCGTCGCTGGGGTCGCGCGGGACGAGCAGCAGCCGCAGCTTGTCGGTGAGCTCCTCGCGGTGCCGCTCCAGGTCCTTGACCTCGGAGGCGAACTCGGGGTCGTCCGCGGCCAGTTCCCGGGCGGTCTCGATGTCCTCGCCGGCCTGCTTCCAGCCGCGGTAGGTGCCGATGATGGGGGTCAGTTCGGCGTAGCGCTTGTTGAGCCTGCGTGCGTTGGCCTGGTCGGCGAAGACCGCCGGGTCGGCAAGCTTCTTCTCGAGGTCGGCGTACTCGCCGATCAGTTCCTCGACCGCCTCGAACATCAGGATCCCTGCTTTTGAAAGGGGTGAACGCCGGTGTACCAGCCTGGGACGACAAAGCGCCGGTCCGGCCGCCGGAGGATATCCGGGCGGCCGCGGACCGGCGCTCTCGGGTCGCTACTTCTTGGCGGACCCGGCCGCCTTGCCGAAGCGGGCCTCGAAGCGGGCCACGCGGCCACCGGTGTCGAGGATCTTCTGCTTGCCCGTGTAGAACGGGTGGCACGCGGAGCACACGTCGGCGCGGATGACGCCGCCGGTGACGGTGCTACGGGTGGTGAAGGAGTTGCCGCAGGTGCAGCTGACCTGCGTCTCCACGTACTCCGGGTGGATTTCGCGCTTCAAGGGATTCTCCTAGTGTTCGGGAGGGTCCCGGGTCGTGCAGCGGGCTTGCGTCACGTGAACCGGGGCCGACGGACCAGTCTGCCAGCACTGGCCGCATCTGCCCAAACCGGGGGCCGTGGTGATCTATTCCGCGCGCTCGGCGGGCTGCCGCACGGCGCTGCGCACCACACCGCCCGTGTCGACGTCGTCACCGGCCGAGCCCTTGGTGGCGGAGGCGGGAATCGGCTTGTCGGCCCGCAGGGCGGCCCAGATCCGCTCCGCCTGGTCGGTGATCGGCAGGACGCGGTTGGGGTCGGCGGGGTCGTAGCGCACCGGCATGGTGACCATGCCGATGTCCTGCGAGCCCAGGCCCTTCAGGCTCTCCCCGAGGGAGACCAGCTTCTTGACCGACGCCAGCTCCGAGTCGGTGGTGATGGCGCCGGTGGCGGTGTCGGCGATCTCGTAGAGCCGGGTCGGCGAGCTCAGCAGCCCGATCCCGTCGACCCGGTCCACCAGGGCCTTCAGAAAGGCCTGCTGCAGCCTTATCCGGCCCAGGTCGCTGCCGTCCCCGACCCCGTGGCGGGTGCGGACCAGGCCGAGGGCCTGCTTGCCGTCCAGGTGGTGGGTGCCGGCCGGCAGGTGCAGATGGCTGCGGCTGTCGTCGATGGCCTGGCTGGTGGTGACGGTGACCCCGCCGAGGGCGTCGATGAGGTGCTGGAAGCCGACGAAGTCGATCTCGATGTAGTGGTCCATGCGGATGCCGGTCATCGTCTCGGCCGTCTTGACCGCGCAGGCGGGGCCGCCGATCGCATACGCCTCGTTGAACATCTCGCCCTGCCGGGCGGGGGCGGTGCCGCCGCCGGGCCGGGCGCAGGCGGGCCGGTCGACGAGGGTGTCGCGGGGGATGCTGACCACGCTCGCCCGCTGGTGCCCCTGGTAGACGTGGACGATCATCGCGGTGTCGGAGCGGGCGGTCCCGTCGTCCTGGCCGCCGCCGGCCCTCTGGTTGCCGCCCGAGCGGGAGTCGGAGCCGAGGACGAGGATGTCCATCGAGCCGTTGTCGACGTCGGCCGGGCGGTCGCGCCCGAGAAGGGCGTTGATGTCGATGCCCCGGATGTTGCCGTTGAGCTTGAGGTACAGGCACCCGGCGGCGGTGGTGGTCAGCACCAGGAACGACGCCACGACCCAGGCGGTGATCCGCAGGGCCCGGCGGCGTGGGCTGCGCGGGCGTCCCCGGTGGGCTCGTCCGTCCTCCGCGTGCTCGGGCATCGGCTCCTCTGTCCTGATCTGCTCCTTGTCGCAGGAATACCCCGTTCCGCATCTGATCAGCCATGGGAGGGATCCGCGCACAGGGCAATGACAGCGCGCCGGGGGCCGCCCCGCCCGCGGACGCGCCGGATACGCCGCAGGTGAGAGCCATCCGGTCGGTGCCGGGGAGACCGCGGGCGGCCGTGGGCGAGGGGGCGGCGGACGGCCGGAGGCCGGGGAACCGGAGGCAGCGAACTGCCGGAGGCCAAGGACGGCCGGGGGCAGCCTGGGGCGAGGGCTGTAGCGGATGGCCGCAGGCCGAGGCGCCGGAGGCAGCGGCCGCGGACAGCCGACGACCAGTGCCGGCAGACAGCCGGAGGCGGCCGGGGGTGACGCCAACAGCGGACGGCCGCAGGCCAAGGCGCCGGAGACAGCCGACGGCCGCGGGCAGCGAACAGCCGGAGGCCAAGGACGGCCGGGGGCGATCAACGACCGAAGGCCGGCCCCGTCACCGAAGTGACGGGGCCGGCCTCCTTCACCGGGCCGACGCCGGAGCGTCAGTCGTTGTTGCCACCCGGGGTGGTCTTGGCGATCTGCATCAGGAACTCGGCGTTGGACTTGGTCTGCTTCATCTTGTCCAGCAGCAGCTCGATCGCCTGCTGCGAGTCGAGCGCGTGCAGCACCCGGCGCAGCTTCCAGACGATGTTCAGCTCGTCCGGAGCCAGCAGGATCTCCTCCTTGCGGGTACCGGACGGGTCGACGTCCACCGCGGGGAAGATCCGCTTGTCGGCGAGCTTGCGGTCGAGCTTGAGCTCCATGTTGCCGGTGCCCTTGAACTCCTCGAAGATCACCTCGTCCATGCGCGAGCCGGTCTCGACCAGCGCGGTGGCCAGGATGGTCAGCGAGCCGCCGTCCTCGATGTTGCGCGCGGCGCCGAAGAAGCGCTTCGGCGGGTAGAGCGCGGTCGAGTCGACACCACCGGACAGGATGCGGCCGGAGGCGGGCGCCGCGAGGTTGTACGCGCGGCCCAGACGGGTGATGGAGTCGAGCAGGACGACGACGTCGTGGCCCAGCTCCACCAGCCGCTTGGCCCGCTCGATGGCGAGCTCGGCGACGGTGGTGTGGTCCTCGGCGGGGCGGTCGAAGGTCGAGGAGATGACCTCGCCCTTGACCGACCGCTGCATGTCGGTGACCTCTTCCGGACGCTCGTCGACGAGGACGACCATCAGGTGGCACTCGGGGTTGTTGCGGGTGATCGCGTTGGCGATGGCCTGCATGATGATCGTCTTGCCGGTCTTCGGCGGGGCCACGATCAGGCCGCGCTGGCCCTTTCCGATCGGGGCGACCAGGTCGATGATCCGGGTGATCAGCTGGCCGGGCTCGTTCTCCAGCCGCAGCCGCTCCTGCGGGTACAGCGGGGTGAGCTTGTTGAACTCCGGGCGGCCGCGGCCGCTCTCCGGGGCCATGCCGTTGACGGAGTCCAGGCGCACCAGCGCGTTGAACTTCTCGCGGCGCTCGCCGTCCTTGGGCTGGCGCACGGCGCCCGTGACGTGGTCGCCCTTGCGCAGGCCGTTCTTGCGCACCTGGGCGAGCGAGACGTACACGTCGTTCGGGCCCGGCAGGTAACCGGAGGTCCGGATGAACGCGTAGTTGTCCAGGATGTCCAGGATGCCGGCGACCGGGATCAGGACGTCGTCCTCGCCGACCTGCGGCTCGCCCGCGAAGTCGTCGCGGCGGTTGCCGCCGCGGCCGCGGCGGTCGCGGTAGCGGCCCCGGCGGCGGCGGCCGCCGCCGTCGAACTCGTCGTCGTCCTGCTGGCCGCCGCCCTGGGCGCCACCGCCCTGCTGCTGGCCCTGGCCCCCGCCCTGCTGCTGACGCTGCTGGCCGCCGTCCTCGCCGCCCTTGCGGCGGTCGCGCTGACGGTCCCGCTGACGGTCGCGGCGGCTCTCGCGGCGGTCGTCGCCGCCCCTGCCCTCGCCGGACTTGCCCTCGGCGGTGTCCACGGCGGCCTCGGCGCGGGCCTCGCCACGACCGTCGGCGCGGCCGTCGGCGGACTGCTCGGCCTTGGCGGGCTCCGCCTTGGCCTTGACCGCGGGTGCGGCCTTCTCGCCGGCCGGCTGGCCGGGGATCTCGATCTGCTTCGGCTGCTGCTCGCCGCCCTGGTTCCCGGCCTCGGCCGATTCACCCGTACGGGCGCGGGAGGTGGCGCGGCGCTTCGGCTTCTCGGCAACGGGCGCGCCGTCGGCGGAGGCCTTGGCGCCGCCGCCGGACTGCGCGGCCTTGATGGTCTCGATGAGCTGGCTCTTGCGCATCCGCGCGGTGCCCTTGATGCCCAGACCGGACGCGAGCTGCTGCAGCTCGGCCAGGACCATGCCCTCGAGTCCGGTACCCGTGCGGCGGCGCCGCGCGGCGGGGGCGGTGGCAGCACCGGTGGCAGGCGCGGCAGCATCGGACGCGGCGACAGGGCTGTCTGCGCGTACGCCCATCAGATCGGTGGTGTCGCTCACGAAGGGTCCTTCCCTGGAGCGGACGTCGGCCTGTCTGGCTCGGCGACCGGTCGTGCTGTCCGGATCCGGTCCTTAGCGCTTGCGCCGGACCCGGGGCGGTGGTCCGCCTGACGGCGGAGGAGATGATGTGGAACAAAAACACAGTTACCGGCGAGGTGAGAGTTCACTCTCGGGTGAAATGTCACCCGCGCCGTCTCCGGAGCGTGCTCGACACTGCCAGGCAGGCTGCCTATGCGGTGTGGGAGGCTCCCGGAAGAATGGGCGGTCCCGATGCGGGACACAGGGCACCGGGACAACAGGAACAACAAACGGGCGCCTGAGTCCACGGGTGCAGCAATGAGATTAACACTACCGGATCCAACAAACATTCCCCCTCTCTACGACCTGCAATCGTGTCACTGCCCCACAGCCAGCGGCAGCACACTCGCCCCTGCCGCGTCGAGGGCCAGACGGTTCGCCGCCCACCCCTCACCCGCCAGCCGGGAGACCTTGTCGGCGGTACCCTCGTCCGCGAGCGCCAGCACCGTGGGCCCCGCACCCGAGATGACGGCGGGCACGCCCTCGCCGCGCAGCCGGTTGACCAGTGCCGTGCTCTCCGGCATCGCGGTCGCCCGATACTCCTGGTGCAACCGGTCCTCGGTGGCGGGGAGCAGCAGGTCGGGGCGCCGGGTGAGGGCCTCGACGAGAAGTGCGGCGCGACCCGCGTTGGCCGCGGCGTCCACATGCGGGACGCTGCGCGGCAGCAGGCCCCGCGCGGTCTCGGTCAGCACCGGACGGTCGGGTACGAAGACCACCGGAACGACTGACGCGCAGGGATCCATCCGGACCGCGTGGGCCGCCCCGCCCTCAGTCCAGGCCAGTGTGAAGCCGCCGAGCAGACAGGCGGCGACATTGTCCGGGTGGCCCTCGATCTCGTTGGCCAGCTCCAGCAGCGCGGCGTCGTCGAGCCTGTCCTGCCCGCCTATCGTCACGGCGCGGGCGGCCATGATGCCGGCGCAGATGGCGGCGGAGGAGGAGCCGAGGCCGCGGCCGTGCGGGATGCGGTTGGCGCACACCACCTCCAGGCCGCGCGGCTGTCCGCCGAGCGCGTCGAAGGCGGTCCGCAGGGACCGTACGACCAGGTGGTTCTCGTCGCGGGAGAGGGAGTCGGCGCCTTCGCCGGCGATGTCGACGTGCAGACCGGAATCGGCCACCCGCACCACGACGTCGTCGTAGAGTCCGAGCGCCAGGCCGAAGGCGTCGAAGCCCGGTCCGAGGTTGGCGCTCGTCGCGGGGACGCGCACTCGGACGGCGGCGGCGCGGAAGGCTGGTCCGGCCATCGTTCGACGACTCTCCTTGCTTCAAGGGCGTTTCTGCCTCGCGGCGCCGCGGCATGCTTGCCGTACGGCGGCGAGGACTTGGGGACCGTACCAAGGGGATCCCGCGACGGGGACGCCCATGGCATGGGCCAAAACGGCGTGCGGCGGCGCCGGTGTGAGGTCAGCCTATCGAAGGAAGGTTCTCCTGCGACATAGGGCGCACAAACAGCGCGTGATGCGTGTCGCGCGTGAACCGTGCGCCCCTGCCGTCGCACGGGGGGGCGGGCGCGGCACGGGCCGCGCCCACCCCGCCACCCCGAGGTCAGCGCAGCCCGAGCCGCTCCGCGGCCGCGTCGGCGTCCACCGGAACGGTGATGGGCGGCGGTGCGCCGGCCACCGCCCAGTCGGGGTCCTTGAGGCCGTTGCCCGTGACCGTGCAGACGATCCGCTGTCCCGGGTCGACCTCGCCCTGCTCGGCGGCCTTCAGCAGCCCGGCGACGCTCGCGGCGGAGGCCGGCTCGACGAAGACGCCCTCCTGCGCGGCGAGCAGCCGGTACGCCGAGAGGATCTGACGGTCGGTCACCGAGTCGATCAGGCCGCCGGATTCGTCCCGGGCCTCCTCGGCGTACTGCCAGGAGGCCGGGTTGCCGATCCGGATCGCGGTGGCGATCGTCTGCGGACTGCGCACCGGCCGGCCCAGCACGATCGGCGCGGCGCCGGAGGCCTGGAAGCCCCACATGCGCGGACGGCGCGTCGACACGCCGTCCGCCGCGTATTCGCGGTAGCCCCTCCAGTACGCGGTGATGTTCCCGGCGTTGCCGACCGGCAGCACATGGACGTCCGGCGCGTCGCCGAGCGCGTCCACGATCTCGAAGGCGGCGGTCTTCTGACCCTCGATACGGTCCGGGTTCACCGAATTGACCAGCGCCACCGGGTACTTGTCGGACAGGCCGCGGGCGAGCTCCAGGCAGTCGTCGAAGTTGCCGTCGACCTGCAGGATCCGCGCCCCGTGCACCAGCGCCTGGCCCATCTTGCCCAGCGCGATCTTGCCCTGCGGCACCAGGACGGCGCACACCATCCCGGCCCGCACCGCGTAGGCGGCGGCCGAGGCGGAGGTGTTGCCGGTGGAGGCGCAGATGACCGCCTGCGCGCCCGCCTCCTTGGCCTTGGAGATCGCCATCGTCATGCCGCGGTCCTTGAAGGAGCCGGTGGGGTTGGCGCCCTCCACCTTCAGGAACACCTCGCACCCCGTGCGCTCGGACAGCACCTGGGCGGGGACGAGCGGGGTGCCCCCCTCCAGCAGCGTGACCACCGGGGTCGCCGCGCCGACCGGGAGCCGGTCCCGGTACTCCTCGATGAGGCCGCGCCACTGGTGGGTGGCCGGAACCCGGCCGGCGGACACTGCGTTCATGCTGGTCACTCCCCTTCCACACGCATGATGCTGGCCACGCCCCGGACGGTGTCGAGCCCCCGCAGCGCCTCGACGGTCGCCGACAGCGCCGAGTCGGGAGCCCGGTGGGTGACGACCACCAGCGAGGCCTCCCCGCCCTCCGCTCCCGCGCCGTCCCCCTGCTCGGCGGCGGCCTGGTCGCCGCCGCCCGGGTTCCGCCCCTGCTGCCGCACCGTGTCGATCGACACCTGGTGCTCCGCGAAAACCGTGGCGACCTGCGCCAGGACGCCCGGTTTGTCCGCCACGTCCAGGCTGATGTGGTAGCGGGTCACGACGTCGCCCATCGGGCTCACGGTGAGCCGCGCGTACGCGGACTCCCCCGGTCCCGTGCTGTTCGCCAGCTTGTTGCGGCACGTCGCCACCAGGTCGCCCAGCACCGCCGAGGCCGTCGGCGAGCCGCCCGCGCCGGGGCCGTAGAACATCAGCCTGCCGGCCGCCGCGGCCTCCACGAAGACCGCGTTGTACGCCTCGCGCACACTGGCCAGCGGATGCGTCAGCGGGATCATCGCCGGGTGGACGCGGGCGGAGACCGAACGCCCGTCGGCGCCGCGCTCGCAGATCGCCAGCAGCTTGACCGTGCAGCCCATCCGCCGGGCCGAGGCGATGTCGGCCGCGGTGACCTCGGTGATCCCCTCACGGTGGACGTCGCCGATGGTCACCCGGGTGTGGAAGGCGATGCCCGCCAGGATCGCGGCCTTGGCGGCGGCGTCGAAGCCCTCCACGTCGGCCGTCGGGTCCGCCTCCGCGTACCCAAGGGCGGTGGCCTCGTCCAGCGCCTCGGAGTAGCCGGCGCCGGTGGTGTCCATCTTGTCGAGGATGAAGTTGGTCGTGCCGTTGACGATGCCCAGCACCCGGTTGACCTTGTCGCCGGCCAGCGACTCGCGCAGCGGGCGGATCAGCGGGATGGCGCCGGCGACCGCGGCCTCGTAGTAGAGGTCCACCCCGTGCTCGACGGCGGCGGCGTGCAGCGCGGCGCCGTCCGCGGCCAGCAGCGCCTTGTTGGCGGACACCACGCTGGCGCCGTGCTCGAAGGCGGTGGTGATCAGCGAGCGGGCGGGCTCGACGCCGCCGATCACCTCGACGACCACGTCGATGTCCCCGCGTTTGACCAGGGCGGTCGCGTCCGTGGTGAGCAGCTCCACGGGCACGCCCGCGCGCACCCGGTTGGGCCGCCGTACGGCGATGCCGGCGAGCTCCACCGGCGCGCCGATCCGCGCGGCGAGGTCGTCGGCGTGCGTCGTCATGATGCGCGCGACCTCTGAGCCCACCACACCACAGCCCAGCAGCGCCACCTTCAGCGGACGCGTACGCATCATCCGACCTCGCTTCGCGTTTCGGCTCCTACCGAGCCTTTGGACCGTCCCAGTCTCACGCACCGGACGGGAGTTTCCCCGCACTGTCCGGATCGCGAGACCAGTCTTCTTACATGTGAGATCCCCCGGTCAGCCGACGTCGAGACGCAGGAGGTCGTCCTCCGTCTCGCGCCGGACGATCACCCGGGCCTCACCGTCCTTGACGGCGACCACCGGCGGGCGCAGGGCGTGGTTGTAGTTGCTGGCCATCGAGCGGCAGTACGCCCCCGTCGCCGGCACCGCCAGCAGGTCGCCGGGCGCCAGATCGGCGGGGAGGAAGGCGTCGCGCACCACGATGTCGCCCGACTCGCAGTGCTTGCCGACGACCCGGGTCAGCATCGGCTCGGCGTCGCTGGAGCGCGACACCAGCGCCACGCTGTACTCGGCGTCGTAGAGCGCGGTGCGGATGTTGTCCGACATCCCGCCGTCCACGCTCACATACGTCCGCAGCCCCTCCAAGGGCTTGATCGTTCCCACCTCGTACAGGGTGAACGCCGTCGGGCCCACGATCGCCCGGCCCGGCTCGACCGACAGCCGCGGCACGGTCAGCTCCGCCCCCCGGCACTCGCGGGTGACGATCTCCCCCAGCGACTTGGCGATCTCCTGCGGCTCGCGCGGGTCGTCGTCCGGGGTGTAGGCGATGCCGAGGCCGCCGCCGAGGTCGATCTCGGGCAGCTCCACCCCGTGCTCGTCGCGGATCTGCCGCAGCAGGCCGATCACCCGGTGCGCCGCCACCTCGAAGCCGGAGGTGTCGAAGATCTGCGAGCCGATGTGCGAGTGGATGCCGACCAGTTCCAGCGAGTCCAGGCGCAGCACACGGCGCACCGCCTCGGCCGCGTCCCCGCCGGTGAGGGAGAAGCCGAACTTCTGGTCCTCGTGCGCGGTGGCGATGAACTCGTGGGTGTGCGCCTCGACGCCGACGGTGACGCGGACCTGAACCCGCTGCCGGCGGCCCGCCTGCCGGGCGGCCTCCGCCACCCGGACGATCTCCTGGAAGGAGTCGAGCACGATCCGCCCCACCCCGGCCTCGACCGCCTGGCGGATCTCCGCGCCCGTCTTGTTGTTGCCGTGCAGCGCGATCCGCTCGGCCGGCATCCCCGCGGACAGCGCCACGGCCAGCTCGCCGCCGGAGCACACGTCGAGGTTGAGGCCCTCCTCGTACAGCCAGCGCACCACGGCGCGGGACAGGAACGCCTTGCCCGCGTAGAAGACGTCGGCGTCCTCCCCGAAGGCCTCGCGCCAGGCACGGCAGCGGGCCCGGAAGTCGGCCTCGTCCAGGATGTAGGCGGGGGTGCCGAACTCCTCGGCGAGGGCGCGCACGTCCAGACCGCCCACGGTGGCGACGCCCTCGGCGTCCCGGGTGACGGTGCGGGCCCAGACCCGGGGGTCGAGGGCGTTGAGGTCGGCGGGCGGCGCCGCGTAGTGGCCCTCGGGGAGGACGTCGGCGTGACGGGGTCCGGCGGGGTGTGCGGAACGGCTCATCGTCTCGTGCTCTTCACTCTCACAGGTGGCGGGGGGCGCTGATGCCGAGCAGGGTCAGGCCGTTGGCGAGCACGGTCCCGGCGGCGTCGGCGAGCGCCAGGCGGGCCCCGTGAACGGCCGAGGGTTTCTCCTCGCCCTTGGGCAGCGCCGGGCACGCGTCGTGGCAACGGAGGGAGGCGTCGGCCGTGTGCTCCAGCAGCCGCGCCACCCGGTCGGGCGCGCCGTGCCGGGCGGCGGCCTCCACGGTGCGGGGGAAGTCGGCGATCAGGCCCAGCAGTTCGGCCTCCGCGGGCTCCGGGGAACCCGCGGCGGGGCCGGGTGCCAGGCCCAGGTCGCGGGCGCCGCGCAGCAGGGCCCGGCTGCGGGCGTGGGCGTAGCGGACCAGGAACAGGGGGTTGGCCTCGCGCTGCGGCAGGTGCGCCGCGGGGTCGGTGCGGGGGGCGTCCTCGGCGGGCGGGCGCAGCAGGGCCCAGGCGGTGGCGTCGGCGCCGAGGGTGCGCAGCAGCTCGTCCCGGGTCTGCCGTACGGGGTGGGGGCGGCGGGCGGGCGGCTCGACGCCGGTGGCGGCGTGGAGACGGCGCAGGGCGGCGGCGTAGGCGTCGGCGCGGGGCTCGCCGGTGGGCGGGGGCGCGAGTGCCACGGGGTGCTCGCCGATGCCGTACCGGCTGCCCTGGGCCCGTACGAGATCGACGAGGGCGCCGTGCGAATCCCCCTGGAGGGTGATGTTGAGGAAGCCGGGGGCGGCGACGTCCACCCGGGCGATGCCGGGGGCGGCGGCCAGCCGGCGGCTGATGACGTCGGCGACGGTGAGGGGGGCGACGCCGGTCAGGGGGGCCAGTTGCAGGGCCACGTTGGTGGCGTAGTCCCCGCAGCCGGGACGCGGGGGGCGGCGCACGACGACCCGCTCGGGCACCGGGCCCGCCAGGCTGAGCTCGTCGGCCTCGACGGCGCGACGGACCGTGGCGAGCACGGTGCGGGAGAGCTCAGCGGGGGTCATGAGCGCAAGGGTAGGCGAGGAGGGGGGTGGCGGCGCGAACGGGTTTCACCCTTTGGTCATCCCTGGTCACGCGGTGCCCGGGGCGGCCGCGGGAGCGCCCCTGCGGGGGGCGTTCTCGACGAGCCGGCGCACGACGCTCAGCAGCTCGCCGGGCTCGAAGGGCTTGCCGAGGAAGGCGTCGGCCCCGGCGGCGACGGCACGCTCGACCTCGGCCGGGGTGCAGGCGCTGACCACGACGATCCGCACGTCATGGGTGCGGGGGTCGGTGCGGAGACGGGCGGCGGTCCTTATGCCGTCCAGGCGGGGCATGACGACGTCGAGGGTCACGACGTCGGGGCGCACCTGCTGCACGACGTCCAGGCACTCGGCACCATCGGCCGCGGTCACGACCTCGAAGCCCTCCAGCTCGAGGTTGACCCTGATCAGCTGCCGGATGACCTTGTTGTCGTCGACGACAAGCACCCGGCCGGACTCGCCCGGCACAGGAAGATGCTAGGCGCGCCGGATCGGATGCGTCCGCGTTTTCCCCATTCCCTCCCCGACCGGGGGACGGGGGCGGGGGCGCGGGCGACGCGGGCGGTGGGGTGGGCTGTGCGGACCCTGCTCACCGGTTCCCTCCCCCTTCCCTGCCCCTTCTCTGGTCCCCTTCTCTGTCCCTCGCGCCACAACAGCCGCCGCCGGAAACCGTGTACACGGGCACCCCTCCTGGGCTGGTAAGGTTTCACCCGTCGCCGCCACAGCGGCCGACACGCCCCCGTAGCTCAGGGGATAGAGCAACGGCCTCCGGAGCCGTGTGCGCAGGTTCGAATCCTGCCGGGGGCACCCAGAACATGGGACCGAAGCTGGACATTATGTCCCGATTTCGGAATCTGGGTGCCATGATCGGGTACCGCTGCCTTGGCAGGGGTACCCGATTTTTTGTTCCCGCTGTCCAGCTCGCGGGTGATGGACGCCAGTTCGTCAACCAGGTGCGCCGGGATCGCCACCTGCAGGGTGAGCGTCTTCTCCGGCCGGTTGTAGCGCATCTCCAGCCCGAAGGCTTCATAGAGACGCCGCTGCTTCTCTTCGGGAAGCAGCGCCAGGTCCACGTCAAGAAGCGGAAGCATGTCCACCAGTGCGGAGTAGTCGGGCTGCGCCGCGGGCTCGGGCACGTCAAGCCGGGCGAGCTGCTCGGCCAGCGCTCTCCGTTGCGCACCCAGGGCCGCATGCTCCTTGCGGATGCCGTCCCGGTAGGCCCGCTCCGTCTCCGGGTCCGGCTCCTCACTGGGCTGCCCACCCCCACCTGCCGCTGCGCCGGCGTCGGCCAGTGCCCGGATCAGTCGGCCCTGGCGGTCCTCGATGGTGGCGATGCCCTGCTCCAAGGCGGTGCGCTCCCTCGCGATCCGCTCGGCCGGGCCGTCGGTGCGCCGGGAGGCTTCCAAGGCTGTACGAAGGTGGGCTCGGCGGTCAGGACCGAAGACTCGGGTGGCAAAGAAGCGGGCGACAGCTGTGAGAAGGATCTCTTCACGGATCCATAGGCTCTTCGGGTGGGCGGGAAACCAGGGTTGGTTTCGGTGCTCGTTCGGGTCGGGCTGGCAGGCGTAGTACGGGATCTCGTGACGGCTCTTGCCGAACATCCGCCGACCGCACAGATCGCATCGCACATAGGATCGCAGCACATAGGACCGGCGTGTCGCCGGGTGGCTGTTCCTGCCCGCGCCCGAACGCGAGCCCTGGCGCGCGGTCCGCATGACACAGACGGCGTCGAACAACTCGCGGGTCACGAGGGGCTCGTGGGTCGGAAGGGGCGACCACACCCACTCCGAGGAGTGGTTGTTGCGGCCGCCCTTCTTCGTCGCTCGTCGATTCCACACCTGATAGCCGGTGTACTTCGGATTTTTGAGGATCTCGCACACCGCGGACCCGCTCCATCGGCCGAGAGCGGCATCTGTACGGGTGGGCTCTGGAGGCGGATATGCGACCAGGTCGAGGTTGAGGCGATCCGCAATGCCGTCATAGCCGAGCTTGTCCAGCGCGCGAAGATGAAAGATCTCGGTGACCGCCGCAGCCCGGGCAGGGTCCGGAACGAGCCGGTGCTTGGTCCGGCCTTCGGCACGACGGGCCGGAACCGGGTGTGGGACTTTTTCCGCCAGGTAGCCGTAGGGCGGCTTCCCTGTGTTCCAACCCTGCTGTGTGTGCTCAATGAAGCCGTCCCAGGACAGCTCCAACATCTGCAGCACATACCACTCGGAAACGGCCTGCTTGACGCGTCGGGTGAGGGTGGGGGTGGCCCGTTTGGCTCTCGGACCGGTGACGATGGGCTCGTCCGCGGCGCAGAGGGCCACCCCTGCCTGCTCCAACTCGTACTCGATCTTGGTGCCGAAGTATGTGCGCCGGGCGACGCGTTCGATGGATTCGCAGATAACGGCCGCAAAACGGCGGTCTGGGCGCTCGGATTCGTCGAGGAGATCAGCGATGCCCCCATCACGCGGGATGGGGATGGCGAACTGCTGATGCGCCAGGGAACGGCCCCTTTGGTCCAGGTCCTTCCGACCGGACTCCACATCGTAGAAGTGAGCGACGATCACCCATCCCGGCGGAAGCGCGGCTCGCGCGTTACGAAGCTGGCGCGGGAGGGACAACGTGGGGTCCTGGGCGTCCTCTGTGGACGTACGGCCCAGCCATGCCACCGGCACGCTGACGGGTACAGCAGCGGTCTCCAGACCCGCTGCGGCGGACCAGGGCCGGTCGGGCAGCGACGTAGCCCAAGGTGGTTCACTTGGGGTGCGTTCCGGCATGCGTTGTCCCTCCACAAGTTGGGGAAGGAGCTCAGGCCCTGTCGGTGCCGGCCGTAGCGCCGCGATGGGCGTACAGCCACTCCAGCACCTCCCGGATGGCGTCGGCTTGACGCTGCGCCAGAGCCTGAGATTCCTCCCCACCGACGACGACGTACTCCACGGTCACTTGCACTCCCAGGCCTGGGTCTGACGATTTCCCGGGAATGCGGGTGGCCGAGCTCCATGGACGCTCCGGCTCGGGCACGTCGTCAAGGGCGCGGCCCGGCGCGCCGCCCCACGGCGGACATGGTGGGATGCCGCTCACTTCCGTTCGGGTTGCGGCGCCACGCACCGGATTGCGGAGCGTGACGCTTGGGCATCTGCGGCTGCTCGGCACGCATCAAGCAAAGCGGAGAGCGGACCGCTGCCAGCGGATCGCGGACCCTCATTGGCCGGCATCCTGGGCGCACGTGCGGGTGCGGCAGGCTGCGGCAGTTGAGGTAGTGGCCGACCGGGCCTTGCAGCGCCGCGTAGCTGCCCCGACGGTCTTTGCTGTGCAGTGGGTGCCGGCGTTGGGACGGCGAAAGATCAGGGTGTCTTCGTGGGCGATGAGGTGAAGCGGCAGCCCCTGGGCGCGGGCGTCGCGGAGGTTCTTCAGTTGGAAGAAGGACGGGCGGGTAATCAGGCGCCCGTCGCGGATGCCGGCGAGAAGGGCGACGCAGCGTTCGGTGGGGATGAGGCCTGCGGCTTCCCCGGCAGCCAGGACGGCCGTGGGAAGATCGACGAGCTCGCCGCGTTCGCGCCAGGGTCGAGCGGTGATCACGGCGGTGCCGCCGGGGCGGAGGGCGTGGCGGCACTGGGTGAGGATGGCGGTGAAGGCGTCCAGGAGTCGGTCGGTGCCAACGTGAGCGAGATTGGCCCGGTCGGTGCCGTAGCGGTGGTCGAACTTCTGGATCTTGGGGCGGCCGGTTTCACGGGTGGACCGGACCTGTCCGTGGACGGAGTTCCCGTACGGCGGTGATGTGACGACAAGAGCGACCTGGCCGTGCTGCTCCGCGGGGAGGAGGCGGAGCAGATCGCGGGCGTCGCCCTGGAAGACCCGGCCCATGCCGGGGGCCCCTTGGCGGGTGGCGTGCTGGAGGTTGCCAAGGGCGATACGGGCCCAGCGAGGCTCGTACTCCACGCCGACGGCGATGCGACCCAGGTGGGCGGCTTCGACGAGGGTCGTGCCGGTGCCGCACATCGGGTCCAGGACGAGGTCACCGGGGCGGGTGTAGTGGGTGACGGCGTGGGCGGCGATGGCGGGGAGCATCTTGGCGGGGTGCGCGGCGGTGTCGGGTAGGTACCGGCCGGAGCGCTGAACGCGGGCGCAGGTCTGCGCGGTCAGCCATACCGAGTCGGGCACGGGCGTACTCCTTCGCTGCCGGGTCAGTCGCGGATCTCAGGCGCGTGGAAGACGAGCAGGTCGGTGTGGAGGAGACGGTGCACGGCCTGCGAGTCGTCGGGGGCCGAGGCGGGAGCATCCGGGCCGGGGGTCAGGTAGTCGCCGGCCATGGCCGCGTGGACGACGATGATGTGCTGCAGGTACGTGAAGCCCGCCGTGCGGGCGCAGGCGATCAGAGCACCGCAGGGGTCGGCGAGGCGTCCGCTGCCGTGGTGCTGACGGGATGCGGTCAGCAGCAGGCCACCGCCACGCAGGAGGCGGTGCGCCCGGTGGAAGAAGCCCGGCCAACCCGCGTCGTCGTCCACCGTCACGCCGGCACCGTGGAAGTCGCGGCTTGGCGTAAGGAGTTCCGCAAGCAAGACCAATTTCGCTCCCCTCGCCGACGCGGAGGCGGATTTAGCGGGCATCTGGGTGCAGCAGGCGCGGGCGTCCATGCCGGGAGCAGTGTCACCCAGGGCAGCATGCAGCAGCCGACGCTGCGGGACTTCGGGCCGGTGAGGGTGGATGCAGAACTCCGTGCGAATTCGGTCCAGAGCCCACAACGGCAACGCCGCGGAAGGGTTCTGCTGCCCCGTGACCGGGGCAGACTGGAGGCCCTTGGGAAGCCAGATGCTGGCAGGGATCCGCTGACGGGGAATGGAGGCGCGGCGGGGGGTACGGGGTGCGGTCATCGCGTGCGCGCTGCGGCGAGCCCGTCATCGTGCTGACACCCAATAAGGAGAATTCCACCCGGGTCTGCGACACCTGCTCTTCAACTGCTGAGCCCCACCATCAGCAGCCCCGCGAACCGGGCCAGATTCAATTGTAGAGATGTTTTGCAGGGCGTCCGCCGACGCTGCACAGGAATGAGACGCCGTGGTGCCCCTCGCCCAGATTAGACTGCGGCTTCGCTAGGGTTGTCGTCCTCAAAGGAGCCGCCCCGCTCATAACCCGACACAGGAATGACCCGCCCGTCAGCGAGCGTCCTCGTGTGCCCGGCCACCTCGTGTTTGACGGGGGGTTTCCGTCGCTCGTCCACGACCGCAGAGTCGGCAGCCGAGTCAGTGCCCTCAGCACCCTCGGCGTACCCAGTGACGCTCTGTTCCTCGTCGGGCTGGAGGGCCAAAGCGACCACGACAACGACGACCGCGCCGCCGACGACTACCACCTTCGGCCAGTTCCTCTTGAGGAAGTTCTTAACCTTCCCGCCCAAGGGAGCGGCGTTCTGGCCGTCCTCGGGGACGGTCTGGCAATTGACCTCGGGGGGCTCGTCGGCGTTCACCCGAACAGATTTACCGGACGCATCCCCCACCTGTCAGGCAATGAGCTCTTTCAGCGTTGCTTCTCCAGGGTGAGGATGACTTTGACTGCTCACGACAGGCGGTTGGGGCTGCAGCGGGCGTGACGGAAGATGCGCCAGCGCCTGAGGGGTGGCCATGCCGCGTACGGCGGGATACCGGAGCCGGGCGTGCGCCCGGTTCAGCGATCTTGCCGGGGGTGAGCTCCTTGCGGGGCGGGCGTCGGGTCGGCTTGCCGGAGGTGCCGCCGGCGCCGAGGTCGGCCAGAGCTGGGAAGTCGAGGCGGAAGCAGGTGGCCACGATGTGACGGGTGCGGGCCGCGGTCAGGTCGTGGGTGCGGCCCGATAGAGCGCGGGAGATCCATACCATCTCGCCTCGCGGGTCGGTGGCCTGTCCGTATGCGTTCGCTGCGGGCGTCGTCCGCCGGGATGTTGAACGACATCGTCGCCAGCTTAGGACTCGGTGGGAGTACACGCACCGGGCCCCAGGAGCACGCGGTCGAACGGAAAGGCGGGCCCCAGTGTCAGTGCTCAGGACTACGCTTCTGCCACAGCTCAACACAGCCCCGGGCATGCCCGGGACGACGAGCGCCCGAGGTTCGTCCTGAATGGCGTCCAGGCCACATCTTCAGCATGTGGCCCCCCTTCGCGGGGGCCCGGTCATCGTCCCCACCTGCCCGAGGCCTCCTTCCAGAGGGGGATCTCGTCCGCGCATGAAGCTCACCAATGCTCAAATAACGAAGTATCGATCGGTGGAGGACTCGCAGCGGTTCGACATCGAACCCGACGTCACCGCCTTGGTCGGCAAGAACGAGTCGGGCAAGACCACGATCCTGCAAGCGCTTTACCGACTGAACCCCGTCGAAGAGTCGGCTCAGTTGGATGAGGTCATCGACTTCCCCGCACGGCTAACCCGAGAGCGCCGGAGGCTCCCCGAGGGGGAGCGGATCCCGGTGGTCACGGCCACCTTCCGCCTCGACGAGGACGAGGTCGCCGAGATCGAAGACGATCTGGGCAAGGGTGTCCTGCGGAGTCCCGAATTCACCGTCACGATCGGCTACCGAGCGGCCGGCCGCACTATCGCCTTCGACAAGGACGAGGCGTTGGTTGTCGAACACCTGCGCAGTCCGCTCGACCTGAGCGCTACCCAGGCGGATATTCTGAACGGCGCGGACACTGTGAAGGACCTCCTTGAGGCACTCGACTCTCTTGAGGATGCCCCGGCCGCAGCCCGGGAACTCGCCAACCGGATCCGCGGGTGGCGCGACCACAGCCTGGACTGCTACTTGATCGACGAGTACGCCTGGCCGCGCATGCCGAAGTTCGTCTACTTCGCGGACTACGACATCATGCCCGGCAAGGTGTCGATCCCGGATCTCATCCGGCGCAGGGACGGGAACACCTTGAAGCGGGGTGAGCAAGCGCTTCTGAGCCTCCTGAAGATGGCAAACGTCTCCCTTGACGACTTCCTGCACACCGATCGGCACGAACGTCTGATCCGCGAACTCGAGAACACGGGCAACGTCATCTCCGACGAGGTGTTCGATTACTGGTCCCAGAACCAGGAGCTGGCGGTCGAGCTGGAAGTGTTGCCTCCTGAGGAGGGAGCGCAACCACCGTTGAACGAGGCGCCGATCCTGCAGGTCCGGGTCAAGAACTTGCGGCACCGCGCTTCGGTCCCCTTCGACGATCGCTCCCGCGGCTTCGTCTGGTTCTTCTCGTTCCTCGCCTTCTTCGACGAGTTGGAGGAGGCCGAGGACAACAACCTGGTCCTGCTGCTCGACGAACCCGGCCTATCCCTCCACGGCCGCGCCCAGGAGGATCTGCTGCGACTCATCGACGAGCGGCTGGCACCCGATCATCAAATCCTCTACACCACGCACTCACCGTTCATGGTCTCATCCGATCAGTTCCACCGCGTTCGCACCGTCATCGACCAGGACAAGGTCGGCACGAAGGTTTCTGGGGAGATCTTCAAAGCGGACGAGGACACCGCGTTTCCGTTGCTCACTGCCATGGGTATCGAGATGACTCAGACCCTGTTCATCGGCGAGGACACCCTCCTGCTAGAGGGACCCAGCGACCTGATCTATCTGGACGTCCTGACCGACCTGCTGGAGTCCCAGGGCTCGACCGGCCTTGACCCGCGCTGGGTGAAGACGCCCATCGGCGGGGCCGGCAAGCTGTCCACGTTCGTCACGCTCCTAGGCGCGAACAAGCTCAACGTCGCGGTCCTCATCGACTCGAGCACGAAGGACGTCGGGGCCATCCATCGGCTTCGCGACAATGGCCAACTCAGCAAGAACGGCCTGGTCCAGGTGAGCGAGTTCACGGGGTCCGCCGACGCTGACATCGAGGACCTCTTCGATCAAAGCTTTTACCTCGAACTTGTGAACGCGTCCTACAGCCAGCAACTGCCCCAACCGATCACAACGCCGGACCTTAACGTCAGGGACCCGCGGATCGTCCGTCAGATCGAAGCGTTCTTTAAGAAGAACGGCATCGCGAACGGCAAGTTCAACCATTACAAGCCCGCCGCCTACCTGCTGCGCGAGCAAGCAACCCTACTTTCCAAGATCGATCCTGCAACCGCCTCGCGCGCCGAGCAGCTGTTCAGCAGGCTCAACGCCCTCCTCTCCTGACGGGCCGAACGAAAACGGCGGGTTCCCGATTTTTGGGGACCCGCCGCTTTGCCTTGCCAGAAAGCCACTCGCACGGGTGATCGCACCACACCTGTTGTGCGGGAGGTGATCAGCTGATCAGGACCTCCCGCACAACGGGGGAAGCTCAGTGGGCGGGATCCGACTGCACCTGGCCGGACGGGCAGGCGCATGCGACGCAGCCTTGGTCAGCGCTGTATGTGCTCTGGGGGCAACAGGTCTCGGACAGCTCGGATACGAGTCGGCCGCACATAAATCGATGGCGTCCCTTCTCGTGGTGTAGCCGATCAAGCTGGCGGAATTCCCAGGTCGCGGCCCGAATTTCCCCGGAAAAAGGCCCTGTTGGGGCTCTGTGAGCCGGGACCAGCGGCGATCGTCAGACGGCCTGCGGCAGCACGCATCGGACCGCTCCGAAGCGGAAGCGCCATTGCGTGATCGGCTACACCACGGCGGGGGACACGACCCATAAATCTGCGAGTTTTTTCTGGCCAAATCGGGATCAGATTAGCCATACCGATGCTGCAGGTAGGTGGCGGGTCCGACAGCCGAGGGCCGGCGGCCATGGTCGGTGGCTGGCAGGGGGGCGGTCGGTAGGTGCCCTCGGGATGGGCGGTGGGTGGCAGGGGTGTTTGGCGCGATGGCGGCGTCCGATTCGACGCCGACGGCGAGGAGCCGCAATGCGCCGCACTGTCCGTTCCGTTCGTATGACTTCCCCGTCTCCGCTGGAGGATGTGGATGCCGCCTTCCTGAAGTTGGCTTCCGCTCCCTGGCCCGTGCGCCTGCCTGCCCACCTGTTCACCGACCGGTCCGACGCGCTGGATCTGCCCGTGGATCAGGCCCGGGCGCGGCTGGCGCACCCGAGTACGCCGCCGCAGGTTCGGGCGCGGGTGTGGGGGGAGGTTGTGCGGCGGGCGCGTCGGGATGGGGAGCCGTGGTCGACGGTGGCGGTCGGGTTGATCGTGCCGGGGTTGCGGAGGTCTTTGTCTCGGCTGCCGCGGTTGCCGGAGGTCGACTGGGCGGAGCTGGAGCAGGAGGTGCTGGTGGCTGTCGCCGGTGAGCTTGCCGTCGTGGAGGTGGACGACCCGCAGATCGCGCTGCAGCTGGTGCGCGCCGGTGACCGGGTGGCGCACCGGCTGGTGTATGCCGCGCGTCAGTCGCGCCGGAGCCCCGTGGTGCCGCTGGAGGAGTCGACGGAAGGTACGCCGTGCCTGCCGCCGACGGGTGGGATCGCCCATGCCTACGCCAAGCTTCGGCGGGCGGTGGATGCCGGTGTGCTCGACGAGGACGAGGTGGAGTTGATCGCCCGCACCCGCCTGGACGGAGTGCGCATGCCGGTGTGTGCGCAAGAGGCGGGCGTCAGCGCCCGTCAGCTGTATCGCAGGCGCGCTGATGCCGAGCGGCGTTTGCTGAATGCGCTGCGCAACCGTCTCCTGTGAGTGGCCGGGAGCGTCCGCGGTGTCGCGTGCGCCGTCCGGATTCTCCTTAACCGGATGAGGGCACCTCGGGCGCTGCTCGAGGTGCTTCTCGCTGAAGGTGCTCCGGGCCCGGGCACGTCGTCTCGTGCTGACACCCGAGCCGCCTGGCGCCACCGCGCGCTGCCGCCCTGAGGAGGTGACGCGTTGTGGCGGGCCGGCCCGGGACCGGAGCCCTTCAGCTCATGTCCGTCTCGTGGTGCGGGCCGCCTCGTGGTGTCGCGGCCTGGTTCGGCCCGGCTTCGGAGGTGCCCAGGTGCCTGTTCGCCGCTGTCTGTCGCGTCCCTTGGTCCGCCACGTGTTGCGGGCCGTGGCCATCGGCTGCTGCTTTGCCCTCTTCGTGCTCGTGCCGGCGTGTCCGGCGTGGGCGGTGGCCACCTTCCCGCAGGTGATCAACAACTGCCGCAACTGGATCATGGGAATCGCCGGTGGCACGGCCACGCTGTTCCTGACGGTGGGCGGCCTGCGCTATGTGATGGCCGGTGGCGATCCCGGCGAGGTCGAGGCGGCCAAGCGCGCGCTGCGGTCGGCCGCCCTCGGCTATGGCATCACCGCGATGGCGCCGATCATCTCCGCGGTCGTCCAGTCGATCGTGGGCGCCGGATGACCGGCCCGCGAGCCCGGTCCCGCACGGTCGGGTGGGGCGGGGTGGTGCTGTTGGCGGTACTGCTCGTTCCCGCCGGGGCGGGTGCGGCTTCGGCCGTGGTGTCGTCGCGGGTGGCGGCTCCGGCTGATCCGGTGCCCGCTCCGAGCCCGGGGCCGCGGCCCGTCCCGGAGCCCAGCCCTGCCGAGCCGCCGCCGGTCGATCCGGGGCCGGCGGTCGGTGAGCAGCCGGGCGGGGGCGTGCTGCCGCCGGCCGACTCGGACGGCGACGGGTCGTCGGGATGGCTGGGGTTCCTCAACATCCCCGGCTTGATCGCCAAGGCGCTGACCGCGTTCCTCGGTGTGCTGATCGAGCAGGCGCAGAAGCCGGTCCTGGAGGCGCTGGGCAGCACGGTGTTGTCCACGCCGGATGTGGCGGCCAATGCGGAGTTGGTGAAGTTATGGACTGCGGCGCTCGGGGCCACGGGCGCGGCGTATGTGCTGTTCGTGCTGGCCGGTGGTGTGACGGTCATGGGGTACGAGAGCGTGCAGACCCGGTACGCGCTCAAGCAGATCGCTCCGCGGCTGCTCCTCGGCATGGTCGGGTCGGCGGGTTCGCTGATGGTGATGAGCAAGTCCATCGCGCTGGCGAACGCGGGGTCGGTGGCCATCATGGGCCGGGGCGTGGACAGCAAGGGTGTCGCCCAGCAGTTGGCGAATGCCGTCACGAGGCGCTTCGTCACCGGGGATCAGACGTATCTGCTGGTGCTTCAGTTGCTGTTGCTCGTCTTGATGTTCGGGGTGCTGATCGGTTACGTGCTGCGGGTCGCGCTGATCTACGTGCTCGCGGTCGCCGCGCCGCCTGCGCTGGCCTGTTACAGCCTTCCGGCCGCCGATGGGGTGGCGAGGTTGTGGTGGCGGGCGTTCCTCGGGTGCCTTGCGATGCAGTTGGCGCAGTCCACGACGTTCATCGTGGGCCTGCGGTTGTTCTTCGCGCCCGGCAACACGATGGACGGCTTGGGCTTGCCCCGTACGTCGAGGCTGGGAAACCTGCTGGCCGGGCTGTGCTTGTTCTGGATTCTGTGGAAGATCCCCGGCTGGACCGCGCGAGTCGTCTTCCGCTCCACCCCGGTCAGTCTGCCGGGCACGCCGATGCCGCTGCGCATGCTGCGCTCGCTCGCGATCGCCTACGTGATGCGCGGCGCGTTCCGCGGCGCCGGGCGCCTCGGCCGCCCGCAGGCGGGTGGCCGGCCGGGGCCGTCACCCGGACCGGCAACGCGGCCTGGGCCTCCGCCGTCCCCGGGCGGTCGGCCTCCAGGCGGCTGTCCCGACCCGGGTGGCGGGTACTCTCCGCCTCTCGGAGGCGGAGGCGGTCCACAGGGCGGTCCGGCGAATCCAGGGGCCGGAACTGGTCCCTCCGGTCCCGCTCCTCGGCCCCGACCAACCGAGTCGGGCGGCGCGGGCAGCCCTTCGTCAGGGCCGGGGCCGTCCTCAAGCGGCGGCTCCAGCCCGCCCGTACAACGGGTCGAGCGCCCGCAGCCGCAAGGGCCGCGGGTGCGGCACCGGCAGACCGTTCTCCCCATTCCCGTACGGCGCGTACCGGCACGGTCGCCGCGTCCCGCCCAGTTGCGGCTGCCGTTGGAGACGCCGCCCGTCCGTCGCGATCGTGAGAGGTGAGCCATGTCCCAGGCGGATGACGAGGGCCTGACCGCTGCGCGTATCCCGGCCGACATCGAGCGCGAGGACCAGGTCCTTGGCCCGCTGACCGCCCGGCAGGCCGCGATCCTGGCCGTCGCCGCCCTGGTGCTGTGGCTCGGATACGTGGCGGGCCGGTCGTGGATCTCCCCACTCGCCTACGTCGCCTTGGTCGCGCCGGTCGCCGTGGTGGTCGCGGCCGTCGTGCTCGGGCGCCGCGACGGCGTGAGCATGGACCGCTTCCTCCTCGCGGCGGTCGCCTTCCGGCGGATGCCGAAGCGGCAGGTCCACGCTCCCGAAGGCGTGCCGGCTCTGCCCGCCGTGCTTCCGCCGTCCTGGGCTTCCGCGGCCGGAGCGCCCCCTGTACCGCTGGTCTTGCCGTGCCGGGAGGTGTCGGACGGTGGGGTGCTCGATCTCGGGCGGGAAGGGCAGGCGGCCCTGGCGGTGTGCGGGACCGTCAACTTCGACCTGCGCACCGGGGCCGAGCAGCAGGCCCTGACCGGTTCCTTCGCCCGGTGGCTGAACTCGCTGACCGGCCCCGTACAGATTCTGGTCCGAGCCCATCGACTGGATGTGGATCCGCTGGTCACGGCCCTTTCTGCCAGTGCCGGGTCATTGCCGCACCCCGCCCTGGAGCAGGCTGCGCTCGCGCACGCCGGCTTCCTGCACGCCCTGGCCGGTAAGCGGGACCTGCTCACCCGGCAGGTGCTGCTCGTCGCCCGTGAGCCGGCAATGCCCGGCCCTGGCCGCTCGGGCGGCGCCGGCCCCCGTGCCCGGCAGCGGCTGGCCGAGGCCGCCCGGGCCCTCGGCGCCGCCGAGATCCCGGTCACGGCGCTCGACGGTGCCGGCGTCGTGCGGGCGATCACCGCCACCGACGCCGCCGGTGCCACGCGATCGCCGACCGTGGGAGGAGCCCGATGACGTTCACCCGTCGCCTGCGCGGGCAGGCCCGTTCCCAAAACCGTGACGTCGTGTCCGCAGGAGAGTTGCTGACCGGTGCCGGTCCGGAGGCCGTGGAGGTCCACTCCCGGTTCGTGGCCGTGGGCGGTCACCTGGCGACCACCCTCATCGTCACGGGGTATCCGGCCGAGGTCATGCCCGGCTGGCTGGACCCGCTGCTGACGTACCCAGGGCGGCTGGATGTGGCCCTGCACATCGAGCCGGTCCCGAATCCGGTCGCGGCTGCGTCGCTGCGCAAGCAGCGAGCCCGGCTGGAGTCCACCCGCCGGGCCGGCTACGACCGGGGCCGTCTCGACGACCCGGACACCGAGGCCGCGGCCGCCGACGCCGCCGATCTCGCCTACCGGGTCGCCCGCGGCGAGGGCCGGCTCTTCCGCGTCGGCCTGTACCTGACCGTCCACGCCGACAGTGAGGAGCAGCTCGCCGAGGAGGTCGCCGCCGTGCGGGCGATCGCCGAGTCCTTGCTGGTCACGAGCGTTCCTGCCACCTACCGGTCACTTGCGGGATGGTTGGCGACCACGCCATTCGGGCTGGACACGCTGCGAGTGCGGCGGACGTTCGACACGACCGCGCTGGCCGCGTGCTTCCCGTTCTCCTCCCCCGACCTGCCCGCCGAGCAGGCGGCCGCTCCGGGCGGGGTGCTGTACGGGGTGAACAACGCCAGCTCCTCGCTGCTGCTGTGGGACCGGTTCGCGCAGGACAACTACAACTCCGTCACCTTGGCCCGCTCGGGATCCGGCAAGTCGTATCTGACAAAGCTGGAGATGCTGCGGCAGCTCTACACCGGCACCGACGTGGCGGTGATCGACCCGGAGGACGAGTACGTACGTCTGGCCGAGTCGGTCGGCGGCACGGTCATCCGCCTCGGCGGCGCCCACGTGCGGCTCAACCCCTTCGACCTGCCCACCGAGGAGTCCGGGGATGCGCTGACCCGGCGCGCGTTGTTCCTGCACACATTCCTGGCGGTGCTGGTCGGCGGCGACTTCTCCCCGGCCGAGCGCGCCGCACTGGACCGCGCAGTGCTCGCTGCCTACCGGACGGCCGGGATCACGGCGGACCCGCGGACCTGGCCCCGCCCCGCCCCGCTGCTCGCCGACCTGGCCGCGGCCCTGTCCGAGGACGAGTCCGCCGAGGGGCCGGCGCTGGCGGCCCGCCTGGAGCCCTTCACCACCGGCACTCACAAGCAGCTCTTCGACGGCCCCACCACGACCCGCCCCGTCGGTCACCTGGTCGTCTTCGCGCTCCGAGACCTGCCGGAAGAGGTCAGGACCGCCGGGATGCTGCTCACCCTGGACGCCGTCTGGCGCCGGGTCACCGACAGCCGCGCCGACCGCCGACGGCGCCTGGTCGTGGTGGACGAGGCCTGGCTGCTGATGCGGGAGAGCCACGGGGCCAGGTTCCTGTTCCGGATGGCGAAGGCGGCCCGCAAGCACTGGGCCGGTCTCGCCGTCGTCACCCAGGACGCCGAAGACGTGCTGGCCGGGGACCTCGGACGCGCCATCATCGCGAACTCCGCCACCCAGATCCTCATGCGGCAGGCCCCGCAGGCCCTGGACCAGGTCGCCGAAGCCTTCCACCTCTCCCGCGGCGAGAAGCAGTTCCTGCTGACCGCGCCGCGCGGCTGCGCCCTGCTCCTTTCCGGACGCACGAAGATCGCCTTCACCCCGGTCGCCTCGCCCGAGGAACACCGGCTCGTCACCACCGACCCTGCCGAACTCGCCACTGACCACGCCGGCGCCGAGGATCCACCGGACCCGTACGCGCCCCCAACGCCGACTGGGAGCACCCGGTGAACGGCGAGCAGCCCGGCGGACCGCTCGCCCGCTACCTCACCAACCCCGCGGACGTACTGGCCGACCTGACAGGCAGCGCCGCCGGTTTCCTGCTGCAGACCTGGCCGCTTCTGGCCCCAGGTGCCGCCCTGACCGGCGGCGGGCTACTGCTCGGACGCGCCGGCCTGCGGATGCGCCGCAACCGGGCGTTCGCCGCCGGCGCGCAGTGCGTGACGATCCTCGCCCCGCCCTCCGTTCCCACGGCGGGCGGCGAAGTGCTGTGGGCGCAGCTCGCCGGGCTGCTGCGCCCTTGGTGGCGGCGCCTCGGCTCCGGGCAGCCGCACCTGGGATTCGAGTACGTGTGGACCTCCGCCGGGATGACGGTCCGGTTGTGGCTGCCCGGCAGTGTCCCCACCGCCCTCGTGCGCCGCGCGGTCGAAGCCGCCTGGCCCGGCGCCCACACCACCCTCGCCCCGGCCGAGCCGCCGCTTCCCGCCGGACACGAGTGCACCGGCGGTGTGCTGCGTCTGGCCCGGCCCGAGGTGCTGCCGCTGCGCACCGACCACGACGCCGATCCGCTGCGGGCCCTGCTGCAGGCCGCCACCGGTATGAGCGAGACCGAGACCGCTGTCGTGCAGCTCCTCGTCCGTCCCGCCACCGGCTCCCGCCTGCGGAAGGCCAAGCGATCCGCTCGCCGCCTCAAATCCGGTGCCGCGCCGGGCCGGTTCGGCGCCCTGTTCGACCTGCTCACCCATAGCCCGCAGCGCGGTCCCGCCCCGGTGCTCGATCCGGCGCACGGAGCCGAGGTCCGCCAGAGCGTGGGCAAACTCTCCGGCCCACAGTGGGAGACCGTCATCCGCTACGGCACCGCCGTCGCCCCCGAGACCGAAGGATCCACGGACCGGGTGCGGGGCCGGGCCCACGCGCTGGCATCCGCGTTCGCCCTGTACGCGGCCCGGAACTGGCTTGCCCGCCGCCGCCTGCACCGCCCCGCCGCCCGCCTGGCCGGACGCGGGTTCCCTCGTCGCGGCGACCTGCTGTCCGTACCCGAACTCGCCGCGCTCGCCCACCTGCCCACCGACCCGGACGCCCCGGGCCTCGCCCGCGCGGGAGCCCGCTCCGTCCTTCCCCCGCCCCCGATCCTTCAGCCCGGCCCGGGGGTGAAACCGCTCGGCCATGCCGACACCGGCAGCCGCCGACCCGTGGGCCTCGCCGTCCCCGACGCCCGGCATCACCTGCACCTGATGGGCGCCACCGGCTCCGGCAAGTCCACCCTGATCGGCAACCTCGTCCTGGACGACGTCCGCGCCGGCCGCGGCGCCATCGTCATCGACCCCAAGGGCGACCTCGTCACCGACCTCCTCCACCGCCTCCCCGCCGCGTGCGCCGACCGCCTCGTGCTGATCGACCCGGACGACCACCACACCCCGCCCTGCCTCAACGTCCTGGAAGGGCAGGACATCGACGTCGTCGTCGACAACATCACCGGCATCTTCCGGCGGATCTTCACCGCCTTCTGGGGTCCCCGCACCGACGACGTGATGCGCGCCGCCTGCCTGACCCTGCTCCGCCACGCGGAGCGCACGAACCGCATCGTCACACTCGCGGACGTCCCCCGCCTCCTCGGCGAGCCCGCCTACCGGCTGCGCATGGTCCCCACCGTCAAGGACCCCGTCCTGCGCGGCTTCTGGACCTGGTACGAGTCACTGTCCGATCCATCCCGGGCCGCCGTCGTCGGCCCCGTGATGAACAAACTCCGCGCCTTCCTGCTGCGCTCCTTCGCCCGGCAGGCCATCGCCTCCAGCGAGTCCACCTTCCACCTCGCCGACATCCTGGACGGCGGCATCCTCCTGGCCCGCCTGCCCAAAGGCGCCCTCGGCGAGGAAACGGCCCGGCTGCTGGGCTCGTTCATCGTCGCGAAAACCTGGCAGGCCGCCTCCGCCCGCACCCGCACCCCCGAACAGCAGCGCATCGACGCCTCCCTCTACGTCGACGAATGCCACAACTTCCTCACCCTGCCGTATCCACTGGAGGACATGCTCGCCGAGGCCCGCGGCTACCGGCTCTCCCTCCACCTGGCGCACCAGCACCTCGCCCAGCTCCCTCGCGACCTGCGCGAAGGCATCTCCGCCAACGCCCGCAACAAGATCTTCTTCAACGCATCCCCGGAAGACGCCGGCGCCCTGGAGCGCCACACGCTGCCCACCCTGGCGGCCCACGACCTCGCCCACCTCGGCCCCTACCAGGCAGCAGCACACCTTCTCGCCGGCGGCGCCGAAACCGCCGCCTTCACCCTCACCACCCGCCCCCTTCCCCCGTCAGTGCCCGGCCGCGCCACCGCGCTGCGCGCCGCAGCCGCCGCCCGCGTCGGCGGCACCACCAGCCACTCCACACACCTGCCCATGTGAGGACTTCGTGACAGCCGACAACCTGGCCTACACCCCACGCGCCGCAACCCGGCGCCGCCGCCCCGCCCTGCCCGCCCGCTCCCGCATCGACCTGGCCGCCCTGTCCGCCCGGCTCACCGCACGCGACCTGTGGCTGGCCGAGATGTGCCACGAGCACACCGTCCTGACCTCCCACCACATCGCCGCCCTCGCCTTCACCAGCCACCGCTCCGCGAACCGGCGCCTGCGCACCCTGTACTTCCTCGGTCTCCTCGACGCCTTCCGGCCCCTTCGGCACAGCGGTTCCGCCCCCGAGCACTACACCCTCGGCCGCGCCGGCGCCGAGATCCTCGCCGCCTCCCGCGGCAGCGACGTCAAAGCCCTCGACTGGCGCAAGGACGCCTGCGCCCGCATCGCGTTCTCCCCCACCCTCGGCCACACCCTCGGCGTCAACACCCTCCTGACCGCCCTCGCCACCGCCCGCCCGCCCGGACACGCCTTGCCCGTATGGCTGTCCGAACGCTCAGCCGCGCGCCTGTGGGGCGACTGGATCCGGCCCGACGCCTATGGCCACTACCGCGACGGCGACAGCGATGCCCCCGTGCCGTTCTTCCTCGAGTACGACACCGGCACCGAACCACTGGCCCGCGTCGAAGCCAAACTCCCCGGCTACGCCGCCCTGGCCACCACCACCGGAACCCGCAGCGCACTCCTCATCCACACCTCGACGGCCCGCCGCGAGGCCTCCCTGCGCGCCCGCCTCGCCGACACCGCCACACGCCTCGGCCTCCCCGTCGCCACAGCCTGCGCCGACTACCTCCCCGACGCCGGCCCCGCAGGACCCGTCTGGCTCCCCCTCACCACCGGCGGCCGACGCCAACTCCTATCCCGACTCGCCCACACCTGGCCCGACCTCACCCCGGCCCTCACCGACGACGCCCTCACCCCCACACTCGCCCCGGCGGGCCGAACCGCCTTCCCCTGGCAGCCCGTCCCACCCCTGCCGCCCACCGGCCACCCGGGCTGACCCGACTGTCATGGGATCCCCCGCAGCAGCGGCAGCCGGCATCGCGGTCGGCCTGCTCGTCCTCATCCTCGCCTGCACCGCCGCCCTCGCCGGCCTCCTCACCGGCGCATCCCCCTCGGCCGCTCCCAGCCGGCACGCACTCACCGACATCCCGGCGCGCATGCTCACCCTCTACCAGCAGGCCGCCCCCGAATGCCCCGGGCTGCCCTGGACCGTGCTCGCGGCCATCGGCAAGGTCGAGAGCGACCACGGCCGCCACCCCACCATGACCTCCAGCGCCGGCGCCGTCGGACCGATGCAGTTCCTCCCGGCGACCTTCGCCGCCTACGCCCACCCGGTCCCGCCAGGCGGCCGCAACCCGCCCACCCCATGGGACCCGGTCGACGCCGTCCACGCCGCCGCCCGCCTGCTGTGCGCCAACGGTGCCCGGAACGGACGCAACCTGCACCGCTCCATCTGGCACTACAACCACTCCGACACCTACGTCGACCACGTCCTCGCCACCGCCCGCCGATACTCAGCCGCCGAACCGGCACCGACCGGCGCCGCGAGCAAAGCCGTCGCGTTCGCGCGCGCCCAACTCGGCACCCCCTACCGCTGGGGCGGCGACGGCCCCACCGAGGGCGGCTTCGACTGCTCCGGCCTCACCAAAGCCGCCTACGCCGCCGCCGGCGTCCACCTGCCCCGAGTCGCCCAGGACCAGTACAACGCCGGACCCCGCGTCCCACCGGGCGCGCCACTCCTCCCGGGCGACCTGGTGTTCTTCGGCACCGACCCCCGGCACATCACCCACGTCGGCATCTACACCGGCGCGGGCCGCATGCTCCACGCACCCCGCCCCGGCACCACCGTCCGCGAAGAGCCCTACCGCCTGTCCGGCAGCCGCTACCAGGACGCCACCCGCCCCAGCGCCGAAAGCGCCAACAGGCAGCGGGCGGCCAGCCCGTGAGCGCCCCCGGCGGCCCGGACACCGACGGCGTCCTCGTCTTCCTCACCCGCTCCCTTGCCGCCGTCGCCGTCCTCGCCCTGCTGTTCACCGCGGTGAACGTCACCCTCTTCGCCACCGACCACGGCGTTCCCTGGCCAATCGCACTGCTCCTGGACCCCATGGTCGCGCTCGCGCTGGCCGCGGTGCTCCTCGCCGACGCCCGGCTCACCACCTGGGGACTGCACCCGCCCGGCTGGTCCACCGCACTTCGATGGTTCACCGGGTGCACCGCCACCCTGATGAACACCTGGACCTCGCTCTGGCCCGACGGCCACGTCGGCTGGCCCCGCCACGCGGACCCGGCCGGCGTGCTCCTGCACGCAGTCCCACCAGTGCTCCTCATCCTGCTCACCGAAACGGTCGCCGCCTACCGCCGCGCCCTCGCGGACCACGCCACGCGCGCACCTCGCGGCGCCGTACCGCGCACCCGCCCATCTGCACCCGCGGCTGATCCGCACCCGCGCCCAGCCGCCCCCGCACCCGAACCGGAACCGCCCCGGCCCACGGACTCCGACCTGTTCTCCCGCGCACTGGACCTGGACACGGCGCACCTGGCTCACACCGGACGCCCCCTCAGCATCCGCGCACTGCGCCAGCACCTGCACCTCGGCCAACCTCGGGCTCGTGATCTCCGCATGCGCCTGGACGCCCACCACGCCCGCGACCACGACGCACCCGCACCCGCACCCGCACCCGCACCCGCACCCGACATCGTTCCTGGTCGGGAGCACCGACCCGCTTGACTTACCGCCCGTACAGAGCGTCCATGGTGGTCCGCCCGCGGAACCAGCGCAGCGCACGCGCCACGGGCACCCGCGACCACCCCGTCGCACCCCGGCCGGGGACCCCCATCACGCATCCGCACCACTCATGGGAGGCCCCACCATGTCCATGAACCAGACGCCTACACCCGCCGATCCCGCGACCCTGACCGGCGCACGCGCCGCCGTCTGGACCGCACTGAAAACCCACCCCGGCGAAACCGTCGCCGCCCTCGCAGCGGCCGCCGCCATCGGCCGCTCGACCGCAGGAAAGGCCCTCGTCACCCTCGAACAAGACGGCCTCACCCGCCGCGACCCCGGCGAAACCGTCAACGGCCACCGAACTCCCGACCGTTGGCACCCCGCCCCGCCCGCACCCGCCAGTGCCGCCACGACGCTCACTGACCCCGACACGGCCAACGAACCCCCGGCGGGGACAGCGCCGAGCGACGACCCGGCGGTCCCCATGCCGGAGAACCACCCCGCCAACGTGACTGCCAAGACGACGTCACCGAGCGAGACACCCTCGCCGGAGACCGTAGAGGGGCCACCCACCACGCTCGAACCGCAGCGTCCGATCCTGACCACCGTCGCGGGCGGAAAGAAGCGACTCGCCCCCGGCTCCCTGCGCCAGCTGGTCACCGACCACCTGCGCGCCCACCCCGGACAGGCCTTCACCGCAACCGCCATCAGCCGAAGGATCGACAAAAGCTCCGGAGCCATCGCCAACGCTCTGGACAGGCTGGTCGCACAGGGCATCGCTGAACAAGTGACCGCCAAGCCCCGTACCTACAGGCTGAACTCTGCCTTCGAGGCAGACGAGTAGGCGGACAACCCGGTGGGCGGACACCTCGCACAGATGTCCGCCCACCGGGCCAGCTGCACACGATCGAGGGGCGGTCCCAGGAAGACCGCCCCTGACGGGCACAGCTCACTGCACTTACCGCGCAGCCTTCTGATCAAGCAAAACGCCGAAGCCCTACTGCAGCACTGAAGGCGATCGTGGTTGAGGTTCCGCAGCTCCAGCGAGCTGGCCCCACGTCCTCCACAACAAGCAATCAAGCCGTTCGGGGCGGCTGCCACTTACGAAAAAACCGGACGTTCTCGGCGCCAGAGTCGAGTCGCTCCAGCAGCGGCTCGCTTTCGACACCGAACTCTTCGAGGCTGAGGCGAATCTTCATCGCCTGACCCTTGCTCATGCGGAGCTTGCCGGGCCGGAGGACCTCCCGCAGCGCCCTGTCAAGATCGATCTCTCCGCCGTCGACGCGG
>NZ_CBDRBL010000017.1:0-98980 GCF_965342175.1 Actinacidiphila sp. bgisy167
TCACCAACGACCCAGAACCCAAACCGTTTCGGATCAATATGGAACTTGATCAAGCCCTGATCAGTTCGTACTCATCAATATCGCGCACACTGAACATCGACCGGGTAGGAGCGGAATGACACGTGTGGGTGTGGACCATGAAGGTTCGCATCTGCGCTCAGTGTGAGGCAGGGCCCTGGTGCCGGCGTTGCGGATCGACTCGGGTGCCGCGGGAATAGACTGCCGCAATCCGGTGCAGGGCGGAGGGGTCGCCGATCGGATCGGCCCGTACGACAACGACATCGGCGTCGTACCCCGGCTTCAGCCTGCCCTTGCGGTGGCCGAGACCGCAGACACCGGCGGCGACCGACGTCATACTCCGCAGGATGGCCATCCGGTCCATTCCGTATGCGGCCAGCCGATCCTGCGCGTACGGGAGCACATCGTGCGGTTTGTACGGGCCGATCCCCGCGTCCGTGCCCGCGACGATCACCGCTCCCGCCGCGTGCAGGGCCGCGAAGTTGGCTATGATTTCAGGCATTCTCCGGGATACGGCCGCGGGCACCACCGAGCCAGTTCCGGGTAGCGCTCCGGCGGTGGCGCCGAGCGCGACGCGCTGGGAGACGATCCGCTCGACGAGTTCAGGCCCCGGCGCGACGACTCCTTCGGCCGACCAGAAACCGGCGTGTTCCACACCATCCACCCCGGCCTCGATCGCGTCGAGTGCAGCGTCGTAACCGTGCGCGTGCGCGGTCACGGGGATCCCGTGCCGGTGCGCCTCCATGACAGCAGCACGCAGGGCTTCCCGGGCGAACTGTGATTGCTCCGGGAAGCTGGCCGACGTCATTGTGCCGCCGCTGGCCATGATCTTGACGATGTCGACACCACGTTCCACATGGGTACGCACCGCGACCCGGAGTTCGGCGGGGCTGGGCCCCACCTCACCGCCGAGGAAATGGCAGTGCCCGGCCACGGTGGTCAGCGGCGGCCCGGCCGCCACGATGGTCGGCAGGTCCGTCGCGCCTCGCAGGGCCAGTGACAGGAAGTTTCGGTCGCCGAGGTCACGCACGGTCGTGATGCCAGCGCGCAGTGCTGTCGTGGCCGCGACGCGCATCGCGGCCACGACAGCGTCGTCGTCGCGATCGGCGAGTGACTTCACCGGGTCGGGGCTCGCGTCGAAGGCGAGGTGCACGTGGGGATCGATCAGACCGGGAATGAGGGTGGCGCCCGGAAAGTCCACGACGGTCTCTCCAAGCCGCAGATCCGCCGTACGGCCGATTCCGACTATCGTCGTTCCTTCGAGGATCACGACGGGGTCGTCCCACGGCATGACCGTTTCGCCGTCGAACAGCCGTGACGCCCGCAGCACCGTGGTGCCGTGATGTGCGGTTTCGTTCACCATAGACATGCACTTGACCTTAAGTAACTGTTTCAGAATGCCGCCCGAGGCCGTCGAAGACAGATGATGCTGCGGGCACATTGGGGGAGACCTTGCTGGAGGTCGGCGCGTCGCTCGTAGCGGATGCGAAGTTGTTTGAACTTGTGCAGCCAGGCGAACGCGCGCCGAGCAGGACGACGGGCAGCTGAACACCCCGCGGAACGGCGACCGCCACGGTCAGTCCTGACGGAGTCTCGGCGCGGAGAGCACGGCCCAGTTCGTCGGACCACGCCTCAAGCTGTGCACACGTGAGCCGCTCGGTGCCGCACTCGACGGCGGACGGCCGTCGGCCTCATCCTGGACACTTCCCTGATCGGCCCGGGCACTCGGCAGGGAAGGAAAGGGACGTCCGTCGACCTGCTACCTCGGCTATGGCAGGGTCCAGTTGGCGCCGCACATGTGCTCCGCTTGCTCGTAGCTGATTTCAGGGCGAAACCTATAGAGGGTGCGAAGCACAACACAAGAGCCGCTAATGGCATGCTAACTCGTCTGTCGCGTTCGGAACGGGATGTGCAGGCCGTCACACGTCTCGGCCACGGCCTCGTGCTCGGTGATGGTCTCGCTCATCAGGCATCTCCTTGATCATCGGATCCGCCGCCTATTGGACACTCTCGTAGTCCGGGCCTGCTGGGTCATCGCGAGCGGGGTGGGGTCCGACCCGCGGGCCTGGTCACGTAGTCCCAGATCCCCTGCCCGCCTGCGCTGGTGATCCTGACCGGTGCGTGATCCGGTTGCCGCAACTCGGCGCCCGTTAGTTCTTCGTATGAATGCCGAAGCCGGGCTATCCCGTCGCGCACAGGTACTGCTGAACTTGGTGCCGGGACGGTCCACGCCGAGAAGAAACCGCGTCAGGTCGGCCTCCGACGCCACCGGGTCAGGCCGGTGAACCGGACCATCCCTCCCCCGATTCTCCAAGAGAACGCAATGACGACTGTCTATGATCTTGTGGCCGCTCAGGCCGAACGTGTTCCCACCGCCACAGCGGTCATCGCAGGCGAACGCCGGACCAGCTACCAGGAGCTGACGGCCATGGCCGCCCGATTCGCGCAGGGCCTGGCCGAGCCCGCGGCGAACCTGATCGGTGTCTGTCTCCCCCGCGATGAGCGGATGGTCGCGGGGATCCTCGCGGTGTGGCGGGCAGGGTGCGGTTACGTCCCGCTCGACCCGCTCATGCCGTTGTCCCGCCTGAAGGAAATGGTCCAGCTGGCGGCGATCCGGTACGTGCTGACCACCCGCGAGCTGGCCCCCACCTGCGCGGCGACTGGTGCCCAGCCCGTCATCGTCGAGGACCTGAACGACAGCGGCGGCGCCCCTGTCAAAGCGGACGGTCTCGCGTACGTCCTGTTCACGTCCGGCTCCACCGGCGCACCCAAGGGCGTGGCGGTCGAGCACTCCTCAGTGGTCGCCTTCCTGCGGTGGGTGGAACGCACGAGCGATCCCGCGCATCTGCGCGCGGGACTGGCCACTGCATCGCTCAGCTTCGACGCATCGGTCCACCAGATCTTCGGGCCGTTGAGCACCGGAGGCTCCGTAGTCCTGGCCGACGACATCCTCGCCCTGCCGACGCTACCGGCCCGCGACGAGGTCACGATGATCGGCGCGCCGCCTTCCGCGATCGCCGCCCTGCTGGAACAGCCACTGCCCAGCGGGGTGCGCCGGGTGAACCTCGGCGGCGAGGTGGCCACTCGCTCGCTGGTCGATCGCCTGTACGCACAGCCGGGAGTGGAGACCGTCGTCAACGTGTACGGGCCGACCGAGTGCACCGTCTTCTGCGCCACACACGTCATCGGCCGGGCGGAGAAGGGGAACCCGCCCATCGGACAGCCCGTCGCCGGCAGCGAGCTGACCGTCCGCGACGCCGATCAGCGGGTGGTCGACGACGGGACACCTGGCGAGCTGTGGGTGGCGGGACCACTCGTCGCCCGCGGCTATCTCGGCGCGCCGGAGCTGACCGCCGAGCGATTCGTCGAGGACCCCGCCTCCCTGGGTGCGCGGCGCTACCGCACCGGCGACCTCGTCCGCCGCGTCGATGGTGTCCTGCACTACCTCGGCCGCCTGGACGACCAGGTCAAGGTGCGCGGTTTCCGGGTAGAGTTCGGCGAGGTCGAGTCCGCACTGGCCGCGCACCCGGGCGTGCGCAACGCCGTGGCCACCGCCCCGGCGGACCCCCAGGGCGTCCGCACGCTGCACGCCTATGTGGAGGCGCCGGCGGGGACCGCGCCGGTCACCGAGGCCGAGCTTCACGATCACCTGCGCGACAGGCTGCCCGACTACATGGTCCCCGCTCGCATCATGGTGCTGGAGAACCTGCCCCTGAACTCGAGCGGCAAGGCGGACCGGGCAGCGCTGCCTCCCATCCCCGCCACCGGCACCGGTGGCGGCGACGGTGAGCAGCCGCACGGCGCGGTCGAGGAGCAGGTGGCCGCCATCATCGCGGACGTGCTGGGCCTGCTCCGGGTGGGCCGGTCGGACCGGTTCGACGTTCTGGGTGGCCATTCGCTGGCCGCCGCCCGGGTGGTCGCCCGCGTCCGTGCGGAACTGGGCACCGCGGTCCAGCCCGGAGCGTTCCTGGCCGAGCCGACCGTGGCGGGCCTGGCGCGCCGGCTGGCTGATGCCGGGACGGCTCTACCACCACCGATGCGGCATTTCGGCGCCACGAGTGTGCCGTTGACCGACATGCAGCGCCAGCTGTGGATGACTCGGCAGGTCAGCGGCTTCCCCGGCGCCACTGCAGAAGCGTTCGCGATCGGCATCACCGGCCGGGTCGACTCGGCCGCCCTGACCGCCGCCCTGAACGCTCTCGTCGTTCGACACGAGGCGCTGCGCACGGTGGTGCGGGTGAACGGGACGGAGGTGACGGGCGAGGTCCGCCCGCCGGCCGAGGTCCCGTTCACCGAGTACGACGCGCAGGCCATGGGCGACGAGGAGATCCACTCCGTCCTCGACGAGACAGCCCGGCAGCCTTTCGCGCTCGACGTCGACGTGCCGCATCTGCGCGCCACCTTGGTCCGGACCGCGGAGGACACGGCCACCCTGGTCATCGGGGTGGACCATGTGGCCTTCGACGGCTGGTCCGGCGGCATCCTTCTGCAGGAACTGGCCACGCACCTGGCCGAGGCCGAGCAGTCGATGGCGGAACCAGCCGTGCAGTTGAGTGACGTGGCCCGCTGGGAACAAACGTTGTTCGCCGCGAACGCCACCGCCGATCGGGAGTTCTGGACGAAGGAACTGGCCGGCGCGCGGCCACCGTACGACGTGTCCCGCCGCGCCCGCAACGGTGCCCTGAGCTGCCGGGGAAAGCGCCTGAGCCGTCCACTCGCACCGGAGACGGTCGACGCGGTGCGCAAGCTGGGTTCGCTCAGTGGGCTGAGCCCCTTCGCGGTGTACTTGGCGGCGTTGGACGTGCTGCTCGCCAGGTGGACCGGTACCCGTGACATTCTCGTCGGGGTGCCGGCGGCGCGACGCGATGTGGTGGAACTCGATCACGTGGTCGGTCCGTTGATCGCGACCCTTCCCGTCCGGGTACGGTGGGAACCCGAGCAGAGCTTCCGGACGGTGGTGGCAGAGGCGGCGCTGGCGCGCAACCGCTCACTGACGCACCGCGATCTGCCGTCCGCGACACTCTTGGAGGCAGCCGACGCCGCGGGCGTGGTGCGGCCACCGGGAGTACCGCTGACCCCGGTGGTCCTGTCGGTACGCCCGTCCGGGATGCCGGTACGCCTGCGGTCAGGTGCCGCGGAGCTCCATGTGCTCGGCGAGCGGGACTCCGGCGCGGCTCCCAACGAAGCCACCTTCCTCGTCAACGACACGGCCGCCGGGACCGAGGTGCAGCTCTGCTACGACGTGGAGCGCTTCGATCAGGCGACCGCCTCGGCGTTGCTCGATGGATTCTGCCAGGTCCTCACCGAGGGCAGCGCCCATCCCGACCGCGTCTGCTCGGCACTCGCGATGCCCGTTCCGCCGTCGCATGAGCCTGATGCGCTCCCCGGGGCGCAGCGCGAGCCGGCGGGGCGCAAGCGGGTGGAGCCCGCGACCGTGGTGGAGGAGTTTCTGGCGACAACGTGGGAACAGGTGCTCGGAGTGCAGGGGGTGGCCGCTTCCGACTCCTTCTTCGACTGCGGGGGCAACTCGCTGACCGCGATCCGGGTGGCCCGGGAGATCTTCGACGCGTTGGGCGTCGACGTCTCCGTCCGCACCGTGTTCGAGCTTCCTGTGCTGGCCGATCTGGCCACGCTGGTCGAGCAGCGGGCACTCGCCGCGCTGGCGACCGAGGAGGGCGTCGCGCCCTGAGCGCGGCCCCCGGCACATCCTCCGGCAACGACCAGCAGCGGCCGACAACACTCGGCAGTTGTCCGGTGGTCAACCGATGCGGCATCGCATGGCCGAGGACGCAGGCAACCCGGGCTTGCTGCGACCCGTCCTGAATGCCGTTCCACTGGTGTGGGCCGGTCGAATTCGCCGGACCGGAACCCGATCCAGATGCGCCCTGCTGCGCCTCGCGGCGGGCGCCGCCGTCATAGAATCAAGCTTTGGAGATACGTTGAATCACTCACGACTTCGGAACCGTGTGCGGGGGCTGCGGTCCGAGCTGGTCCCGGGCACTGCCGGTGTGGCCGACGCGTCGGGCGGCAGTGTGCTGGGGCGGATCATCTTCGCCGACAGACCGGCCGAACCCACCTTGGTCGATGGGATCCCCTGCCTGACCACCCACATGGCGAACGGGAGTGGCGCTCCGTTCGAGGAGGTCTGGCAGACCGACCGGCCCGGGCGCTCCGGCACGTCGGGGGACGCTGTCTATGCCGAGGACGGCGAGTACCTGTTCTACGCCGTACGTCTCGGACCGCAGCCGGTGTACCGGGAGCGTGTACGCGAATTGTACGAGGACGCCCTGCGGTTCGTGTGGGAAAGCGGCTATACCCGGCTGGTACGCATGTGGAACCTGATCGGCGACATCACCGGCCCGAACGCGGAAGGCGTTGAGATCTACCGCGACTTCTGCGTCGGCCGGGCCGAAGCATTCGCTGCTTGGGCCGAACAGTTCCCGCAGCTGCCGGCCGCCACCGGAATCGGCACGCTCAGTCCCGGCATCGACCTCTGTGTCCTTGCCGCGAAACAGGGCCGGACCGTCCACCTGGAAAATCCGCGGCAGACCCCGGCCTACCGGTACCCGGCACGGTATGGACCGAAGTCTCCGAGCTTCGCCCGCGCGACGTTCCTGCAGGGGCAGCAGACGGCGAGCGTGTTCGTGTCGGGCACGGCCAGCATCCTGGGTGAGGACACCGTGCACGCGGACGACGTCACACGGCAGACCCTCGAGACCCTCTGCAACATCGACGCACTCGTCGGTGGCGAGAATCTGCGCCGGCACGGCGTGGAAGGCCACGGTTACGCCGTGCGGGATCTCGACCAAGTCAAGGTCTACGTCCGCGATCCCGAGCACCTTGCCACCGTTCGCGACATCTGCGCGCAGGTGTTCCGCGCTGACTCCGAGATCGCCTACTTCAACGTCGACGTGTGCCGGCCCGACCTGCTCGTGGAGATCGAGGGGGTGTGCCGGCAACGCCCGGCCAGTTCGGACCCGGATGTGCGAGTCGCCGCTGAGCTGATGTCGGATGTCGATGGTGCCGGGGTATCGGGTCGGGAGCCGGGCAGCTCCGAATCGGGCGGGAATGCCGGCGAGTAGGCCGTGGCCGGAGCAGGGTGAGGCGGGCGGCGCGGTGACCGCGGCGGGCTCGACCACTGCGTCCGAGCTGAGCGGCTCGGACGCGTTCGACCCACGGTCACACCGCCGCGCTACTGGTGGGTTCTTCGATCACGGGAAGGTGTCGGCATGCCACAGATAACGGTCCAGTACCCGAAAGCGCTGGCGGCGGGTTTCGATAGGAGAGGGTTCGCCTTGGCCGCGCACGCTGCGGCCTCCGACCTGATCAGTAGCGCGCTGGGGGGATTCAAGACCCGGTTCCTCGCCCTCGACGAGACTGTTGTCGGCGACGGAAGCCCTAACCACCACATGGTTCACGCAATTGTCGACATCCTGCCAGGCCGTCCTGAGGAGCTGAAGGAACGCTTGGGAAAGCTGATACTGGGCCTGCTCAAGGAGCACCTCGCGATCCCCAGCGCATGCTCCATCCAAGTAACCACTGAGATTCGGGAACTGCAGGGGTATTATCAGCTCGTTCTCCCCTGATCTCGGCCATGGGCGGGAATGTGTGCGCCAGGGTCCCGAGGTCATCAGGCTTCAACGGCGGATAAGCGAGACAATCGTTTCCCCTCACTCCGAGGGGCGGGATTAGATATTATGGATACGATGCTGCACTGTACGGAATGTGATTACGAGTACGATCTGGCGTTGGCCGAGAAAGTGTCGGTGCTGACCCACCACTATGTCTCCGAATGCGTGGAACTGTTGCGCGCCGACCCTGTCGTACTCCGACGACGCGCCGCGCCCCAGGTCTGGAGTCCCCTCGAGTACGCCTGTCACATGCGCGATGTACTGCTCGTCCAGCGAGAACGGCTACTCGCCGCGCGACGCAGCGACTCGCCGGTCACCGAGCCGATGGGGCGGGACGAGCGGGTCGAACACGACGGATACATTCAGCAGGAACCAGCCGATGTCGCTCGTCAACTGCACGACGCCGCCCTGCTGTTCACCCACGGACTCGACCAGCTCGGACCCGCGGACTGGGAACGCACTCTGAGCGTCCCCTACCCCGAGACGGCCGTGCGATCCCTGCGTTGGTTCGCAGTGCACACGCTGCACGAGTTGCGGCATCACCGACTCGATATTCGCCGCCAGCTGGAACACGCGTAGGCGGCTCCATCCTGTCATCGCCGGAATCCGAGACGAACGAACTCGCCGATGAGGCGATCCACAAGTGGTTCCGGCGACCGAGTGAGGTTTTCTCAACGGAGATCGTTTCCAGAATGCCGGCCCGGGCCGTCCGTTGAGGACGAGTGCGGCCAGGGCGATTTCAAAGTCTGAGTGATCTTGTGAGTGTGCAGGTCACGGCGATGTGACGATGTCTGCCGAGTGCGCAACGCAACGAAGCTCCGTTGTGGAGGTGACCTTCCCAAGTCGCCTTCGTCCAAAGGAGCTTCGATGTGCCGCCAGTCTGCCACCGTCTGCCTGACCAAGTCGCCCAGCCGTCAGCATCGGTCGATCGGTCCGCTGGCGCTGCGGCTGCAGACGCTGGCTGATCCGCGCTCGCGACGCGGGAAGTGTCACCCGTTCGTGGCGGTGCTGCTGGTGGCCTGCTCGTCGGTGCCCAAAGCCCCGAGCATGGCCACCCGGCTGATCGACGACATCTCCACCGCCCTGGACGAGCAGACCATCGTGGTCCCAGGGAACCGGCACCCTCGACACAGTCGTGCGCGTCATCCACCTGCCCGGCGACGGACACGCGGTGATCGGCGAACCCCCCGGCATCCTCCGCGACGCCGGCATCGCGCCCCCGATCGCGGAACTCGGACGCGCTGCGGGCTGGGACCCGCTGCCGCTGTCCGTGCACGACGCCCGGCGCCGTGCGGCGCCGCTATGCACCAGCCTGGCCGGGTACGACCCGGGCCCCGTCCGCCCTGCTCCTGCCGCCGCCCCGCCGAAACTGCTCGCCGCCAGGGGATCTCGACGAGCCCGGTGACCAGCACCACGAGCACGAGGGCGACTGTCGCGCTGTGCTGGTGGGCGCGGGGTTGCAACGGCGGGGCCTTGACGCCGGGCCGGGCGAGCTTGACGAATTCCTGATGCCCCGTGGCGTGCGTCACCGATGTCGTCACCATGCCGTCAGCAGCGCGGCCCGCGGTACCAGGGTTGCGGAACGACACGGGAGAGCCGTGCGGTTCCGCCTTCGCGCGCGTGACGAAGACCACCGACTCCGCACCGTCGACGACCACCTACACCGACGACACCGCCATGGACCCCGCGGCCCGGAACCTCCCGCACCGACTCCGTCGCAGGCGCCTCCTTCGCGACCTACGACGCGGACAGCGACCTCGCCACCCAGAGCCTCAGCCATGGTGCTCCTCCTCCGCGCGGGCCGCCGTGTCGCGGGCCAGGCGCGGTACGGCGGACGAACCCCGCCCGCATGCCGACGCCGGGAAGCGGTGGCCGCCCGGACCTGTCGTCAGGGCGCCATCAAGAATGGGAGCGGCCTCAGATGACGGCCGCGGCGGCTCGCCGGCACCGGCCCGCGGGGTGCCCGGGCTCGGTCCTCCGGATTGGGCCCACCCGATTCCCCCTTCTTTCGAGGGGCACAGCCCAGGGCGGCCGGGGCGTGCGGCCCCGATCGCCCAGTCGGCCCTCATGGATCGATTGCCCCCCGTCGTTGCAACGGCTGTCTTCCTGACTCGCCACAGCTGCCGTCACGCCCGTCGCACTTCCCGGAACATTCAGGTGAAAACGGGCAAGAGGTCTGAAAGGCGCGATTGTTAAGGTCTCATCAGCACCTCTGTGGCGTTCGACCGGCTGTTCCTAGTGTGACTCGCGGCCCTGTCCGGGCGAGAGGAGCAGAGGACGTGCAACACAATTCGGGTGCCGGATCCGTGGAACTTGCGGGACCCAAGGTCATGAGGGGCTGTCCGACCGGCTTGCCAGGTCTGATCAGGGACGTGGCGGAGCGGCACCCTGACCGCCCGGCCGTCCGGTCCGGGGTGGACGTCCTCACCTATCGGCAGCTCGACGCGTGGTCGGACGCCATCGGCCGGACCCTGCGGGACCGGGCTCCGGAGGGTGTGCCGGTGGTGGTGGCCGTGCCCCGCAGCAACGGGCTTCTCGCGGCGCTGCTGGGCGTCCTGAAGGCCGGGTTGCCCTACCTGCCCGTCGACCCGAACGATCCGCCGGCCCGGCTGGCCGCCGTCCTGGAGACCGCGGGCAGCCGGGTGGCGCTCGTCGGCGGTCAGGCAGGACCGGTCCTGGCCCAGCACGGACTGCGCACGGTCGAGGTCGACGCATCACGTGTCGCGGTGGCATCCGGCGGCCCCGGGTTCGTGGCGGATCCGCTGCCGCAGGTGGCCGACGACCAGCCTGTGTACGTTCTGTTCACCTCCGGCTCCACGGGCGCGCCCAAGGGCGTCGTGCTGCCGAGCCTGGCGCTGTGCAACCGGCTGCTGTGGATGCGCGACACCTACGGCATCGTGCCGGAGGACCGGATCCTGCAGAAGACCCCGGTCACCTTCGACGTCTCCGGCTGGGAGCTGTGGCTCCCGCTGATTTCCGGGGCCACCTGCGTCTTCCTGCCGCCGGAGGAGCACCGCGACCCGGCTCTGGTGGCGCGCGCCGTCCAGGACCACCGGATCACCGTGTGCCACTTCGTGCCGTCGATGCTCCGCGAGTTCCTGCGCAGTCCCGGGGCGCAGGACTGCACCTCGCTGCGACATGTCTTCTGCAGCGGCGAGGCCCTGCCCGTCGCCGTGGCACGCGACTTCACCGCGAGCCTGCCCGCCCGGTTGCACAACCTGTACGGCCCCACTGAGGCGGCAATCGACGTCACGCACTGGACCTGTCCGCAAGAGGCCGCCGACGTCGACCGGGTCCTCATCGGGCTGCCTGTCGACAACTGTGTCCTCGGCATCTTCGGCGGCGACGGCAAGCCGGTGCCCACCGGGGAGGAAGGCGAACTGCGCATCGGCGGCATGCCATTGGCCCTGGGCTACCTCAACCGGCCGGACCTGACGGAGCGGGCCTTCGTCCCCGCGGACGCCAACGCGTCGGTGCCCGTCTGGTACCGCACCGGCGACCGGGTCCGGTGGGTGGACGGCGGCCTGGAGTACCTGGGCCGTGTCGACGACCAGGTGAAGATCCGCGGCCAGCGCATAGAGCCGCAGGAGGTCGAACACCACCTGAACGGTCACCCCGAGGTGGCCGAGGGCACCGTGGTGGCGGCCACGGTGGGTGAGGACGTGGAACTGGTGGCCTGGGTCCGTCCCACCGCCGACGGCGCCGGGACGCCGGCCGGGGACGGGCTGCCCCGCAGGCTCCGCGAGCACCTGGCCGACCGGGTACCGCCCGCCTACGTGCCGACCCGCTTCCTCATCGCCGCCGAACTCCCCCTCAGCGGCAGCGGCAAGCGGGACCGCAAACTCCTGCGGCAGCGAGCCGAGGAGCAGCTGAACGCGCAGCGGTCCGCGTCACGGCCCGGCCGGATGGACGGCGGACGGCCGCTGCTGGAGCGCCTGATACGCGAACGCTCCGGCCGGACGGGCGCCTCCGCCGAGGACGACCCGGACGCCGTGGCGTCGATCGGGCACGAGGTCCTCCCGCAGGCCTTTGAGGCAGGCGATCCGCAGGCCCGCTCCGTGGCGCTCGGCGGGCACAGCCTGCGGGGCGCACGCGTGGCCGCCGAGATCCACAACCGGCTCGGGGTCTTTCTGCCGCCCCTCGACGCGGAAGGCGGTGCCCGATGACGACGTCCCCCGTCCACTCGCCGGGCACCGACCAGGACCGGCTGCGCGCCCTGCTGGCCACTCGGGCCGCGGCCGCCCGGCAGGGTGCCCCCCGCGACGACGGCGCCCCCGAGCCGCTCAGCACGGCCCAGGAACGCCTATGGTTCCAGGCACAGTTGCAGCCCGACAGCCCGGCCTATCTGGTGCCCGTGCTGCTGCGGCTGCGCGGCCCCCTGGAGCGGGAGGCCCTGCTCGGAGCGGTGCGCGACCTCGCCGAGCGGCACCGGGTGCTGCGCGGCGTCGTGGACGCCTTCGGTCCCAGGCCCGTGCTGCGGACCCGCGCCGTCGCCGACGTTCCCGTGGAGGACGTCGACCTCACCGCCCACCCCGACCCCGACGAGGAACTGGACCGCCAGGTCGGCGAACGCGTCCGCCGGCCGATCGCGCCGGAGAAGGAGTGCCCCCTGCGCGCGGCCTGCTTCACCGTGGGCGAGCAGGACCATGCGCTGCTGCTGGTCGTCCATCACATCGCCACCGACGCGTGGTCCAACGGCCTGTTGATCGCCGACCTGGCCGCGCTGTACGCCGCCCGCCGCGGACTCGGTCCTGTACCGCAGGCGGCGCCGCAGTACGCGGATGTCGCCGACCGGCTGCCCGCGGAACTGGAGGACGCCCGCCTGGACTGGTGGGAGGAACGGCTGTCCGGCTGCGGTGCGGGACTCGACCTGCCCGCCGACCGTCCGCACCGCCCGGTCCCCTCCGACCTGGGCGGCGCGGTGCCGCTGGTCTTCTCCGCCGAGGTCCGCGCGCGGCTGCTCGCACTGGCCTCCTCGACCGGCTGCACACCCTTCATGGTGCTGCTCGCGGCCTGGCAGGCGCTGCTGGCCCGCGTCTCGGGGAGCACGGACATCCCCGTCGGAGTTCCCGACGGCGGTCGTCGCACCCCCGGCAGCGACCGGGCGGTGGGCTTGTTCGTCAACACCGTCGTGATGCGCACGGACCTGTCCGGCGACCCCTCCGGGCGGACGCTTCTCGACCGCGTGCGCAGCACCGTCCTCGACGCCATCGGCAACGGCGACGTGCCGTTCGAGCGCGTCGTGGAACGGGTGCGCCCGGAGCGCGCGGCAGGCGCCAACCCCCTGTTCGACACCATGGCCAACCTCTACCGCCGGCCCGACGTCAGCGAACGCTTCGCGGGCCTCACCACGGAGTTCCGCGAGGTGCCGACCGGTTCGGTCAAGGCCGACCTCGCCCTCCAGCTCTTCGAGCGGGAGTCCGATGGCACCCTCAGCGGCGTTCTGGAGTACCGGGCCGAGCGCTTCGAGCGCGACAGCGCCGAACGGCTCGCCGACTGGTACCTGCGGCTGCTCGACGCGCTGCTGGCCGACCCCGACGCCCCCGTGGGCTCCCTCGCGCTCGACGAGCCCGGCGCCGGCGTCGTCCACGGTCCGGTCCGGCACTTCCCGCTGGACCGCCCCGTGCACGCCGTGATCGAGGACTGGGCGGACCGCACTCCCGACAGCGTGGCGGTGGTGGCCGCGGAGGGATCGCTGACCTATGCCGAGCTGGACCGCCGGGCCAACCGCGTGGCCCACCGGCTGCTGGCGACCGGAGTCCGACCCCAGGACCCGGTCGCCGTCCTCGCCGAACGCGGTCTCGACCTGGCGGTCGCCGTCCTCGGAACCCTCAAGGCGGGAGCGGCCTTCGTACCGCTGGAGCCGTCCTACCCGGACCAGCGGCTGGCGGCCACGCTGGCGGCCTCCGGCAGCGAACACCTGCTCGTCCAGGACGAACTCACCGGACGCGCCGCCGCCACCCGGCTCACCGTGATCGGTGAGACCGTCGCCGACGCGACGCTTCCGGACACGCGGCCGGGCACCGGGACCTCCCCGGACGACCTCGCGTACGTCATCTTCACCTCGGGCTCTACGGGCACGCCCAAGGGCGTCGCCGTCGAGCACCGCAGCCTCGTGCACTACACGCACGGCGGCCTGGAACGCGTCGACGGCCACGGCCGCTCCTTCGCCCTACTGTCCACCGCCGCCGCCGACCTCGGCTACCTGTCGGTCTTCGGCGCCTTGATCAGCGGCGGAACCCTGCATCTTGTCGACCGCGAGACCGCGACCGACCCGCAACGGCTCGCCGCGTACTTCACCACGCACCCGGTGGACGTGGTCAAGATGGTGCCCAGCCACGTGGAACTCCTCGCCGCCCACGGCGACCTGACGGCCGTCCTGCCGCGCCGCACCCTGGTGCTGGCGGGCGAGCCCTGCCCGTGGGAACTGGCCGACCGCATCCGCGCCGCCCGCCCCGACCTGGTGCTGCACAACCACTACGGCCCGACCGAGACCACCGTTTCGGTCCTGGGCTGCGACCTCGGCCAGGTCGACCCGCACCGGCGCGGGGGACCGGTGGCCCCGCTCGGCACTCCCTTCCCCAACCACGTCTGCTACGTCGTGGACCCGGCGGGACGGCCACTGCCGCCCACCGTCCCCGGCGAACTCCTCATCGCGGGCCCCGGCGTGTCCCGCGGCTACCTCGCCAACGCGGAGGCCACGGAACGGGCCTTCGTCCCGGACCCCCTGGACGGCACCAGCCGCTGCTACCGCACCGGTGACCGCGTGCGCGTGCGCGCCGACGGACTCATCGAGTTCCTCGGCCGCCTCGACGACCAGGTCAAAATCCGTGGATACCGGGTCGAACTCGGCGAGGTCGCCGCCGCCTGCCGGGCCCTGCCGGGAGTGCGCGAGGCCGTAGTCCTGGCCGTCGGCTCGGGCAATCAGCGCCACCTCGCGGCCTGGCTCGTCCCCGCCGGTGACGAGCCGCTGGACATCAAGGCCGCCCGGACCGCGCTGCGCGCCGACCTGCCGAGCCACATGGTGCCCACAGCGCTGATTGCCATTCCCGCCGTCCCGCTGACCCCCAACGGGAAGGTGGACCGCGCCGCCCTGCCGGAGCCGACGGCCCAGGCCGCGGCGGAGCGGGTCACACCGCGCACGGGCACCGAGCGCCGCATCGCAGCCGCCTGGCAGGAGGTGCTGGAACTCCCCGACGCCGACCTGGACGTCGACGAGGACTTCTTCGCCCTCGGCGGCGACTCCTTCCGCGCCCTGCGGGCCGCCCGCGCCATCGACCCGGACCTGCGGGTCATCGACCTGTTCACCCGCCCCACCGTGCGCGACCTGGCGCTGTTCCTGGACGGGCCCGCCGAGCGCGACACCCGGCTGCTCCAGCGACTGGCCGGACCGGCGCAGGGGACCGCCGTGGGCCTGACCGTGCTCTGCGTCCCGTACGCGGGCGGCTCCGCCGCCTCGTACGGACCGCTCGCCGCCGAGCTGGCGGCGCGTCACCCCGACGCGGAGGTCCTCGCGCTGGAACCGCCGGGGCACGACCCGGCCCGTCCGGACGAGGTCATGCCGAGCCTCGCCGAGCTGATCGACGGCTGCCGGGACGAACTCGCCGGACGCGAGGGCCCCGTGCTGGTGTACGGGCACTGCGTGGGCACGGCCACAGCGGTCGGCCTCGCCCTGGAACTCGAGGCGCGCGGCACCGAACTCGCCGGCGTCGTCCTCGGCGCGTCCTTCCCCACGGCCCGGCTGCCCGGACGCCTCTCCTCTCTGGTGGACCGCTGGTTCCCCAGCGACCGCTGGACCTCCGACCGGGCCTACCGCGAGGTCCTGTCCGCCCTCGGCGGCCAACTGGAGGAGGCCACCGAGGAGGCCGTGATCCGCGGCGTTCGGCACGACGTGCGCCAGGCCGTGGACTGGTTCAGCGCCCGGCTCGGCACCCCCGAAGCGGCGCGCCTGCGCACGCCCGTGCTGTGCGTCATCGGCGACCGCGACCGGACCACGGAACTGTCCGAGGAGCGGTACGCCGAGTGGTACGCCTTCGCGGACCGGGTCGACCTGGCCCGGATCCCCGACGCCGGCCACTACTTCGTCAAGCACCAGGCGGGTGAGCTCGCGGACCTCATCTCCGGACGGCTCACGGAGCGTCCGGCCGCCGGCACCGCACCCGGAAGTACGCCGACCGCCGCCCCGGCCCGTCCCCGCCGGCCCGCCGGCCAGGACCTGCGCGACCTCCGGAGATTCGGCCTGCTGGCGCTGAGCCAGACGATCCTGCTGACGGGCGCGAGCCTGACCGCCTTCGGCCTCGGCGTCTGGGTCTACCAGCGCACCCACAACGTCGCCTACTACTCGATGATCACCATGCTGGCCCTGCTGCCCGCCGTGCTCGCCGCACCCCTCGGCGGCGCCGTGGCCGACCGGTACGACCGGCGCAAGGTCATGCTGGCCTGCACAGCCGTCTACGGCACCGCGCTGGCCGCGCTCACCACGGTCGCGGCGGCAGGCGCGCTCCAGGTCTGGCAGATCGCCCTCTTCGCCGGACTGACCTCGCTCACCGCGGCGTTCCAGCGCCCCGCCTACCTCGCGGCCGTCGCCCAGCTCGTGCCGAAGCCCTACCTGGCGCAGGCCAACGGCGTGGCCCAACTCGGCACCGCGCTGAGCACGCTCATCGCACCCGTCCTCGGCGGAGCACTGATCACCTTGGCCGGTCTCAGCGGCGTGATCGCCCTGGATCTCGTGGGTCTCGCGGGCGGCGCGGCGGTCCTGCTGGCCGTGCGCTTCCCGGACCGCCTCTTCCGCAAGCGACGGGAGACCTTCGGCTCCGCCATCACCGGCGGCTGGCGCTTCATCGCACGCCGCAAACCGATGGTGGCGATGGTGGTCTTCTTCGTGGTGGTCAACTACATCACCGCCACCACCACGGTGCTCACCGCCCCGCTGGTGCTCTCCTTCAGCACCCCGGCCGTCCTCGGCCTGGTGACCGCCGCCGGCGGCCTGGGCGCGGCGGTCGGCGGACTGGCCATGGCCTTCTGGGGCGGTACCCGCCGGCGCGCCGACGGCATGATCGCCACCACGGTCGGCATGGGCCTGGCCACCGCCCTGATCGGCCTGCGGCCGGCGCCCGTGCTGATGGGCATCGGCCTGTTCCTGTGGTGGGCACTGAACGCCGTGCTCAACGCGCACTGGCTGGCGATCATCCAGGCCAAGGTCGGCCTGGAGCTCCAGGGCCGGGTCGTGGCGACCAACCAGATGCTGGCCACTGCCATGATGCCGCTCGGCTTCCTGCTGACCCCGGTGCTCAACGAGCACGTCTTCGGCCCCCTGGTCAGCGGGAACCGCGTGTTCCAGGCGGTGCTGGGCGACGGACCGAACCGCGGCATGGGCCTGCTCATGATCACGGGCGGGCTCCTGCTGTCCTGCTGGGGCGTCATCGGGCTGCGCTACCGCCCGCTGAGGCGCATCGAGGACAGGCTGCCCGACATCCCCACCGGCAGCGTCATCTCCGAGGACCTCGACGTCCTGCAGAGCCAGGCGGACGCCCTGCAGGACGAGGCGGATTCGGCGCTGCTCAGCCCAGCAGGCGGGGGCGCAGCACGGCGGTGACGGCGTCGACGACCGGGGCCCACCCTTCACGGATGAAGAGGTGGGCCCCCGGTTCGTGGCGCAGCTCGAATCCCGCGGCGGTGCGGTCCGCCCAGGACGCCATGTCCGCGGCGGGAGCCACCTTATGATCCCCACCCTTCGAGGTGGATACTGGCGATCATGCGTATCGACTTCGATCCCGAGGCCATGGGCCGCAACCCCTTCTACAAGCTCCTGACCTCGGTGGTCGTCCCGCGCCCCATCGCGTGGGTCTCGACGCTCAGCGAGTCGGGGACGGCCAACCTCGCACCGCACTCCTTCTTCACCGTCGCCTGCGTCAGCCCGCCCGTCGTGCAGTTCACCTCGGTGGGGCGGAAGGACTCGCTGCGCAACATCGAGAAGACCCGGCAGTTCGTGGTCAACCTCGCGCCCGAGCACCTCTTCGAGCAGATCAACGCCACCGGCACGGACTTCCCCGGCGACGTCAGCGAGTTCGACGCGGTCGGCATCGCCCGCGAGCCCAGCCGCGCGGTCAAGCCGCCCCGCGTCGCCGCCTCGCCCGTCGCCCTTGAGTGCGAACTGCACAGCACCGTGACCCTCGGCGACTCGACCGTGGTCTTCGGCCGCGTCGTCCACGCCGCCGTATCCGAGGCCGCGCTGGTCGACGGGCACCCCGATGTCCGCAAGCTGCGCCCGTTGGCCCGCCTCGGCAAGGACGAATGGGGTACCACGGGCGAGGTCCTGGAGATCTCCCGTATCCGCTACGCCGACTGGCCGGGTGCGAGGGGGTAGCGCGCCGAGGGCGGCCGCGGTGTCGCGGAGCGCGCGGGCGTGTGGGCGCAGGCCGGCACCCTGACGTCGTCGCTGCCCGGGCCCCGCCGGTCGGCGGGCTGCGGGACCACCGCCCGGAGCCTGTGTCGCCCGTCATCGCCGGTCCGCCGGCCGAACACCGTCGCGCGGCGCCGAACGCGATCCGCAGCAGGACACCACCTCGGCGGCCGCCGCCAGCCGGGCCTGATCGCGCCGTGATCAGGTCCGGCTCCCGCTCGCCCATCCACCGCCCGCCCGGCCCGGCTCCTCCAGGACCCGCGCTCGTCCGGCCTTCAGCGGTAGCCGCATCGTCCTTCTCGGGCCGCAGCACCGCCGGCCGCCACTCCCGTGAGCCACGGTGCGCTCGGTGCCGCCCCACCCTCCGCCGACTGACGGCCGCGCCGCGCCGCACGCCGCCTTGGTCCCGACGTCTCGTCCGGGCCTCGTGCCGTCGACCGGGCACGGGCCTTGTCCCGCGATGTGTCGCCGAAACGGCATGAAGCTTCGCCGGAGCGTCCTGCCGCAGGACATCGTGGGCTCGCGCACCGAGGACCGCGGACGCTCTCGAGTCGGCCTCCGGCAGGACGGCGCCGCAACCGGCGTCGTCGCGCATCCGGCCCTGGCCCGGCCCGGGCTCCCTGCCAGGACCGGGCCGGTGGGTGTCAGACGCTGCGGCGACGCAGCGAAGGGTCGAGGAGGGCGGGCGGGGTGTCGAACTTCTCGTGCGGGGCGAGGTCGAGGCCGGGGGCGACGATCTCGTCGATCGCGTCGAGCACGTCCGCGGAGAGCACGGTGTCCGCGGCTGCGAGGTGGGCCCTCAGGTGCTCCGGGGTACGGGGGCCGATGATCGCGGCGGTGACGGCGGGGTGCGCCGTCACGAAGCCGAGGGCGAGCTGGACCATGGTCAGGCCCGCCTCGGCGGCGAGCGCCGCCAGCTTCTCCACCGCCTCGAGCCTGGCCCGGTTCGCGGGGAGCGCGGTGTCGAAGCGCTCGGGCATGAACGCCGAGCGGCTGGTGGTGATCTCCCGGCCCTCACGGATCGCGCCGGACAGCCAGCCCGAGGCCAGCGGGCTCCACGCCAGGACACCGAGGCCGTACTCCTGCGTCACCGGCAGCACATGGGACTCGGCGCCGCGCTGGAGGATGGAGTAGCCCGGCTGCTCGGTGGCGTAGCGGCCGAGGCGGTGCTCCCGGGCGGCCCACTGGGCCTGCACGATCCGGTACGCGGGGAAGGTGGAGGAGCCGAAGTAGCGGATCTTGCCCGCCCGTTGCAGATCGGTCAGGGCCGCCAGGGTCTCGTCGTCGCCGGTGGCCGGGTCCCACCGGTGGATCTGGTAGAGGTCGACGTGGTCGACGCCCAGTCGGCGAAGGCTGTCCTCCAGGGCCGTGACCAGCCAGCGGCGCGAACCGCCGCGGTGGTTGCGCTCGTCGCCCATCGGCAGGCCCGCCTTGGTGGCCAGCACGACGTCGTCGCGGCGGCCAGCGAGCGCCCTGCCGACCATCTCCTCCGACTCGCCGGCGCTGTACACGTCGGCGGTGTCGATGACGTTGATCCCGGCCTCGAGGGCCTGGTCGACGAGGGCGGTGGCCTCGTCCTGGGTGGTGCGCCCGATGCGGCCGAAGTTCATCGCGCCGAGCGCGAGGGAACTGACCCGCACACCGGTGCGGCCCAAAGTGCGGTACTGCACGGCTGTGTTCTCCCTGATGAGGGTGGGTGGTGTGGGACGGGCCTGCGTGGCGCAGGCGCGACGCGTTGGTTCCGCGTGGCGAGCCCTGGCATGATGGGTCAAACGGAACCTCGTTCCGGCAACGATACGGAACGAGGTTCCGTTTTGACAAGGGTGCGTCGCGGAGGGAGCGGCACAGTGGTGGAGCGGGCCAGGCGGGCGGACGCCCGGCGCAACGAGGAGAGCCTGCTCGAGGCGGCTGCCGCGGCCTTCGTCGCCTCGGGCGTGGAGGCCCCGGTGCGCGACATCGCCGCCCGGGCAGGTGTGGGGACGGGCACGATCTACCGCCACTTCCCGACCCGGGCCGATCTGATCATCGCCGTCTACCGGCACCAGGTCGAGGCCTGCGCCGAGGCCGGACCCGCGCTGCTGGCGGGCAGCGCGAGCCCGCACGCCGCGCTGGCGCGATGGGTGGAGCTCTTCGTCGACTTCCTGGTGACCAAGCACGGGCTCGCCGCCGTGCTGCGCTCCGACAACGCGGGCTTCGAGGCGCTGCACGCCTACTTCCTCGACCGCCTCCTGCCCGTCTGCGCCGAACTGCTGGCCGCCGCCGCGGCGTCGGGCGAGATCCGGTCGGACGTGGAGGCCTACGGGTTCATGCGCGGTGTCGGCAACCTCTGCATCGGTGCGGACAGCGATCCCCGCTACGACGCGCGCCGCCTGGTCGGGCTCCTCGTCGACGGCCTGCGCCTGGCGGACTGACCCAGCCGTCAGGCGAGGCCGGCCCGGTACACCACGAGGGCGATCTGCACTCGGTTGTTCAGCCCGAGCTTGGTGAGGATGTGGGACACGTGCGCCTTCACCGTCGGGACGCTCATGTACAACGACGCCGAGATCTCGGCGTTGGTGCTGCCCTGCGCCACCGCCAGCGCCACCTCCCGCTCCCGCGGCCCCAGGAGCCCGAGCAGCCGCTCCGCCTCACCGCGGTCGTCGGGCCGCCCAGCGGGGCTGTCATCGGCGGCGGTGCCGTCGGCCGCGGTGACGGCGCCGATCAGCTGTTTGACGGCGGCCGGCGAGAGGACCGGCTCGCCCGCCGCGATGTTGCGCACCGCGGCGACGATCTGGGCGGGGGGCGTGTGCTTGAGGACGTAGCCCGCCGCACCGGCCCGCAGCGCCTCCAGGACGTAGCCGTCCGTCGTGAAGGTGGTCAGGATCAGCACCTCGGGCGGGCGGGTCCCGCGCCGTAGTTCCGCTGTGGCGCGCAGGCCGTCCATCCGCGGCATCCGGATGTCCATCAGGACCAGGTCGGGCCGGTGCGCGTCGACCAGGGGCAGGACCTCCGTACCGTCCGCCGCCTCCGCGACCACCTCGATGTCCTCAGCGCCGGAGAGCATCATGCGCAGCCCGGAGCGCACCAGCGGGTCGTCGTCCACGATCAGGACGCGGGTCACCTGTTCCATGGCAGCCAGATCTCGAGGCCGAAGTCGGTCGCGGTACTGGTACGGCGCATACGGCCGCCGGCCAGCGTGGCCCTCTCGTCCATCCCGACGAGGCCCTGGCCGCCACCCCCGCGACGCGCGGTGCGTTCCGGCCGCACGTGGTTGCGGGCCGTGATGGTCAGTCCGTCACGGGGCCCGCCGGTCAGCGACAGCCGCAGCGGGCCGTCCGCCGGTGCGTGCTTGCGGTGGTTGGTGAGGGCTTCCTGCAGGATGCGGTACGCGGCGCGGCCCGTGGCCGGGTCCATGGTGGTCAGGTCCGCCGTCTCTCGCCGCAGCTCGACGGTGGCGCCGGCCGCGCGCGACTCCTCGACCAGCCGGTCCAGGTCGGCCACGGAGGGCTGCGGCGGCTCGGCGTGCGGGGCGACGGTGGGGGTGCGCAGGACGCGCAGCACGTCCTGGAGGTCCTCCAGGGCCTGCCCGGCGCTCTGCCGGATCACCCCCGCGGCCTCGGCGACCTGGGCCGGTGACGCGCCCGGATGGAACTCCAGCGCCCCCGCGTGGACGCTGAGCAGGGTCAGCCGGTGGGCCAGCACGTCGTGCATCTCCCGGGCGATCTCCTCCCGGGTGTGCCGGCGGACCTGTTCGGCCCGCAGGTCCGCGTCCCGCTCCGCCCGCACGGCGCGATCCCGTACGTACAGGCCCCAGCCGACGGTGGTGCCCACGAGCGCCACGGCGGCGACGGTCGCGCTGAAGGTGAGGGCGCCTGCGTATCTGGGGACCAGGAACTGCGCCGCCACCGGCAGCAGCGCCAGGCCGGCGACCCGGAGCGTCGTCCGCAGGGGCCGGTGGGCGGCCACGGTGAACAGGGCCACCTGCAGCGGTGCGGCCACGGGCCAGACCACCGCCAGCGCCGCGAGGACCAGGGTCAGCACGACCGGATGGCGTCGGCGCCAGAACAGGGCCACGCAGGCCAGCAGGGGGATCGGGGAGATCTGGAGCAGCCGGCCGGCCGGCAGCAGGCTGAGGAAGGCCCGGCTGGACGCCTGCGGGTACACATACAGGCCCAGCCCCTCGAGCTGTGTGACGAAGAACGTCACCGCGGCGGCGCCTGCCACCACACCCGCGTCCACCAGCCGGGGATGCCCCCGCAAGGCCCGTCTCACGTCGATCACGCCCGCAACCGTAAACGCGGGGCCCGGCACGCGACAAAAAACAGGGACCGCCCCGGCGGACTTCTATACCAAAGTATGCGGAGGCCCGGCGCGTGCCGTTGAAGGACCGGGGAAGCCACACCCCGTGGACGGATTTCGGGATTCCCCGCCGCGGAATCCATTGCCTTCCACGGTGGTGTCGCCGGGAACGCGCCGTGCATTGACCCGGGCCCGATTCCCGCGCCTGTGCGGGGAATGCGCCGCTGCCCTCGGGCGGCTCTCCGCGCGACGAACACGTCGCGCCACGTTTCCGTCCCGCCGCGGAGAGCGGCGGGACAGGGCGGACGGGAAGAAGGGGCGGGCGGCGGTGGCGCGGTCAGCGCCTGCGGCGGGAGCGCGCTGTGGCGACGACGGCGGCGAGCCCGGTGACCGCGATGAAACCCATCGCGAGGAGGAAGACCGGGGACGTCGGCGTCGTGGCGCGGCTGCCGGCGAGGACGTAGGCCCCCGTGTTGGGCACGCTGCCCAGCGCCGTGGCCAGCAGGAAAGGCGCCAGCCGCATCCGTGAGAGCGCCGCGCTGTAATTGGCCGCAGCGAAGGGCACACCCGGGAAGAGACGCATCGCCAGCATCGTGCGGAAGCCGTGCTCGCTGAGCTGGCGATCGGCGGCGAGCAGCACCCGTCCGCGGAGCAGCGGGCGCAGCGCGTCCCGCCCGAGGAGCCGGCCGAGGACGAAGGCGAGTCCGGCGCCGAGCACCGTGCCGGCGAGAGCCGAGGGCAGACCCGCCTGGGCGCCGAAGAGCGCTCCGGCCCCCACGTTGAGCAGCGGGCGCGGTACGAAGGCGAGGGCGCAGAGCCCGTAGCCCGCGGCGAAGAGCACCACGGCCGCGGCACCCGTGAGCTGCGCGGGCCAGCCGTGGGCGAGCAGCCGCTGCGGCTCCCAGACCAGCACCGCGGCGGCGGCTCCGAACAGGAGGGCGACCAGCAGAGCCAGTCGGGCCCACGACGCCGCTCGTGGACGAGGGCGGGAGAGGATGGCTGCCTCGGACATGACCTCGGACATTCCGCGAGCCTAGCGGAGGAGGACGGCGCTCCGGTGCCGCCGCCTACCGTGGGGCCATGGCCGCCGCTGCCCCGGTCGTGCCGGGCAGCGCTCTCGCCGACCTCGTGCTGCCTCGGCTGACCACGGCGTACGGCTTCGCCGCCGACCCGGAGCGGGCCCGCCCCGGCGGCCGCGTACATGCGGGACGCGTTCCCCTTCCTCGGCATCGCCGCGCCCGCCCGCCGTGCCCTGTCCCGCACCGTGCTCGCGGGCACGCCGCGCCCGGACGACGCCGACCGCGCGGCCGTCGCACTGCGCTGCTGGGCCTCCCGGGCTCGGTTTCGCGATCCGCGAGGGCGGCCGCACGTGGGCGCGGGCACGGTGACGGCGCTCGCCGACTGAGCCCCGCCGACTGAGCCCCGCCGGGTCAGGACGGCCGATGGGCCCCGCCCAGTGAGCCCGCCGGGTGAGCACGGGCGGGGTGAGCGCGGGGGTCCGGGGGTTCGCCCCTCAGGCCTCCGCGTGTGCTGGGAGAATCGCCGTGTGGAGGACGACGGACGCATACCCGTGGCGCAGGACGTGGACTTCGGCGCGGCCCGGCTCATGCCGGACGTGGACCGGCCCGCGGGCTGGCTGCTCACGGTCGACGGGGCACCGCAGTCGTATGTGGACCTCGACGACCCGACCCACCTGGAGTTCGAGTACGCGCGCCGCCTCGCCTACGTGCTGGACGAGGCCGCGCCCGGGGGCGCGCCGCTGGACGTCGTCCACCTGGGCGGCGGCGCCCTGACCCTGCCCCGCTACACCGCCGCGACCCGGCCCGGCTCGCGGCAGCGCGTCGTGGAGGCCGACCGGGCGCTGGCCGCACTCGTCGCCGCACGGCTGCCGCTCGGCCGAGGCGGCGAGTCCGTGGCGATCACCACGGACGACGCCCGCGCCTGGCTCGAGGGCGCCCCGGACGCGTCGGCGGACGTCGTCGTCGCCGACGTGTTCGGCGGTTCGCGGGTGCCGGCGCACCTGGCCTCGTACGAGTTCGTCTCCGAGGCGGCCCGGGTCCTGCGCCCCGGTGGGCTGTACCTGGCGAACCTCGCGGACTCGGCGCCCTTCGACTTCCTGCGGCCGCAGATCGCGGGCCTGCGCGCGCTGTTCGGCCACGTGTGCCTGATCGCCGAACCCGCGGTCCTGCGGGGCCGCCGCTTCGGGAACACCGTGCTCGCCGCGAGCCGTGCCCCGCTGCCGGTGGACCGCCTCGCGCGGCGCACCGCGTCCGACGCCTTCCCCGCACGGGTGGTGGACGGCGACGCGCTGGAGGTGTTCGGACGGGGCGCGCGGCCGGTCTACGACACCGACGCGGTGCCCTCGCCGATCCCGCCCGAGGGCTCCTTCGGCGTCGGCTGACCGCCCCGCGCGACCGTCCGGCCGCCCTCGGGCTCGTCCACCCGGCGCAGCCGGCGTACCTCGGGCAGGGTGAGCACCCCGCCGGTGAGCAGCACCGTCAGTCCCGCGCAGCCCCACAGCGCCCCGTACAGGCCGAAGGTGTCCGCGGCAGGTCCGGCCAGGGCCGCGCCGATCGGGATCATGGAGACGGAGCCGAACCAGTCGTAGGCCGCGACGCGGGAGAGCTTGTCCTCGGGGATCTCCTGGTGCAGCGCCATCATCCAGGCCACGCCGAACACCTCGATCGACATGCCGGCGACCAGCATCGCCCCTGCCAGCAGCGGCACCGGGAGCGCCAGGGCGAGCGCGGCGGCGGGCAGCGAGAACGGGAAGACGCAGAGCACACCGGCGAGCAGCATGCGGCGCGGCCGCCAGCGCAGCATCAGCAGCCCGCCCAGCAGGTTCCCGGCGCCGAACGCGGCCAGTGCGGCGCCCCACGGCCCGGCGCCGCCGAGGTGCTCCCGGGCGACAAGCGGCCCGTACACCGATTCGGCGGCTGTGATCACGGCGTTGACGACGGAGAACTGCACGACGATGCCCCACAGCCAGCGCCGTGAGGCGACCTCCCGCCAGCCGTCGCGCAGATCGCCCAGCAGGCTGCCGCGCCGCTCCGCGGGGTCGCGCAGCGCCGCGGGGGACACTCGGAGCAGGGCGCGCAGCCCGGCCGCGACCGCGAAGCACGTGGCGTCCACCGCCAGCACCCAGCCCGGCCCCGCGAAGGCGACCAGCGCTCCGGCGAGCGCGGCGCCGCCGACGTTCGCGCCGTTGACGCCCAGCCGGAACACGGCGAAGGCACGGCTCGCGTGGGCGGATTCGACGGTCGACAGCAGCATGCCCTCGTTGGCGGGGGCGAAGAAGGCCTGCCCGGTGCCGCCCAGCGCGGAGAGCACGGCCATGTGCCAGATCTCGGCCCGGCCGGTCAGCACCAGTACGGCGAACAGGCCCTGTGAGACGGCGTTGAGGCAGTTGGCCGCGACCATCACCCGGTGTCTCGGCAGCCGGTCGGCGACGGCGCCGCCTATGAGGAGGAAGACGACCAGCGGCACCGTGCGCGCGGCGGCCACCAGCCCGATGTCCGTACCGCCGCCGCCGGCCTGCAGCACGGCGAAGGCCGAGGCGACCATGGCGCCCGAGGCGCCGAGCCCGGTCACGAAGGCGGAGGCGGCGAGGAGCCGGAAGTTGCGGCCGGCCCAGTCGGGGAAGCGCGGCCGCAGGGAGATGTCGGGTTTCACCCGGGGACTATCGTCACCGCGCCGCTGTTTGGCAAACCGTTTTCGGCTGGTGTCGGGGCCGGCGGCGGGCCGGTGTCGCCGCCGGCGGCCGTGGTGCGCCGCGGTGAGCCGCGGTGAGCCGAGTCGAGCCCGTCGGCCCTGCCGGGCCGGGCCGGACGGAGTGCTGCCGGCCCGCCCCGATCGCCGGCCTCAGCCGACCAGCCGGACGCTGTCGCGGATCTTCGCCACCGTCCCGGCGTCGAGCGCGCCCTCGTAGCCGCTGTCCACGACCAGGAGCCAGGAGCGGACCTCCTTGTCCTTGCCGAGGAAGGTGAAGCTGTACGAGGTGCCGTCGGCCGCGCACTCGCCCTTCATCCCGGTCGCGCGCGTGGAGCCCACCCAGCCGTGCACGCCCTGCGCGTTGGTGTAGGCGCGGGGGGCGGCCTCGGTGAGTTCGCTGCCGCCGGCCTTGTTGTACTTGCCGTACGCCCAGTTGTACGCCACGTTGGCGGCCTCGGACTTCAGGCTCTCGGCGCCCTTGCCGCCCTTCACGCCCGCCAGCGCGCGCTCCTCGCGGCCGCACCACTTCTCGTCGAGGACGGACGCGCCGCCGGTGACGAGGCGGTTGTCGTCCCACTCGTAGCCGATGAGCAGGTCTCGCGGCTTGACCGTCCAGCCCTTCGGGACGTCGTAGGCGACGCCCATGTCCCCGCGCACGACGGTCTGCCAGCCGGGCACCACCGGGGTGACGGCGGCCTCGCCGGGGTTGCCGCGGGCGTCGTCCGGGCCGGGGCGGTCGTCCTCGCTCGCCGTGGGGGAGGGCGAGGGGGCGGGCGAGTCCGGGGAGCTCGCGGAGGCGGTCGGCGAGCCGCCGGCGGTCGGCGCCGTCCGCGGGAGCCTGCCGTCGTCGGTGAGCTTGACCGCGACCATCACCCCCGCGGCGACGACCGCGGCCGCGGCCACCGCCGCGACCGCTGTCACCGCACCCCGCGGCCCGCGGGGCGGTGTCGGTCCGCCCGGGCCCGGCGGCGGTCCCCACGCCTGCGTCGGCTGCTGGTGGTAGGCGGGGTGCTGCTGCGGCTGGTACGGCGAAGCCTGCGGCCGGTACGGGGAGGGCTGCTGCTGGCGCCCCCACGGGGGCTGGTTCTGCGGGGGCTGCTGCGGATGCTGCGGTCCCCCCGGCTGCTGCTGTCCTGGCCACATGCCTCGAAACCCTAGGGGTTGAGCGGACACGATTCCATGGCCATGGTGATTACCAGCTGGTAACCTCCGGCCCATGGCCACGAACCAGTCCCAGATAGGCGCGCTCATGGCGGCCACCGTGCCGATGGCCGCCACCCTCGGCATCGAGTTTCTGGAGACCACCGCGGAGCATGCCGTGGTCCGTCTTCCGGACCAGCCCGCGTACCACAACCACATCGGCGGCCCCCACGCCGGCGCGATGTTCACCCTGGCGGAGACCGCGAGCGGCGCCGTCGTCCTCGCCGCCTTCGCCGACCGGCTCTCCCATGCCGTACCCCTCGCCGTCCGTGCCGAGATCGGCTACCGGAAGCTCGCCATGGGCCCGGTCACCGCCACCGCCCGGCTCGGGCGTACCGCCGCCGACGTCCTCGCCGAACTCGAGGCGGGCCAACGCCCGGAGTTCCCCGTCACCGTCGCCATCCAGCGCGAGGACGGCGCGGTCACGGGCGAGATGTCCATCGTCTGGACCCTCCGCCCCCGCGCCTGAGCGAGATCCCCCCGTGGCGCCGGGAAGCGGCCGCGGACCGGGCGGGAACCGCTGGGAACGGGGGCGCGGTTGGGCTCCGAGACGGTCGAATCCTCCTGAACCCGAGTGAATCCTCCCGAACCTGCCCGAAAACGCCCGTCTCGGCGCCGACTCGGCGGCAGGCGCGACGAGGACCGCGCGCCTCGGCGCGAGCAGTGCGGCCGCAGCCGCCGTCTGTGACCTCCGCCAGGCGGCCCCGGCCGCTGTCGCGTTGCCCGGGGCGGAGCCGCATGCGGTGGAACGAAGGGCGGGCCGGGTCGGCTACGCTGCAACGACGTGCGCGCACGTGCGCGACGACCCATCCGACCGCCTAGGGGAGGAAGCGGCCTTGCACGTCCAGGAGTGGCTCGGCACGATCCCGCCGATCAGCGTCTACCTGCTGGTGGGCCTGGTGATCGGTTTGGAGAGCCTGGGCATCCCGCTGCCGGGCGAGATCATCCTCGTCAGTTCGGCCCTGCTGGCCTCCCAAGGGCACGTGGAACCCTGGGTGGTCGGCGTCTGCGCCTCGGCCGGGGCGATCGTGGGCGACTCCATCGGCTACGCCATCGGCCGCCGCGGCGGGCGGCCGCTGCTGGACCGGCTGGGGCGGCGCTTCCCCAAGCACTTCTCGCCGGCGCACATCGCGACCGCCGAGGCGTCGTTCACCCGCTGGGGCATGTGGGCGGTGTTCTTCGGGCGCTTCGTCGCGCTGCTGCGGATCTTCGCCGGCCCGCTCTCCGGGGTGCTGAAGATGCCGTACTGGAAGTTCCTCACCGCCAATGTGCTCGGCGGCGTCGTGTGGGCGGGCGGCACCACGGCCGTCATCTACTACGTGGGCATCGTCGCGGAGCCATGGCTCAAGCGCTTCTCCTGGCTCGGTCTGGTCGCCGCCGTGCTGGTCGGAGTCGGCTCGTTCGTCGTCGTGCGCCGCCGGGCGGCGGCAGCGGCCAAGGCCCACGAGGCCGCCCCGGAGGCGGAGGCCGTGGCGGCGGCCGCCGACTGAGCCCGGTCCGGCCGCGAGGCCCGCTCCGCGGCCGCGGGGGCCGGTCCGGCGTTCCGGGCCGGTCGGTCCCACCCGTCCCGCGGGTGTTCCCGCGGATTCAGTCCCGGGCGAAGGCGGCTCGGTGGGAGCCCGCGAGCCGGACGTAGTGCGCGGCGTTGGCCCGCACCGTCTCGCGCTCCTCGGCGGTCAGCTCACGGCGTACCCTCGCCGGTGCACCCGCCACCAGCGACCCCGGAGGCACCCGCATCCCCTGCGGGACGAGGGCGCCCGCCGCGACGAGCGAGCCGCTGCCGATGTGCGCGCCGTTGAGGACGGTCGCGCCCATGCCGACCAGCACGTCGTCCTCCACGACGCAGCCGTGCAGCACCGCGTTGTGGCCCACCGTGACGCCCGCGCCGATCACGGCCGGGAACCCCGGGTCGGCGTGCACCGTGCAGTTGTCCTGGACGTTGCTGCCCTCGCCGACGCTGATCGCCTCGCAGTCGCCGCGCAGCACGGCGTGGTACCAGACGCTCGCGCCGGCCGCCATCGTCACGTCGCCCAGCACCACCGAGGTCGGCGCGGTGAAGGCGGCGGGGTCGACCCGAGGGGTGCGTCCGGCGACGTCAGCGATCAGAGCTCTCTCCGGCATGGGGATCACGGTAGCCGTGATTGCGCCGATCACGGGGCGGGTAGCGCGTACTGCGTGCTGACGTTCTCCGACGAAGTGATCCTCGCGCTGGAAACCGGTGCCCCGGTCGTCGCACTGGAGTCGACGATCATCTCCCATGGCCTGCCGCGCCCCCGCAACCACGAGGTGGCGCTGGAGCTCGAGGCCCTCGTGCGCGAGGCGGGCGCCGTCCCCGCGACGATCGCGGTGCTGGACGGAGCGCCCTGCATCGGGCTCACCGCGAAGGGGCTGGAGCGGATCGCAGGTGACGAGGGGATGCGCAAGCTCGGCCACCGCGACCTGCCCGTCGCGGTCGCCACCGGCGCGAGCGGCGCCACCACCGTCTCCGCCACGGCCTTCCTCGCGGCCCGCGCCGGACTGCGGGTGTTCGCGACCGGCGGCCTGGGCGGAGTGCACCGCGGCTGGACGGAGGAGCAGGACGAATCCGCCGACCTGCGGCTGCTCGCCGGCACCCGGATCACCGTGGTGTGCGCCGGCGTGAAGTCCATCCTCGACGTGCCCGCCACCCTGCAGCGCCTGGAGACCCTCGGCGTCACCGTGATCGGCTACGACACCACGCGGTTCCCGGGCTTCTACCTCAGCCGCTCCGGGCAGCCGGTCGACTGGACGGTCCGGACGCCCGACGAGGCCGCCTGCGTCATGGCCGCCCAGGACGACCTCGGCGGCCCGCCCTCCGCGGTGATCCTCGCCAACCCCGTGCCGGAGCACGAGCAGCTCGACCCGGCCCTGCACGACCGGGTGCTGACGGAGGCACTGGCCGCCGCCGCACGCGAAGGCGTCACCGGCCAGGCGGTCACCCCGTACCTCCTCGGGCACCTGGTCCGGCACACCGGCGGGGCGAGTCTGGAGGCGAACCTCGCCGCCGTGCGCGGCAACGTCCGTCTCGCCGCGCAGGTGGCCGTCGCCTGGGCGGAACGCGGCGCACGTCACATCTGATCCTCGCGCCGCGCTCCGGCGCCCTCGGTACGGTGAGCGGGTGCCGAAGAACGAGAACGTGTTCTCCTCCGTGGCGGCCTGCCGCCGCCGCGCCGTCTCACACCTGGTGCACCGCGGCTGGCGCTGGGTCCAGGACGCGGGAGCCGTCTCGGCCGACCGTCCCGGCCCGCTGCGCTTCGGCCGGATCGGCGCGGGGACCCGGCTCGCGTTCCCGCAGGGGACGATCTTCGGCGAGGAATGGATCCACCTCGGCGAGTGCTGCATCATCGGCGAACAGGTCACCCTGACAGCCGGGATGATGCCCGGCCTCGACCTCGGCCCCGACCCCGTCGTCCGGCTCGGCAACGGCGTCGTCCTCGGCCGCGGCAGCCACGTCATCGCCTCCCGGCCCGTCGTGTTCGGCGACGACGTCTACTGCGGGCCGTATGTGTACGTCACCAGCGACAACCACTCCTACGACGACCCGCACGAGCCCATCGGCCGCCAGTGGCCGCGTTCGGCGCCCGTCGAGATCGGCTCCGGGAGCTGGCTCGGCGCGGGAGCGGTGATCCTGCCGGGGGCGCGGATCGGGCGGAACGCGGTGGTCGCGGCGGGGGCCATCGTGCGGGGAGAGGTCCCCGCCCACTCGGTGGTGGCCGGCGCGCCCGCGCGGGTCGTCCGCCGCTGGACGGCGGAGCGGGGTTGGGAGCCGCCCCTGCGGACGCCGGCGCCGCGGCCCGTGCCCTCCGGCGCGACGCATCAGCAACTGGCCGCGCTCGCGGGACTCGACCCGGAACTCCGCGCGGGGCTGGAGGACAAACTCGGCTCCGAGGCCTGAGCGTTCCGGGCCCCGCGTGGGCGCTTGCCGAAACGGCATGGAACCTTGCCACCCGCCCGCGGCCGGGGCGATCGTGCCGCCATGGACGAGGACATCGGCGGCGCCCGCGCGGGCAACGGAAGCAACGACAGCAACGGCCGCGTCCGGCACGGCGACGGGCGGCCACGCCCGCATGACGGAACGGCAGGTGACCACTCGAGGGCCTCGCCTCCGCACGCCGCGGACGGCAACGCACGTGGCCGCGACGGCGGGCCGAGCCGCCCTGCCGCCGCCGGACCACGGTGCCTCACCGCCCAGCGCAGGCGGCGCCCTGCACGGCGCGGACGAGCCGCCCGGGCCGCCCCGCCACCTGGGACGGTCCGTCGCCGACACCCGGGGTTTGTTAGCGTTCCGGACATGCACGCACCCATCGGCACCTTCACCGACGTCCACGCCGCAGTGGACCGGCTCGACCTGTTGCCGGCCCCGGTCGCCGCCGCACTGACCGCCTGGAGCGGGCAGGTGCCGGTGGAGGATCTGCTGCTGGTCGACACCGACCCCGAGAAGGCCGACACCGCCGTTTTCACCGAGACGTACGGGGTCGCGCTGGAGCAGTCCGCCAACTGCGTGGTCGTCGCGGGCAAGCGAGGCGAGCAGGTGACGCTCGCCGCCTGTGTCGTGCTCGCCACGACGCGGACCGACGTGAACGGCCTCGTGCGGCGCCACCTCGGCGTCCGCAAGGCCTCCTTCGCGCCGATGGACACCGCCGTGGGCGAGAGCGGCATGGAGTACGGCGGCATCACCCCGATCGGGCTGCCCGCCGACTGGCCGCTGCTCGTGGACGCGTCGGTCGCGGACGCCCCGTACGTGATCGTCGGCAGTGGCCGGCGGCGCGGGAAACTGCTCGTGCCCGGCAAGGCGCTGGCGTCGCTGCCCGGCGCCGAAGTGCTCGAAGGTCTGGGGCTGCCGGCGTGAAGGAACTCCTCGACCGTCTGGAGCGCTACTACGACGCCGTGCCGCGGGCGGGCGCCCGCGCCGAGGAGCACGGCCCGCTCACCCTCTTCGTGCGCGAGGGCATCGGCTGGCCCTTCTACGCGCGCCCGGGGCTGGACGCGGACGGCGGCAGCGTCAGCCGGGCCGACGTGGACCGGGTGCGGGCCCGCCAGCGGGAACTGGGCGTGCCCGAGTGCTTCGAGTGGATCGCGGAGACCAGCCCCGCACTGCGGGCGGCGGCGCAGGAGTCCGGCCTCGCCGTACACGAGCATCCGCTGATGGTGCTCGATCCGCTCGCCCCGGCCCCGCAGGAGGCGGAGCTCCCCGAGGGCGTCAGCGTGCGGCTGCTCGGGCCCGGCGATCCGGCGCTGCCGAGCGCGCTCACCGTCCCGCACCTGGCATTCGCGCAGCCCGGCACGGCGATCGGCGCCGCGGGGCGGGCCGAACTCGACGCCGTGCTCCCGCTGCACGCCGCACCGGCCCTCGTGGCCGCCGCCGAGGACCGCGTGCGGGCCGGGCTCACCGTCCACGCCGCGGCCGTCGAGGACGGCCTGGCGCTGTGCGCGGGCCAGTACAACCCTGTGGGCGGGGTGTGCGAGATCGTCGGAGTGGGCACCCTGCCCGGCGCCCGCCGCCGCGGCCTGGCCCTCGCCGTCACCGGCGCGCTCGTCGCGGACGCCCGTGAACGCGGGCTGACCACGGTGTTCCTTGCGGCCGGTGACGAGGACGTCGCCCGGATCTACGCCCGGCTCGGCTTCCGGCGGATCGGCACCGCCCTCATCGCGGAGCTTCCCGTCCCCTGACCTCGTGACGTCCCCGACCGGCTCGTCCTCGACCTGGCCTTGGAAAAGGACGACTTCGCCGCCGTGTGCTGGACCGCCGTGCGCGTCGGAGACCTCCTGCGGGAGCTTGGGCCGGGCTCCGCCGTGATGACCACCGGCTCGCGCGGTCTGCACGTCGTCGCGCCGCTGATCCGCGGCCCGGACTTCGATGTCGCACGGGACTTCGCCCGGCGGGTGTCCGCCGTGCCGGCCGCCGCCACCCGGACCGGCTCACCACCGCGGTCCGCAAGGCAGCCCGCCGCGGCCGGCTCTACCCGGACGTCCAGCGCAATGCGTACGCCCAGACCTCCGTCGCCCCCTGCGCCGTGCGCGCGCCCCCACGCCCCGGTCGCCACGCCCCTGCACTGGGCCGAACCCGACGACCCCGCCCTCCGCCCCGCCGCTGGACCCTGCGCACCATCCCCGACCGCCTCGACGAGGACGGCGACCCCTGGAAGGAGCTCGGCGTGTGCCGCCGCGCCCTCGGCCCCACGCTGCGGCGGCTGGCGGAACTGGAGGAGCTGGAGGAGCCCGGAAGCTAGCCCAGGCGCGGGATCTCGATCGCCGGGCAGCGGTCCATGACCATGTCGACGCCGGCGGCGCGAGTGCGCTCGTAGGCGGCTTCGTCGATGACGCCGAGCTGGAACCAGACCGCGTTGGCGCCGACGGCGACCGCCTCGTCGGCGATGTGCCCGGCGAGATCGTTGTTGACGAATACGTCGACGACGTCAACCTTGAACGGAATGGATGCCAGGGACGGGTAGCCCCTTTCCCCGTGCACCGTCTCGGCCTTGGGATGAACTGGAACGATCCTCTTGCCGTAGCGCTGCAGGACGGCCGCGACTCCATGGGCGGCTCGTCGCTGGTTCGAGGACAAGCCGACGACAGCCCAGGTGTCGCCGCTTTGAGTGAGGATCTTGCGGATCGTCTCTGGGGTGCCGTACACGCTCTGCCTCCTGAGGCCGTGACTCGTCTGCCAGAGCTTCCAACCGGTACTGCCGTGGTGGGATTCCCTCTTCCGCCGCCGGCGTCCCGGACCCGCCCTCGCGGGGCCCCGGCCAGGCGGGAACGCCGTTCCTGCGGCGCGGGCGCGAAGGGGCAGCGCGAGTACGACCGCGCTGCCGTCCAGTTGCGCCCGGTGGCCGAGTACGACCACCACGACGGCGTGTTGATGCGTCGGCGGTGGGCGCCGCCACGGCGCAGCCTGAGCCGGCCGCACGGGATCGCCGTTCAGCGCTGGGCTCGATGCGGCGCCTTGGAGGCGGCCTTGGAGTACAGCCTGTGGGTGCGGGGCAAGAACGGCCGGCTCCAGCATCGATCGGACATGCCGGCCGACCGCTTCTTTGACCATGACGAGTACCGCCGCAGATGACGGTGTGAGGCGATGTGAGGCTGCCGGTCGTCGCGGCTGTTGCCGGGGTTCCCGTGGGCTCGGGAGAGCAGTTGCTGCAGTCCGTCGGGGTGGCGTGGCCGACGTGTGCGGCAAGGTGCCGGCTGTTCTTGCGGGCCACCGGGGCGAACAGTCCGCGTACGTGGTCCCGCATGCGGCGGCGTGATTCGACGCGGCTGAAGTGGTGCCCGATGGGATGGTGGTGAAGAGGTGGTCCAGGTCGCGGTCCCAGGTCTCGGCCGCCTGGTCGGTGATCACGACGCGAGGCTTCCCCGGCCGGGACGACTTCGCCGTCGTGGGCACTCCTGCGAGGGGCGAGCGGGCAGAAGCCGTCCGTGACGGCATCCTGCCCGCTACACTCCCACCACTCGACGTTTCCCCAGGTCAAGCCGCGAATACCGCTGGAGTACTAAGTCATGGCCGACAATTCCGATACCCAGGGTGGTGCAGGGAACTCGTCGTCATGTGAAAGGCCCGCCACTATTTCTGCTCCGCAGTCAGGACGTGTCGGGTCCGGTCCCCGATCCAGGCCGCTTCGAGGATCGCGGTCAGACTGGCGGGGTCGGTCGGGCCTGGATGGTTCTGGATCAAGCGGGTGACGCCACTGGCCATCTCCGCGAAGCGCGGGAGGTCGGCGCGCGCCACGCCGATGTCCGCCAAGGTGGCCGGGATGCCGATGCCGGCAAGGAGCCCGTCGAGCCAGGTGAGGAACGTATCTGCGGCCTCGGCATCCGAGGCGTCGGTCACGTCGAGCCCGCACACCCCGGCGAGGATGGCCAACCGGTCGCCGATGGCATCCCTGGCCGCGTCCAGCGCGTAGGGCAGCAGCAGCCCGACCCCCAGGCCGTGCGGTGTGTGGGTGGCTGCGCCGATGGGGTACTGGAGGGCGTGCGGAGCCGCGTTGCCTGCGTGGGAGAACGCGAGCCCGGCCAGCATGGACCCATAGGACATGTCCGCGCGCGCGTCCTTGTCGCCTCCGTCCCTGACGACACGGGGCAAGCTGCGGGCGATCCGCTTCGCGGCCAGGAGCGCGTAGTGATCGGTGATCGGGTTGCGGCCGAGGAAGACCTGCTCCACCGGGTCGAGCGGTCCGTGGGCCCGGGGTCGCGCGGTGTAGCTCTCCACCGCGTGACACAACGCGTCGATGCCGGAGTGGGCAGTGACGGTCGCAGGGCAGGTATAGGTGAGCTCGGGGTCGACGATGGCGAAGTCGGGCACGATGTGGACGCTGGAGACCCCCACCTTCAGCTCGCGGTCCGGGTCGGTCAACACCGAGACGGGCGTGAGCTCGGAGCCGGTGCCTGACGTCGTCGGGACCGCGACGAGAGGAATCGTCGGCCCCGGCACCCTCGACTCGCCGTAGAAGTCGCGCGGCGTCCCACCATGGCGCCGGATGACGCCGACGATTTTGGCGAGGTCGATCACCGTGCCACCCCCGATGGCGAGGATCACGTCGGCGTCCACCTCTGCGGCGACCGAGACGGCCAGGGCGACATCGGTGAGTGGCACGTCCGGAGTCGCGTCGGCGAACACCCCGACGACGTCGACCTTCTCCCGCACGGCGGCCACGATCTCGGCCACGCCCGGCTGCCCCAGAAGAACCCGGTCGGTCACGACGAGGACTCGCGAGCCACACTCGGCCACCACTCGTGGGATGTTCTGCGCGACCCCTTCGCCCACGATCAGCTGGCGTGGTCCGCGGACGGTCTCAAGCATGTCAGTGCCTCTCTGGAACGTCGGCGGTGATGTGCGGGGCGGGCGTCCAGGTCACCCGCGAGACCGGGACGGCGTCGGCTGCCGGGGGGCGCAGGCACGCGCCGGGCTCCCGGATAAGGTGACCGGGCGCCCTCGGGTCCATCGCGATGAAGACGTCGCCCCTGCTGGGCGGGTCAGTCGGGTCGAGGGTCCCGCGGACATCGTTGCCAAGGGCGGTACGAGTCAAGGTCGCGACCAGCACCTCGATCATGAGCGCGAGGGCGTGGCCTCTGGGACCGCCGAAAGGGCTGATCGCCCCCTCCACCGCCGCGGCCGCGTCTGTGGCGCGCACACCGGCGGAGTCGACGACGTCCCCCGGTGCCGGCGGATTCGTGCCGACCATGGCCCGGGTCCCGCCCCACGGGTGGAGGCCGGTCAGGTCGTGTGCGCACAGGGCGCGGTGATCCCCGGCGGGCACCCGGAGCAGCAAACCGGTCACGGCAGGTCGATCGCCGCGTAGGTGACGTCGAGGTACTCAAGGATGCCCTCGTGCGACCCCTCTTTGCCGATCCCGGACTGCTTCACGCCTCCGAACGGAGCTGACGGGTCCGAGATCAGACCACGGTTGATGCCGACCATCCCCGTCTCCAACCCCTCGGTGAACCGGAGCGCCCGCTGGAGGTCACGGGTGAAGACGTATCCGGCCAGGCCGTGCTCGGTGTTGTTGGCCTTCGCCATCACCTCGTCGTCGGACGTGAACGAGATGATCGGCGCCACCGGTCCGAAGATCTCCGTCTGCAGGATCCGCGCGTCTTCGGGCACGTCGACCAGGACCGTAGGCGGGTAGAAGTGGCCCGGCCCATCCGGACGCTCGCCGCCCACCACGACACGGGCGCCGCGATCGACCGCGTCGGCGACGAGCTCGTCGATCTTGGTGACCGAGGCCTCGTCGATCAACGGCCCGACGTCCACGCCGTCGTCGAGACCATGGCCCACCGAGAGCGCGCCCATCCGCTCGGCGAGGCGCGCCGTGAACTCCTCGCGCACCGGCTCCTCGACGTAGATCCGGTTGGCCGCGATGCAGGACTCCCCGATGTTGCGCATCTTGGCCACCATGGCACCGTCGAGCGCGACGTCCATGTCCGCGTCGGCACACACGATCAAGGCCGCGTTGCCGCCCAGTTCCATGGAGGTGCGCAGCACGTTGTCCGCCGCCTGTCGCAGCAGCACGCGCCCGACCTCGGTCGACCCGGTGAACGAGAGCTTGCGGGTCCGACGGTCGGCCAGCAGTGCTGAGACCACCTCGCCGGCACGCTTGGTCGTCACGACGTTGACGACGCCCGGGGGAACGCCGACCTCCTCCATGATGCGGGCCAGGAACAGCATGGTGAGTGGCGTCTGGGCTGCCGGCTTGGTGATCGTCGTGCAACCCGCCGCCAGCGCAGGAGCGATCTTGCGTGCACCCATGGCCAACGGAAAGTTCCAGGGCGTCACGAAGACGCACGGTCCGACCGGCTTCGGCACGGTGAGGATGCGGTATCCACCAGTGGGAGCGGTGTTGTAGCGCCCCTCGACGCGCACCGCCTCCTCGGCGAACCAACGGAAGAACTCGGCGCCGTAGGCCACCTCTCCCCGAGCCTCGGCGAGCGGCTTGCCCATCTCGAGCGTTATCAGCCGGGCGATCTCCTCGGATCGCTCGGTCAGTGCCCGGTACGTCGCGGTCAACAACTCCGACCGTTTTCGCGGCGGTGTCGCCGCCCAACCCGCCATTGCCTTGCTCGCCGCGTCCAGAGCGGCGAGCCCGTCGACGACGTCGGCGTCCGACACCTCGGCGATGGTCTTGCCGGTGGCCGGATCCTCGACGACAAAGGTGGCTCCGCCGGCGGCGTCGCGCCAGGCGTCGCCCATCCGGAGCCGCCGGTGCTCGGGGGCCAGGACGTTCATCGGATCACTCATAGCGTCGCCTCCTGTGATGTTCTCGGTGGTGTCCTGCGTGACCTCGGCGATCGCGCCACGCGCGTGGACGAACGGGTCGCACGACCTCGTCGGGGCCGAGGTCGCCGAGCGGGTCGAACGTGCCTCGGCCCCGGCTGCAGGGCGGCGCCCCCCGCCACCGACCGCCTTCTCGGGCCATGCTTCAGCGTCGTCAGGCCGTGCTCACCGGTGACGGTCCGCCGAAACTCGATTGCCACGTGCGGGCGCATGATGACGTCGCCGCCCTGCGCGGTCACCCCCCGGCCTGGGACAGCGCCAGCCCGGTGCCCGCATCGAACAGGTGCGCACGGTCCAGGTCGACCGTGACCAGCAGCCGCTCGCCCGGCGTACCCGTGACGGTGGGTCGTGCCTTGACCTTGAGGATCTCCGTCCCCACTCGGACGTCGACGACCGTTCGGTCACCGAGCGGCTCAAGGCCGTAGAGCTCACCCGACAACGACGCGTCCCCACGCTGCTCGATGGACAGGTCCTCTGCCCGCAGGCCCAGCAGCAGCGGACGACCGTCCTCAGCCGTGGTCCAGCGGGGCCGCGGCAGCGTCCAGCCTTCCGCCCCGACCAGACGATCCCCCTCGGCGTGGCAGGGGAGGAGGCTGATCGGCGGGCTCCCGACGAAGCCCGCGACCCACTGGTTGGCCGGTCGCTCGTACACCTCGGTCGGCGTTCCGACCTGTTGCACCTTCCCCTCCTTGAGGACCGCGACCTGGTCGGCCATGGACAGGGCCTCGACCTGGTCGTTGGTCACGTAGACGAAGGTTCCCCCGAGACTCCGGTGGATGCGGGTGAGCTCGGTGCGCATCTCGACGCGGAGCTTGAGGTCGAGGTTCGTCAGCGGCTCGTCCATGAGAAACGCGCGCGGGCGACGGACCAGCGCCCGGGCCAGGGCGACGCGCTGCATCTCACCGCCCGACATCTGCGCGGGACGACGCTGCAGCAGACGTTCGATGTGCAGCAGGCTCGACATCTGCTCGACGGCGGCGGCGATCTCGCTCGAAGAACAACGACGTGCCCGCAGCGGCGAAGCGATGTTCTCGTACGCCGTGAGGCGCGGGTAGAGGGCGTAGCTCTGGAAGACCATGGCCAGGTCGCGTGCCGCCGGGGAGTCACCGGTCGCGTCCCTCCCGTCCAGATGCACCGACCCGGCGTCAAGCTGCTCGAGGCCGGCGATCGCTCGCAGGGTGGTCGTCTTGCCTGCCCCGGAGGGCCCGAGCACGACGAAGAACGAGCCGTCCGGCACGTCCAGCGTCACCCCGTCCAGGGCCTGGACTCTGCCGAAGGACTTGCACAGCCCCTGCACTGCCACAGTTCCCATCAGGCCACCAGCTCTTCCGTGCTCACGTCGTACACCGGCGGGGGCCCGCCGGTGTGCCGCAGCCCGACCGGCGCGTCAGCGGCGAAACGGACAGTCGGTGGCATCCGAACCCGTACGTCGCGCCGGCCGCCGAGGTCGACCACGTAGATGATCTCGTCTCCCAGCCACTCCGCCGAGACCACGCGGGCCGGGGCCGAACGCTCCGCCCCTGGTGCTGTGACTTCCAGCGCCTCCGGCCGGACGCCTGCGACCAGGCGACGGTCGCGCGGCAGGCGTGGCGGTGGCGGGAGGACCAGTCCGCCCTGACTGCGCAGCTTCCCGTCGGCCACCTCCACCTCCACCAGGTTCATCGGCGGGGAGCCGATGAACGCGGCACAGAAAAGACTCGCCGGACGGTCGTAGACCTCCAGCGGCGTGCCGATCTGCTCGACGCGGCCCTTGTTGAGGATGGCGATTCTGTGGCCGAGCGACATCGCCTCGACTTGGTCGTGGGTGACGTAGACCATCGTCGTCCCCAGTTCCCCCTGCAGGTGCTTGATCTCCGTGCGCATGTCCGCCCTCAGCTCCGCGTCCAGATTGGTGAGGGGTTCGTCCATGAGGAATGCGCGCGGTCGCCGCACCAGGGCGCGCGCAAGCGCGACGCGCTGCTGCTCCCCGCCGGACAGCCGGTGCGGTCGCCGGTCCAGGAGCGGACCGAGCCGCATCAGCCGGGCGGCCTCGTCGACCCGCTCGCGCACCTCCGCTTTGGGCAGTCCCTCGGCCCGCAGTGGGAACGCCAGGTTGTCGCGGGTCCTCAGATGCGGGTAGAGAGCGTAGAACTGGAACACCATGGCGATGTCGCGCTCGGCGGGCGGCAGGTCGTTGACGAGCGTGTCGCCGATGCGGATGTCGCCCGTCGTCTGCCTCTCCAGCCCGGCTATGGCTCGCAGCGTGGTCGTCTTGCCGCAGCCCGATGGGCCGAGCATCACGAACAGCTCGCCGTCGCCGATGGACAGGTCCACGTGATCGACTGCGACCGTCCCGTCCGGGTAGCGCTTGTGCAGGGTGGTCACCTCGATGCCCGCCATCAGCGTCGCACCGCCCCGAGCGTCACACCGGCGATGAGGTGCTTGCGCACCAGGTAGGCGAAGACGAGCACCGGTAGGGCGAACACCACGGAGGCGGCGGCGACGAGACCCCAGTCCACAGTGGTTCCACCGATGAGGCCGGCGATGGCGGGTGGGGCCGTCCGCACGCTGTCGCTGGAGGTGAGGAAGATGGCGAACACGAACTCGTTCCACGAGAAGATGAGTGCGAAGACCGCCGTCGCGGCGATGCCGGGCAGGAGCAGGGGAAGGGTGAATCGCCAGAACGCCTGCAAGCGGGTGTAGCCGTCGAGCATGGCGGCATCCTCGTACTCCGCGGGCACCTCGTCGACGAACCCCTTCATCATCCAGATCGTGAACGGGACGTTGAACGCGGCGTAGATGAGGATCAGGCCGAGCTTGCTGTCGATGAGTCCGACTTGGCGGTACATGAGGAAGATCGGGACCACGACCACCACGGGCGGCATGAAGCGGGTGGACAGGATGAAGAACAGCTGGTCCTTCTTGGCCTTCACGGCGAAGCGTGAGTAGGCCCAGGCCGCCGGGACCCCCAGCACGGTGGCCAGCGCCGTGGAGACCCCGGCGACCACGACGGAGTTGAGGAACGAGACGGACAGGGCCGAGCGACCGCCGCCGGAGGCGACGAACACGTCCTTGAAATGGTCCAGGGTGACCTTGAAGTCGAAGAACTTGGCCGGGACCGCGTAGACGTCCCGGTTCTCCTTGATGGACGTCTCGAGCATCCACAGCACCGGAAAGAGCATCACGACGGCCAGCACGGTCAGCAGCGCGACCTCCAGCGCGGAGCGGCCCCGGCCGCCGAAGCGGCGCGCGGGGGGAGTGCGATCCCGGTCTGGACCCGTGGACACGGCCTTGTCGACGGAGACGGCCATCAGTCCTCCTTGAGCTTGTTCAAGTAGCGCAGGTAGAGCTGCGTAAGGACGATGACGACGAGGACCATGAGGATCCCGTACGCCGAGGCGGTTCCGGTGTTGAAGCCCAGGAACGCGACCTTGTAGACGTGGAACGACAACGTCTCGGTGGAGACCCCCGGACCTCCGCTGGTGAGGATGTAGACGAGGTCGAACAGCCGGAAGGCCTCGATGGCCCTGAACAACACCGCGATGAGGAGCAGCGGCCACACCAGCGGAAGAGTGATGGTGCGGAACCGGAACCACTCGGACGCCCGATCGATCGAGGCGGCCTCGTACAAGTACGTGGGAACCGCGGTGAGGCCCGCGAGGGCGATGAGCATGATGAACGGCGTCCATTGCCAGGTGTCGACCATGATCAGGGACAGCAGTGCCGTTCGCTGCTGGGTGAGCCACTCCACCTGCCCCAGGCCGAGCGAGCCGAGCATGCTGTTGATCACGCCGAATTGCGCGTCGAGCATGAATCGCCAGAACAACCCGACCACGACCGGCGACAGCATCATCGGAACCAGGAACGCAGTGGTCAGCACTCCTCGCCCGTGCGTGCGCCGTGAGATCAGGTAGGCGATGGCGAATCCGAGCACGGTCTGCAGGGTGACCGCGCCCACCACGTAGATCAACGTCGTCAAGGCCCTCAGGTGGACCTGCGCCGACGTCAGGACGGCGATGTAGTTCTCGAACCAGATGAAATGGGCCGGCCCCCCGCGGGTGGCCGAGTAGTCGGTGAACGACAGGTACAATGCCCACAGCAGCGGGAACACCGACATCGCGAGCAACAGCAGCAGCGCGGGGGAGATGAAGGCCACGGCGAGCCCGCGGTCGCTCAAGCGGCGGGACCGACCCGGTGCAGGTGGCGTCGCGGACGCCACCTGCCCGGGGTGGTCGGTCGTCAGAGAGGTGGGGTCACTCACAGTCCGCCGCCGCCCTTGCGGCCGCCGGAGTCGAGCACGCCCTGCTGCTCCTTGGCGATGTCGTCGAGCGCTTCCTTCGGCTTTTTCGCGCCGTTGAGAGCCGCGTTCACGTTGGTGTTCTCGATGTCGACCAGGCGCGCGTACTCGGGCACGTTCCACATGTCCCGCATCCGCGGAACCGAGTCGGCGTACACCTGGTTGAACGGCCCGGCATTGAGGAACTCGGGCGACTCCAGGGCGTCCGTACGCGATGGCACGCCACCAGCCGCGGCCCACTTCTTCTGGATGTCAGCCCGCTCGAACCACTTCATGAAGTTCAGGGCCTCCGCCTGGTTCGCCTCGGGGGAGTAGGCCGACACGTGCATCCCCATGCCGCCGAGAGGCACCAGGTTCGTCTTCTGGCTCGGCAGGGTGGCAAAACCCAGCTTGTCGAGAATCTGCTCCCGTGTGGTGCCGAGCGTCGACTGCTTCGGGTCGAGCAGGCCGCCGCTCGCGGCGATCCAGTTGAACGCGATGCATGCCTTGCCCTGGGCGACCGCCGCGTTCACCTCGTCGATGAACCAGTTGCCGGAGCCCGCGGCGGTCAGCGGCTTCATCTTGTTGACCAGGACGTCCATCGCCTCCTGGCCCGCAGCGTCGTTGATGACGCCGTCGATCTTGCGGGTCTTGGAGTCCCAGAGGTTGCCGCCGTAGACGCTGTTGACCGTGTTGTAGGTTACGGCCGCGGCGTCCGAACCGTTGGCCTGGTGGAAAGCCAGGCCGCTGACGCCAGGGTGGTCCGCCTGGCACTTCTCGGCGACTGAGATCATCTCGTCCCACGTCTGCGGCGGCTTGTCGCCGATCAAGTCCTTGCGGTAGATCATCGTCCAGGTGTCGCCGAGCAGCGGCAGTCCGTACATGCTGGCGTTCTCGTCGCGCTTGCCGGTCTCCGCCTGGGGGTACTGGCCGTAGGCCGCCAGGAGGTACGGGTTGTAGGCCTTGACGTCGATGTTCTTCTTGACGAAGTCGGTGATGTCGAGGATGTTGCCGTTCGTCACGGCCTCGCCGATGTGTTGCGAGTCCAGGATCGGGATGTCGAAGTCGGTCTTGTGCGCTGCGAACTGGGTGAACATCGCGTCGTGCCAGTTCGCGTTCGGCACGGTGTTGACCTTGACGGTCACGTTCGGCCGCTCCTTGGTGTACTCCGCGTTCGCGAAGTCTTCCAGCGCGTGGGCGGGGGGCCAGTCGAACCAGATGAACTTGAGGGTCAGCGGGTTCTTGGTGAGCTCCGGGATGGTCGCCGGCGCCTTGGGGGCGTTATTCGCATTCGCGCCGTCGTCCTGCCCGCAAGCCGTCAGGGCCGTGGCCACCACTATGGCCGCCGTCGCCAACTGCGCCGTCCGACGGGGAACGGACAGTCGTCTTATGCGCTTCGGATGCCGCATCTTCTCGCCTGCTTTCCGGGTGGGGAGCTCTGGAGCCTTGCTGCGTGCTTCGCCGAGCAGTTGCTGCGGGGCTTTCAGGCGGGTTGCCGGCTGCCGCAAGGGCTGACCCGCAGACCGGCGTCACGAGTACGCCGCGACGTGATGGGCTTCAAGCAGTCGAGAGGTCCTCCGGCCCTTGCGCGGCCCGGCGGCGAACCGAGTAGGACGTCGAGCATGCTCATTGGAGCTTCAGCTGATCGAGGCGGAGCTATGGCGGGCGGCTCCGCGACGGGTGAAGGATGACTGGCGTCCGTCACTTTTCCTATACGATCCAAGCGGGGGGCATCAACATCCCGCAGTATGCGACCGATGTCAACGGTTCCCGTAGACGTAAGAAAGGACCTCACAGTCACGATGGACGACGAAGCGATGATCGCGAGGGGCCGTGGGGCCATGACGGGCGGAACGCCGCCGGGAAGATCTCGTGGCCGGCTCGCCGACGAGGTGTACGACACGCTGCTCGGACAGCTGATGTCGCTACGGATAGAGCCCGGCTCCCGTGTCACGATCGACGTCCTGGCGCGAGAGCTGGGGGTCTCGCAGACGCCGATCCGAGACGCTCTGAACCGGATGGAGGCCGAGGGCCTGGTGGTGCGTGTGCCCCATGCCGGCTATCACATTCCCCCCCAGATCACCCGTCAGCGATTCGAGGACATGCTTGAGCTCCGCCTGCTCCTCGAGCCGGCGGCGGCGCGCAGATCCGCCGAACGCGCATCCGTGCAGCAGGTGGCCGGTCTGCGACGCATGCTGGAGGAGATGGCGGAGTTGGAGGGGGGCGGCGGGCCCGTGGCCTATGGCGCCTTCGGGCTGCGCGACGCCGCTTTTCACGATCTCGTCGCCCTGAGCGCGGAGAACCAGGTCATCCGTGAAGCGCTCGCTCGCCTGCACACGCACGTGCACCTGTTCCGGCTTCTCCACGACACCCAGGTCACTCACTTGGCCATGGCCGAGCACGAAGACGTCGTGGCCGCGATCGCCGCCCGTGACCCCGACGCCGCCGCCTACGCCATGCGTCGGCACATCCTGCTGTCCGGCGAGCGGTTCCGACGTTTGTTCGACGAGGCCAAGGGCTCGGACGGAACGGTCTAAAGGCTTGACGGGCGGGCCGGGCCGGGGAATGCTAACGGATCGGATCGGATCGGATCGACCTCACCCGCCTCAGATGCGAGGAGAAGTAGGTGCCCAGAGCGCTGCTTCTGACCGGCGACGCCGCCGAGGAGCTCGACACCATGTATCCCTACTATCGCGTGCAGGAGGGCGGCTGGGACGTTGACGTCTCGTCACGGACGATGCGCGACGTTCAGCTGGTCATCCACGAGTTCGACCCCCACTCCGACGCCTATGTGGAGAAGAACGGCCGGAAGCTGCCGGTCGACGTGCCCTGGGCCGAGGTCGACGTCGAGCGCTATGACGCCCTGATCATCCCTGGGGGACGTGCCCCCGAGTGGATCCGGGTCGACGCCGACGTCAGGCGCATCACCGAGCATTTCTTCGCGCGCAACCTCCCGATCGCGCTGGTGTGCCACGGCGCGCAGGTGCCGGCGGTGTACGGGCTGCTGAAGGGCCGGAAGACGGCGTGCTTCCCCCCCATCACCGGTGACATGGAGAACGCGGGCGCGACGGTCATCGACGCTCCCGACGTCGTGGACGGCAACCTCGTCTCCTGCCGCGGATGGCCTGACATGCCGCAATTCGGCAGGGCGATGATGGAGGTCTTCTCTAAGTCCATCACCTCCGCATCGGCATGACCACACCTGGCCAGTCCCGGTGAGGCCCGAGCCGCTCGCCGACCTGTGCCACCCCCATCGTCATGCGCCGGTCGCCAGAGGCCAGGCCTCTGGCGCTGCCGGCCAACCGGCGGCTCGGTCCTGGCCGACCTGTTCAACCCGCCAGTGATCGTCATCGGACGCTGTTTCGCCTCGCCGGCCACGTGGCTGCTGCCACACGCACAAGATCAGCTGCAACGGCTCATGGTGGCAGCTCCAGCCGCCCAGTGCCGATTCGTCGCCTGCACGCCCAGCTTCGGCACCGCCTTCCGCGGCGCGGCGAGCACAGTGATCGACCACATCATCGACGACCCGACCGCGATCACGGATTCACCCAGGCCGACACCTTACTGACGGCCCCACAGACCTGGAGACGGCACCCTCCAGCAACCGCACTGTCCGCTACCACCACGTGGCAACAAGCGCGGCGGTTCGCGCCGTGCCTGACATCCCCCAGGCAGGAAGGGTTTTTCATGTCACCACGTCATCGAACGTGGGCCAGGCTGCTCGACGCAGCCCTGCCAGAAAACGGACGACGACGCCCGAGGCGTCGCACCGCGACCACGATGGCCTTAGCCCTCATCGCCCCTTTCCTCACGCTCCTCGCGACGCCGGTGAGCGCCGCGGACCCCACGGCGGCTGAGTCCTCTCCCGTCGCTGCACCCGCGCTGCCGCAGCCGTCCGCGTCTGCCGCCAAGCCCGCACCACCAGACGCCCGCTACAAGGTGCTCGTGGTGCGCAGCACCCAGGACGCGGTGTCGTCGGCCGGCCTGGCCGCGATCCGGGATGCGGCCAGACCCGGTCAGTTCACGGTCGTGGCGCCCGGGCCCGCTGACGTGGGCGACCATTTCACGGAGAAGAAGCTGAAGCAGTACCGCGCGGTCGTGTTCTTGGACACGGGTCTCGCGAGCCCGCTCACGGACGCGCAACGCTCGAACTTCGAGGACTACTTCCGTGACGGCGGCGGCTTCGTCGGCGTCGGCTCGGCGGTGGAGACCGACGAGTCCTGGTCGTTCCTGACCGACATCCTGGGGACGCGTGCGTCCGGCAAAACCGACGTGCAGTCGGGTGACGTGAAGGTCGCCGACCGCGTCCACGACGCGACCAAGGATCTGCCGCAGATCTGGTCGCGGACCGACGAGTGGTACAACTTCACGAAGAACGTGCGCGGTGTGTCACACGTCCTCGACACCGTCGTCGAGGACCCGTTCGGGCCGCAGCCGCAGGGCGCCGACCTCGACGGGATCGCCGGGGGCACGATGGGCGCCGATCACCCGGTCTCGTGGTGCAAGGACTTCCAGGGCGGCCGCTCGTTCTACACCGGCCTGGGCAACACGGCCGCGAGCTTCGACGCCGGCCTCACCAAGCACCTCAAGGGCGCGATCGGCTGGGCCGCGGGCCAGGCCGACCCGGACTACAGCGATTGCGGCGCCACCGTGCTGGCCAACTACCAGCAGACGAAGATCGGCTCGCCGCCGAACCTGCAGGAGCCGATCGGCTTCGACCAGCTGCCGGACGGCCGCGTTCTGCAGACGGACCGCCTCGGCTCGCTGCGCATGCACGACTCGACCACGGGCGTCACCACGGTCGTCGCCAACTTCGCCGACCCGAGCCTGCCGATGACGCAGCAGATCTACACCGCGGGCGAGGACGGGCTCTACGGCCCGGCGGTCGACGCCGACTTCGCGACCAACAAGTGGGTCTACCTCTACTACTCGCCGAAGGAGGTCACCGACGTCAAGCTGAGCGACGGATCAGTCGTCACCCAGGTCACGCCGAACACCACCCCACCGAACGTGGCGGCGTCCAAGACCGCGTGGGATCCGTATGTGGGCTATTTCCAGCTCAGCCGCTTCAAGTTCGTCGACGCCACCGACAGCACGCCGGCGCACCTCGACATGGGCTCCGAGCAGCAGATCATGCGCGTGCCGGTCAACCGCCAGGAGTGCTGCCACGTCGGGGGCGACATCGACTTCGACAAGCACGGCAACCTCTGGATGGTCACCGGCGACGACACGCCCGCGGGCGGCATCAACGCCGGCGGCTACGGGCCGTACAACTCGCAGAAGACCGACGAGCAGCAGACCGTGCGCGTCACCAACGCGACGGGCGGCACGTTCACGCTGACCTTCGAGGGCCAGACGACGGAGCCGATCGCGTGGAACGCGGATCGCAACGCGATCGACGCGGCGCTCGAGGCGCTCTCGAACATCGAGGCGGACGAGATCCAGACCAGCGGCGGTCCGGTCAACACGTCGAACGTCAACGTGTTCTTCCGCCGCGGCAAGCAGCAGTCCGATCAGCCGCAGATCACCGCCGACGGCTCCGGCCTGACCGGCACCGCCACGCCGGCGATCGCCACCAGCACGGCGCAGGCGGGCGGCTGGTACCAGCGGCTCACCGGTGACTCGCGCCGCACCGCGCTGAACACCAACGACCTGCGCGGCAAGGTGCTGCGGATCAAGGTCAAGAGCGGCGACATCTCCGCCGCCGACGCCAACAAGGTCGCCCTCGGCCCCGGCACGGGCGCCTACTCGATCCCGCCGGGCAACCTGTTCCCGCTGGTCGCGGGCAAGCCGCGGGACAAGACGCGGCCGGAGGTCTACGCGATGGGCTTCCGCAACCCGTTCCGGATCCAGGTCGACGAGAACGACGTGGCCTACGTCGGCGACTACTCGCCCGACGCCCAGACACCGCAGCGCTCGCACGGCCCGTCGGGCACCGGTCGCTACGAGATCGTGCGCAAGCCGTCGAACTACGGCTGGCCGACGTGCTACAAGCGCGACCTCGCGCACTACCAGTGGAACTTCCACGAGTTCGCGCCCGGCACCACCACCGCGGGCACGCCGCTGAACAACCCGCCTCAGAAGTTCGAGTGCGACGGGCCGACGCAGCGCAACGACTCGCTGTGGAACATCGAGGGCGGTCCGACGGTCGAGCCGGGCCTGAGGGACGTCCCACCGGTCACCGACCCCGACATCTGGTACTCCTACCGCGACAACAACCCGACCGCGCCGCTCGGCACCCCGTGCGAGGCCTCCTACGCGCCGACCCCGGGCCCGATCGCGCCCGGCTCGACGACCGAATGCCCGCGGCTGTTCCCCGAGCTCTTCACCGGCGGCGTCGGTCCGCACGGGGTCGCGAAGTACCATTACGACCCGAAGAACCCGAACCCTCACAAGTTCCCGGCGTACTACGACGACTCGGTGATCATCAGCGAGTGGACGCAGGACACGCTGCGCGAGGTCAAGCTCGACAAGAAGACCAACCACGTCCAGAAGATCAACAACTTCCTGGACTGCGGCAGCCGTGCGAGCGCCGGGGCAGGCACGTTCCGGTTCGAGTGCGACAACCCGATGGACCTGCAGTTCGGTTCCGACGGCGCGTTCTACCTGCTGACCTACGGAAACGGGTTCAACGTCATCAGCCCCGACGCGGGCATGTACAAGTGGGAGTACGTCAAGGGCAAGCGCGCGCCGAAGGCCGTGCTCACCACGGACCGCACCGACGGCGCAACGCCGCTGACCGTGAACTTCTCCAGCGCCGGCTCGCTGGATGAGGATCCCGGCGACTCGATCCGCTACGAGTGGAACTTCGGCGACGGCTCGGCGATCGAGACCGACCCGAACCCGGCACACACGTACACGCAGTCCGGCCGCTACACGGCCGTGCTGACCGTGCTCGACTCGTCCGGAAAGCAGACCTCGACCAGCACCGTGATCACCGTGGGCAACACGAGCCCGACGGTGGTCGTCAACACGCCGGTGGAGGGCGGGACGTTCGTGTTCGGCGACGACATCCCGTTCTCGGTCACGGTCACCGACCCCGAGGACGGGACGGTGGACTGCTCCGAGGTGGAGGTCACGTTCGTGCTCGGCCACGACTCGCACGGCCACGCCGAGGAGTCCGTCAACGGCTGCTCGGGCGTGCTCCACACGGAGGCCGACGACGTCTCACACGGCGGCAACGTCTCCGGCGTGGTCCAGGCGCGCTACACCGACCACGGCGGTCCGGGCGGCGTCCCGCAGCTGACCACGACCGGCCAGCACCAGATCCGCCAGAAGCACCAGGAGGTGGAGTTCGTCGTCAACCAGTCCGGCACCAACACGGCGAACAACTCCGACGGCGGCGCCGGCGTGCACCGCGGCAGCCTGGGCTCGGGCGACTGGCTCCAGCTCAACGGCCCGTTCAACCTGACCAACATCGATTCGATCACTTTCCGCGCGGCGGACGCGGCGAACGGCCGCACGCCCGGGTCGCCGCTGGCGGCCATCGAGGTCCGTCAGGACTCGGTCACCGGGCCGATCCTGACCACGGCCAACCTCGTGTCCACCGGCGGGACGGGAACCTGGACGAGCCAGACGTTCCCGGTCTCGATGTCCGGGACGCATGAGCTGTTCCTGGTGTTCCGCTCGGTCACGGGTGGCGCCACGGGCGGCAACCTGTTCAACCTCAACTGGGCCGAGTTCGTCGGCGCAGGCATCGGCACCTAGCGAACCCGCCCGTGCCGACGGACCTGGGTCCGTCGGCACGGGCATCCGCACCCAGCGAACCCGCCGGCACAGCGGCAAGAGAGAAGACACTCATGCGGAGAAAATTTCGCACATCGGCAGTGGCCGCCTTCATGACGGCTGCCGCACTCATCACCGCGACACCGTCGTGGGCAGAGGAAACGACATCGCCGACGATCAACGTGGCGACGCTGTCGCCCTCTGCGCCGACCGGCCAGAACAACTGGTACACCGGCCCGGTGACGCTGAACGTGTCGGCGACCGACGACGTCGGCATCGCCAAGTTCCAGTACTCGCTCAACGGCGGCGCCGCCTATATCGACGTGCCCGTCGAGGGGGCGCCGACGTCGGCCACGGCGTCGGCGGTGATCACGCAGGAGGGCAACACCAGCGTCCGGTACCGCGCGGTCGACACGTCCGGAAACGTCGCGGCGTTCCGCTCGATCTCGGTCCGTATCGACACACGCGCGCCGGCCGCATCGTACCCGGCGATCACCGATGGTCACGTCGGTCACGTCGCCACGCTCATCCCGACGCGCACGGACCCCACCCCCGGCTCGGGCGGAGTGGCCGTGCTGAACATGTACCTCGACGGCGAGCTGGTCCCGCCGTTGCCGGTGCAGACCTCCGACCTGTCGCTCGGCGTGCACAAGCTCGCGGTGCACCTCTCCGACGCTGCTTCCAACAGCGCGAAGTACACGCAGACGTTCATCGTGACGACCTCGTTCGCGGACGTCGGCACGCTGATCACCCGGTTCGTGACCGCCGGCAGCGTCCCGGCTGAGGTCGGTGAGGCGCTCCAGGCCAAGCTCGACGAGGCGAAGGCGCTCGCCGACACCGGTTCGGCCAAGAGCGCGAGCCAGGTCCTGAACGAGTTCGTCTCGATCGCCAACCGGATCGCGCCCGGCTCGGCCCGCAAGACTCTCGTGGACGATGCCCGTCACCTGATCGACCAGCTCAAGGGCAGGCCCGCGCCGGAGCCCGCGACGGGCCTTGAGTCCGAGCCCGCGGAGGGCCCGAAGTTCATCCCGGACCCGGTGCTCGCCCCTCTCCCGCACAAACCGGACGCCAAATACAACGTCCTGGTCTTCTCCAAGACGACGGGCTTCCGGCACGACCACATCCCGCACACCGTGGCCGCGATCCAGAAGCTCGGCATCGCGCACAAGTTCAACGTCGACGTCTACGACCCGCAACTCCCGACGGTCACGCTGCCCACGAGCCCGTTCCTGAGCCTCGACACGCTCAAGCAGTACGACACGATCGTCTTCGAGTCCAACGTCGGGCACCCGGGTCCGCTCAACGCGACCACCGAGCAGCCGAACTTCGAGGCCTACATGAAGCAGGGCGGCGGCTATGTCGGCATCCACGGCGCCGCCGACTCGTTCGAGATCGGCACCTGGCCGTGGTACGGCGACCTCGTCGGTGGGTTCTTCACCAGCCATCCGAGCGGCCAGAACGGGTTCGGCCAGTGCGGCAGCTGCATCCACGCCGAGGTGGTGACCGAGGACAAGACGCACCCGGCGACCGCGCATCTCCCTGCCCGGTGGCTGACGGTCGACGAGCTCTACAACTTCGACCGCAACATGCGGGGCGACGTGCACACGCTGCTGAGCCTCAACGAGGACAGCTACCAGCGCAGCCTCAACAGCGGCAACGCGGCCACCAACCCGCTGCGGCTGATGAACGGCGACCACCCGATCGCGTGGTGCCAGAACTGGGGCGGTGGCAAGGCGTTCTCGACCATCCTCGGCCACTTCCGGACGCACTACTACGACGACTCGTTCATGCGGATCATCCTCGGCGGGATCGAGACGACCGCCGGCCGCAAGGGCGCCAACTGCTCGTCGTACCGCGAGACCAACCTGCTGATCGAGGCTGACCGAGCGGCTGGGCTGCTGACCCCGGACGCCGCGGACGCCGCCGGTGCCGCCCTGGACATCGCGCGGGACAGCTACCTGGCACGCGAGTACACCACCGCCATCCCGGCGCTGAACTCGATCGTCGCCCTGGCGAACCACAAGGCCTCCGGCGACGCCGCGGCGCGTTCCGAGCTCGCGCGGCAGGCGCGCGAGCTGCGGGAGTGGATGCAGAACCTCAAGCGCTGACCCGTTCACGCGGCGGGGGCGGCGATTCGCCGCCCCCGCCGCGCTGACGCTGGAGCGCGTACCACTATCGCGGATTGATGCACGACCTTCTCGTGATCATCGACGAGACATCGGTAGGTGCCGCACGTGACCCATCCTCCCAAGGGAGCGGTGTTGCGGTCGGGTCGACGCCCTGCGGGCGGCATTCGGACACGAGGTCCCGGCCGACGGCGTTGCGCCGGAAGGGGTGCTCACGGAGGCCGATCGCGAGGTCGTGATGAGCCGGCCGAATGAACTGGAAGAACGCGTTCCGCGACGCGGAGAACGGATGCGTCCGCGATCGGAGGGGACGACGACGGTGACCCTTGGGCGCATTGCCGGGCTGTCGCCGCGCCCTACGGGTCTTCCGTCAGTCGAGAAGTCCTTCGGTCCTCGTGTGACCCTGTGGCGAACCGGGCAGGACGTCGAGCATGCTCATAGGAGCTCCAACTGATCGACGTAGGGCGATGGCGGGCGGTTCCGCGACGGGTGAAGGATGGCTGACGTCCGTCACCCTTCCTATATGATCCGAGTGGTCCTCGCCGTGCACTTCTCCACGACACCCAGGTCACTCACGTGGCCATGGCCGAGCACGAAGTCGTCGTGGCCGCGATCGCCGCCCGTGACCCCGACGCCGCCGCCTACGCCATGCGTCGGCACATCCTGCTGTCCGGCGAGCGGTTCCGACGTTGTTCGGCGAGGCCAAGGGTTCGGCCGGAACGGTCCAAAGGCTTGACGGGCGGGCCGGGCCGGGGAATGCTGACTCCGTCGGATCAGATCGGATCCGATCCGCCTCACCCGCCTCAGATGCGAGGAGAAGCAGGTGCCCAGAGCGCTGCTCCTGACCGGCGACGCCGCCGAGGAGCTCGACACCATGTATCCCTACTATCGCGTGCAGGAGGGCGGCTGGGACGTTGACGTCTCGTCACGGACGATGCGCGACGTTCAGCTGGTCATCCACGAGTTCGACCCCAACTCCGACGCCTATGTGGAGAAGAACGGCCGGAAGCTGCCGGTCGACGTGCCCTGGGCCGAGGTCGACGTCGAGCGCTATGACGCCCTGATCATCCCTGGGGGACGTGCCCCCGAGTGGATCCGGGTCGACGCCGACGTCAGGCGCATCACCGAGCACTTCTTCGCGCGCAACCTCCCGATCGCGCTGGTGTGCCACGGCGCGCAGGTGCCGGCGGTGTACGGGCTGCTGAAGGGCCGGAAGACGGCGTGCTTCCCCCCCATCACCGGTGACATGGAGAACGCGGGCGCGACGGTCATCGACGCTCCCGACGTCGTGGACGGCAACCTCGTCTCCTGCCGCGGATGGCCCGACATGCCGCAATTCGGCAGGGCGATGATGGAGGTCTTCTCTAAGTCCATCACCTCCGCATCGGCATGAGCACGCCTGGCCAGTCCCGGTGACGGCACTTCGGACCATCACAGTCGACGGCTCCCCCGTCCACGTCATGGAGAGCGGCACCGGACCCGCGGTGCTGATGCTGCACGGCTCCGGACCCGGTACGACCGGATCCGGAGCCTGGGCGACGACGGCACAGGCGCTGGGCACGTCCTGGCACCTGGTGGCTCCTGACCAGGCGGGGTTCGGCCGTACACCAGTCCCGGCGGGCTCCAGGGGTGGGCTCCGGCTGTGGACGGAGCAGGCCGCGGGCCTGATGGATGCTCTCGGTGTCGAGAACTACGCCGTGGTGGGCCACTCCATGGGCGGTGCAGTGGCGCTGGCGTTGGCGGCGGCGCGTCCCCGGCAGGTCACCCGTGTCGTGGCGGTCTCGACGATGGGCGCCCCCGGGGCGCCGCTCTCCGCCGATCTCGACGCGGTCTGGGCCGCCCCCGCCGGCCCGCTCGGGGCACGAGACATGCTGAGTCGCCTCGTCTTCGACCAATCGCTCGTGACCGAGTCGGCCGTCGCTGCCCGTGCAACTGCGATGCGAGCGGGGGCGGCCGCATTCGCGTCGTTGTTCCCTCCGCCCAGGGAACGTTGGGCCGACGAGCTCACCCTCTCGGCGCAAACACTGGCAGGGGTGCGCGCGCCCGTGCTGCTCGTCCACGGCGCCGAGGACCGAGTCACCCCGCTCGGGGCGGCAGCCCTGCCCCTGCTCGAACACCTGGCCGATGTCCGTCTGCACGTGTTCGGCCGATGCGGGCACGTGCCGGCGCTCGAGCACCCGCACGACTTCAGGCGGCTCCTGTCGTGCTTCCTCGGCCGGGAACGAGGTGACTGATCGCCGCGACAGGTCCGCAGCCAGCAGCTGGGGATCCTCATGGGCATGGCGCATCACAGGGCCGATCCTGCTCTGCTGGTGCGCAACGAGGCCACCTGCGGCCCATGTGTCCCCCAGGCCCGTCAGGATCTCCCGAACCGCCGCGCCGTCTCCGTGCACGTCGTCCTCCCGCGATTCCGATCCTGGGCAGCGAACCAGAGGAGGCCTCCCGCTGTTCCCGTAGGGTGGCGGGGTGCTGGAGCGCTACCTGACGATCGGACGTGAGCACGTCCACGAGAGCGAGATCAAACGCTCGCGGTTCCTGTGCGCGCTGGCGCCGGTGTCCGGTGAGGAGGAAGCGCAGGAATTCATCGCCCGCGTCCGCAGGGAGCACGCCGGGGCGACGCACAACTGCTACGCGTTTGTGATCGGCGCCGAGGGCAGGATCCACAAGGCGAGCGACGACGGCGAGCCGGGCGGCACCGCCGGCACGCCCATGCTGCAGGTGCTGCTGCGCCGCGAGGTCCGGGACGTCGTCGCGGTCGTCACGCGGTATTACGGCGGCATCCAACTCGGCGCGGGCGGCCTGGCGCGCGCCTACGGGGGCGCCGTCTCGGCGGCCCTGGACGAGCTCGGCACAGTGGAGCGGCGCAAGCTCGCGCTGGTCACCGTCGTCGCCGGCCACCAGCGGGCCGGGCGACTCGAGAACGACCTGCGCGCGGCGGGCCGCGCCGTGCGCGGCGTCTCCTATGATGCGGCGGAGGTACGCATCGACCTGGGCGTGCCGGAGGAGGAACTGGCCGCATTCCGGACCTGGCTCGCCGACGCCTCCGCGGGGACCGCGGGCGTCGAGGTGTCGGGCAGCGCCTATGTGGAGGTCTGAGGAGGTTCCCCGCCGGGTGCGGCGCCGGGACGGGCAGGCCGCCGGCGGCGAACTCACGGACGCAACGGTCGGAGCGGCCATTCCCGCCGTCGGCGGTGTGCCGCGCAAGGACCCGCGGGCGGCACCGGCCGCCGTCAGCGGCCAGACGGCGACCGCGGCCCATAGCAGCGCGTGCCCCAGGTCCGCGAGGACGGGGAGGGCGGCGGCGTCCGCCACGACCAGGCTCGCCGCCGCCGTCATCCCCAGCGGGAACACCGTGGCCCAGCGCCGGACGTCGTAGTGGGTGCGCGGCCACCGCGCCTCGGCGGCGTACATCAGCGCCACGAACCACAGCAGGCAGGCCGCGAGCAGGACCAGCGCCACAGTGCGCAGGGTGCAGGCCGGGCGCCCAGCGCAGAAGGCCGTGCGGATCGGCGGCAGCCGTCAGCTTGGCCGCGGCGAGCGCGCTGATCGACAGAGCTCCGCCCGCGATCCGGTGGTCGCCGGCGCCCACCCGGACCTCCCGCAGGTCGAAGCGGGCGAGCGCCATGGCGTACAGGGCCAGGCCGACCAGGAAGAGCAGCAGGCCCGTCCCGCACAGCCACGGCAGGTGCAGCGGCCCCGCGAGGGTCGCCGCGCCGACGGCCAAGCCCTCCGTGGCCACGCACACCAGGAAGACGGCGCCCGGCAGCCGGGATCCCCAGCGCCGGACCACCGTCACGAGAAGCAGCGGCCACAGCACCGCCGACAGCGCCAGGGCGGCCGCCGCGGCCTCCTGCCACCCCCGCAGCGACAAAAACGTGCCGAGCACGCAGGTCGCCGCCACGGCCGTCAGCCCGGCGGGTGTCGCGGCCTCCCGCCACCAGCGCTCCGCGCTCCGGGCCAGGCGTGCGGCGAATGCGCCCGCGCACCCGGCCCACACCGCCGAGGCCAGCGCGAGCGCCGTCAGCGCGGCGCCCTCGTACCCGGCCAGCCGCAGACCGGCGGAGAAAATGCCGGCCGCCATGACGGCCGCCCCGGCCGCCGGTGTCAGTGCGCCCACCGTACACACGGGGGATCTCGGGCGGCGCCGGCCACCCTACACGCCGGGGTTCGCCCGTCCGGAGAGGTCAGTCTCCTGTTTGGACCTCTTGGACCTCGCCCTCGAGGGTGGCGTAGATCTCGCAGGCGCGGTCGTTGTCGCTTCGGGCGTAGCTCATCTCCGGTCCCTGCACGACCACATAGCTGTGCGTCGGGTGCTCTATGGTGCATTCCCTGTCCAAACGGCTCATCAGGGCCGGAAGCGCATCCCAGTCGACTTTCGAGAGGTCGACGGTCGTGGGGTCGTTGAGGTAACCCTCCTCGGCCGACTTCTGGAGCTTGCCGCCGCGGTACAGGTAGGTGTCGAAGTGGGCCTCGTCCGTCTTCTTCGGTACCTGCAACTCCGCGTGGTCCTCGTAGAGGAGCAGCGCCAGCACCTCGGTGCCGCCAGTGCCCGACTTCGCGGCGTCCGTCATGAAGCGTCCCCCTGCCGCAGAGAGCAGCTTCACCGGCACAGCCGCCGTCGGGGAGCCGACGGAGCCCTTGCGCGCGCTGGGGCTTTTGCCCGCGGTGCTGCCCATGCCCGCGGCGTCGGCGTCCCCGTCGCCATGGAGCTGCGGGAGAAGGGTCAACAGCAAGGCGCCCACGACGCCCACCGCCGCCACCGCGCCGACCGCCGCCCCGGCCTGGCGGGCACGACGTCCGCGACGGGCCGCGGAGGGCGGTTCGGACGGCTGGGGCGTGGTCGGCAGGTACGTCGTGGGGGCGGTTCCGAAGCCGGGGGGTGTCTCGCCGCCAGGCGCGGGCAAGGACACGGGCGGCGGTGCCGCGGGCAGGGACGCGGGCGGTGCGCCCCGTTCCACGTCGGCGAGCATCCGGTCGAGCGTGTCCGCGTCGGGGCGTGCGGCGGCGTCGCGTACGAGCAAGGCGGTGAGGACGGGGCTGAGCGGTCCCGAGCGCACCGGGGGCGGTACGGGTTCCTCGAGGACGGCGACGAGGGTGGCGATGGTGGTCTCGCGGCGCAGCGGGTGGACACCTTCTGTCGCGACGTACAGCACCATGCCGAGAGACCACAGGTCGGAGGCGGGGTTGCCCTCCTGGCCGCGGATGCGTTCGGGGGCGATGTACTCCGGGGAGCCGATGAGGCCGCCCGTGGCCGTCAGGCGGGTCGCGTCGCGGAGGGAGGCGATGCCGAAGTCGGTGAGGACGGGTGTCGTGTCAGGCCGCAGCGCGATGTTCGCGGGTTTGACGTCGCGGTGGTGGACGCCGACGGCGTGCGCGGCGCGCAGCCCGGCCAGCAGGCCGCGGCCGATGCCGGCGGCCTCCACCGGGGTGAGCGTTCCCCGGGTCAGCCGGTCCTGCAGGGAGCCGCCGGTCACCAGCTCCATCACGAGCCAGGGGTGCGGAAGATCCCCCCTGTCTACGATGTGATGAATTGTGACGACGTTGGGGTGGTGCACACGGGCCAGGGCGCGGGCCTCGCGCAGTACGCGCTGCCGGGCCTTCGCCGCGGTCTCGGGGTCGGCGTCGGCCGTCTCCGGGTCGGGCGGTCGTACTTCCTTCAAAGCGACCTCCCGGTGCAGGGCTGTGTCGCGGGCCCGCCACACCAGCCCCATGCCGCCGCCGCCCAGGCGCTCCAGCAGTTCGAAGCGGCCGTCGATCACTCTTCCACGGGAGTCGCTCGCCGTCATGGCGGTTATCGTACGGACGGCCGGGGACGTTGATCGACCCTTGATCGGCCCCGCCCGAATCCGGGCTCCGCCACGCGTTGTCGGTGGCGGCGGATAGCCTCCTGTCGGAGAGCACGGGACCGTGGCGTGGGGACACTGAGGCCCGTGCGGAGCACGCGGTACTGGAAGCCGGAGGAGACGGACATGCGCGGGGGAGAGCCACGGTGAGGCTGCTGCACACCTCCGACTGGCATCTGGGCCGGTCCTTCCACCGGGTCGGGCTGCTCGACGCCCAGGCGGCGTTCATCGACCACCTGGTGGCGACGGTCCGGGCGGAGCGCATCGACGCCGTCCTCGTCGCCGGTGACGTCTACGACCGGGCGCTGCCGTCGCTGCCCGCCGTCGAGCTCTTCGACGACGCGCTGCACCGGCTCGCCGCCCTCGGCGTGCCCACGGTGATGATCTCCGGCAACCACGACTCCGCCCGCCGGCTGGGCGTGGCCTCGGGCCTCATCGACCGCGCCGGCATCCACCTGCGGACCGACCCGGCCGGCTGCGCCACACCGGTCGTCCTCGCCGACGCGCATGGGCCGGTCGCCCTGTACGGGCTGCCCTACCTCGAACCGGCCCTCGTCCGCGAGGAGTTCGCCCTCGAGCGCGCCGGGCACACCGAGGTGCTGAGCGCCGCGATGGCACGGGTCCGCGCCGACCTGTCCGCGCGCCCCGCGGGCACGCGCTCCGTCGTGCTGGCGCACGCCTTCGTCGCGGGCGGCGCCCCCAGCGACAGCGAGCGCGACATCACGGTCGGCGGTGTGGCGGCCGTGCCCGCAGGCGTCTTCGACGGCGTCGACTACGTGGCCCTCGGCCATCTCCACGGCAGCCAGACGATCAACGACCGGGTGCGCTACTCCGGCTCCCCGCTCGCGTACTCCTTCTCCGAGGCCGACCACCGCAAGAGCATGTGGCTGGTCGACCTCGGCGCCGACGGTTCCGTGGCCGCCGAGCGGATCGACTGCCCCGTGCCCCGGCCGCTCGCCCGGATCCGCGGCCGCCTCGAAAACCTGCTGGACGACCCGGCGCACGCGGCGCACGAGGACTCCTGGGTCGAGGCCACCCTCACCGACCCGCATCGCCCGCACGAGCCCATGGCCCGCCTGCGCAAGCGGTTCCCGCACGCCCTCGCCCTGGTCTTCGACCCCGAGCGCGCCGACGCCGATCCCCAGGCCACGTACGCCCAGCGCCTGCGCGGCCGCACCGACCGGCAGATCGCCGAGGACTTCGTGGTCCATGTGCGCGGCCGGGGCCCCGACATCGCGGAGCGGGCCGTCCTGCGGGACGCCTTCGACGCGGTCCGCGGCGACGCCGCACGGACGGAGAGCGACTGATGCGCCTGCACCGCCTGACCCTGACCGCCTTCGGGCCGTTCGCCGGCCGCCACACCGTGGACTTCGACGAGCTGTCCGCCGCCGGGCTGTTCCTGCTGCACGGCGCGACCGGCGCCGGCAAGACCTCCGTCCTCGACGCCGTGTGCTTCGCCCTCTACGGAGGCGTCCCCGGCAGCCGCCAGGGCAACCGGCTGCGCAGCGACCACGCCGAGGAGGACACCCCCACCGAGGTCGTGCTCGACCTGACGGTGGGCGGACGGCGGCTGGAGATCACCCGGCGGCCCGAGCAGCCGCGTCCCAAGAAGCGCGGCACCGGCTACACCATGGAGAAGGCCGTCACCCTGCTGCGCGAGCACACCGCGGGGGAGTGGCGGGCGCTCAGCAAGTCCCACCAGGAGGCGGGCGAGGAGCTGAGGCAGCTCATCGGCATGAGCCGCGAGCAGTTCTGCCAGGTCGTCCTGCTGCCGCAGGGAGAATTCGCCACCTTTCTGCGGGCCACGGCCACCGAGCGCGCCGCACTGCTCGGCAGACTCTTCGACACCGGTCGCTTCAAGGCCGTGGAGGAATGGCTGCGCGCCGAGCGGCGGGCCGCCGAGCAGCGCGTCGCCGCCGGTGACGAGGAACTGCTGCGGCTCGCCGAGCGGATGAGCCAGGCCGCCGGTGACGACGCCGAGGCCCTCGCCGGACCGCTGCCGCCGGGCGCCGCCGCCGGGGACCCGGAGTCGGCCGCGCACATCCTGCACTGGGCGGCCGTCCTGGCCACCACCGCACGCGAGCGCGCCGACATCGCCGACCTCGCCGTGGCCGCCGCGGAGGGCGCGCACGAGCGGGCGCAGCGCGAGGCCGAGGCGGTACGCGAGCTCGCCGTCCTGCAGGGCCGGCACGCCGCGGCCGAGCGCCGCGCCCGCGACATGGCCGGCGAGCGCGCGGCACGAGCCCGTGAGCAGGCGCTGCTGGAGACGGCGGAGCGGGCCGCGACCGTGGTGCCCGTCCTGCAGCTGCGCGAGCGCGCGGCCGACCGGCAGGCCCGCGCGGCCGCCGACGAGCGCACCGCCCGCGCAGGCCTGCCGCCCGAGCGATACGAGGCGAGCGCCGACCAACTGGCGGAGTACGAGGACCGGCTCCGCGAGGAGCTCGGCGGCCTCGAGGACGCCGGCCGGGCCGAGCAGCGCGCCGCCGAACTCGCCCGCGAACGTGAGCGCGTGGAGCGCGAGGCGGCCGAGGACGAGCGGCTGGCCGCCGACACGGCCGCGTGGCTCGAGGGCTGGGAGGCCGAACGGCTCGGCCGTGAACGCGCCGTGGACGCCGCCCAGACCGCCGCCACGCGCGCGGCCGAACTCTCCGCCGTCCTCGACCGGGCCGGCCGACGCCTCGACGCCGCCCGGCAACGCGACACCCACGCCGACGCGCTGCTCGCCGCGCAGGAGCGGCTGCGCACGGCCCGCGACGAGGCCGCCGACGCCCGCGAACACTGGCAGGACGTACGCGAGGCCCGTATCGAGGGCATCGCCGCGGAACTCGCCGCGCAGCTCAGTCCGGGTGAGGAGTGCCTGGTCTGCGGAGCCACCGAGCACCCGCACCCGGCCCGCCCCACCGGCCGCCAGGTAAGCCGCGCCGACGAGGAGGCGGCGCAGGAGGTCCACCAGCGGGCCGCCGCCGCCCGCGACGCCGCGCTGGAGCAGGTCGCACGCCTCACCGCGGCCCGCGACGCGGCCCTCGCCGCCGCCGGCGTCGAGCCGGTGCCGGAACTCGCCGCCGCGCACGCCGCCCTGGAGGCGGAGCACCGGGCCGCCGTGCGGGCCGCCGCGGCGGCGCCCGAAGCGCGTCAGGCGCTCGACCGGGCGCTCGCGGAGCACTCCCGCCGCACCGCCGAGCGCGGTGAGGCCGAGCAGCGGCTCGCCTCGCTCACCACCCGCCGCGAAATCCTCGACCAAGAGCACGCCGAGCTCACCGCCCGGCTGTCGCGCGCCCGCGGCCCCTACGCCACCGTCGCCGAGCGGCGCACCCGGCTCGCGGCGGACGCCCGGCTCGCGGCGAGCGCCGCCCGGGCCGCCCGCACCGCGCAGGAGTCCGCCCGCGCGCTGAAGGAGGCCGACGCCGACCTGGCCGACGCCGCCTACAAGGCCGGGTTTTCCACGCCCGAGGCGGCGGCCGCCGCCGTGCTTCCGGAAGCGGAGTTGCGGCGGCTGCGGCAGCGGGCGGAGGAATGGCGCCGCGCGGAGGCCGCCGTCACCGCCGAACTCACGGCTCTGGAGGTGCACGAGGCCGCCGCGCAGCCCCCGGCCGACCCCGACGCGGCCCGCCGGGCCGTCGAGACCGCCACCGCCCGGCTGCGTGAGGCCGCCGCCCGCCAGAACGCCGCGCACACCACCTGCGACGCGCTCGACCGGCTGCGGACGGAGGCACTGCGCGGCACCAGGGCGCTCGCCCCGGCCCGCGAGGAGTACGCACGCCTGCGGCGCCTCGCCGACCTCGCCACCGGCGCCGGGGAGAACACGCTGCGCATGGAGCTGGAGACCTATGTGCTCGCCGCCCGGCTGGAGCAGGTCGCGGCCGCGGCCAGCGCGCGGCTGCACCGCATGTCCTCCGGCCGCTACACCCTCGTCCACACCGACGCCCGCGCCTCACGCAACGTCAAGTCGGGCCTGGGCCTGATGGTCGTGGACGCCTGGACGGGCACCGAGCGCGACACCGCCACGCTCTCCGGAGGCGAGACCTTCTTCGCCTCCCTGGCCCTCGCCCTCGGTCTCGCCGACGTCGTCACGGACGAGGCGGGCGGCGCCCGGCTCGACACCCTCTTCGTCGACGAGGGCTTCGGCAGCCTCGACGAGCAGACCCTCGACGAGGTGCTGGACGTCCTCGACGGGCTGCGCGAACGGGACCGCGCCGTCGGCATCGTCAGCCACGTCGCCGAACTGCGGCAGCGCGTCCCCGTCCAGTTGCAGGTCGTCAAGGGGCAGCGCGGGTCAGCCCTGCGCCACCGCACGGCGGGCGAGCGGTGAGGAGTAGACGACGCTCGTCGTCACCGAGCCCAGACCGGAGACCCGGCCGGTGATCTCCTCCAGGTGACGCATCGAACGGGCGGCGACCTTCAGGACGAAGCAGTCGTCCCCCGTGACGTGGTGGGCCTCCATGATCTCCGGAGTCGACTCCAGCAGATCGTGGAACGGCTTGTAGTTGCCGTGCGGGTAGCGGAGCCGGACGAAGGCCAGGATCGGGCGGCCGGTCCGCTCCAGGTCCACCACGGCCGTGTAGCCCGTGATCACCCCGGCCTCCTCCAGCCGCCGGACCCGCTCCGTCACGGCGCTCGGGGACATCGACACGGCACGCGCCAGCTCGGCGTAGCTCGCCCGGCCGTCGCGCTGCAGGGCGTCGAGGATGCGCCAGTCCACGGCGTCGAGGGAATCCACGGTCATACCTCTGACTATCAGGGAAATCCACGGCCGGGCAAAACGGCTGCCGGGGAACGGCCCTTCAGGCGGCCGTCCGCGGCTCGTAGATTGTCCGCCATGACGACACGGACCGCTCCTTCGCACCCCACCGCCACCGGCAACCCCGTCCTGCGCACGCCGCCCGCCGCGCCCGCCGACGCCGCCGCGTACTTCGCCGCGAGCCTCGCCTTCCACACCGACGTGTCCGACGTCGCGGCCGCCCTCGCCACCGCGGCGGAGACCGGCGCCCACCCCGGCTTCGTCGTCGTGGACTCCCGCTCCACCCAGGCATGGGAGCAGGGCCACGTCCCCGGCGCCGTCCACCTGCCCACCGCGGACGTCCCGAGGCTCGCCGCGGCCCTCCTCGACCGCGACGTGCCCGTCGTCGTCCACTGCTGGGGCCCCGGCTGCAACGGCGCCACCCGCGCGGCGCACGCCCTGGCGAGCGCCGGCTACCGGGTCAAGGAGATGCTCGGGGGCATGGAGTACTGGATCCGCGAGGGCTTCGCCCACGAGACGGCGGGCGGCACCGAGCGGCGCCCCGCCGACCCGCTCACCGCCCCCGTGGGCGCGGACGACTGCGGCTGCTGAGGCCGCCGCGGCGGCGGCCTCAGCGCACGACGGCGGCGGTCGGGCGCAGGAACCGGCGGTCCCCCGGCCCGAAGGCGGCGAGCGGCCCCGCGGCCCGCAGGACGACGTCCAGCACGGCGGCGGCGTCGCAGGCGTAATGGCCGCTCGCCCAGGCGGCGTTGGCCTCGACCACCGCCCAGCCGCCGGTGGTGCGGCCGACGTCGACCACGATCGCGCGGGGCAGCTCCGGCACGTCGGGCGCGAAGAGCCGCCCGGCGAAGTCCCGTACCTCGCCCGCCAGCGGGTCGTCGTCCAGCGGCGCCACGTCCAGACCGCCCCGGCTCGCGTAGCGGCTGCCCGTCACCACCTCGCCGTCCAGCAGGAACAGCCGGTACTCGACGGCGAACGCCACGATGTCGCTCACCAGCACGGGAACGTCGTCGTCCACGGCGTCCGGGCCGGGCAGCCCGCTGCCGTCGGGGTACACGCGGGCCGGGAAGCTCTTGTCGTTCGGCGGCTTGACGAAGGCGGGCCTGCGCAGCGTGCGGGCCTCCGCCAGCGTGGTGAACGCGACCTCCCGCCCGACCAGTTCGAACGGCAGCCGGGCCAGCCAGTCCCCTTCCGCCTCCAGCAGCCCGAGGCCCAGTTCCGCCGCCACGGCGTCGGCGAACAGCGGCCCCGCGTACAGCGACGGGCCCACCGCGTCCGCCGCGTCCCGCGGCACCCGCCACGTGGGGAGGGTGCGCGTCGCCATGCCGCGCCCACGGGCGGCCGCGGCCAGCGCGTGGCCGGTGGCGGTCACCCGGGGTGAGAGGAAGAGGGTCCGGGGCGAGGGAACGGTGTTCACGGTCGCCGATGATGGCGCACCCGGCGGGTGACGCGACACCGCATTACGCCGTCGCACCCCGCCCGGCCGGCCGCAGCTCGTACGCCCAGTGGGCGTCCCGGTCCGCGACCCGCCCGAAACCCGCCCGCTCCAGCACCCGTTGCGAGGCGCGGTTGCCCGGATCGGTGGTCGCCACCACGGCGTTCACCCCGGTTCGGCTCAGCGCCCACCGGGACAGCACGAGCACGGCGTCCGTCGCCCAGCCGGCGCCACGCGCGGACTCCGACAGGTCGTAGCCGATCTCCACCAGGCCGTCCGCGGCGGACGGCGGGCCGTGGAAGCCGATGCCGCCGAGCGCGAGGCCGACGTCCGACCGCTGGATCACGAACAGCCCCCACCCCGGGGTGTACACCCCGGCGGCCGCGGCGATCGTCGACATCCCGGCCGCGATGATCGTGCCCTCGCCCGGCCCGCCGTCGATCCACACCAGCCCGGCCGGCTTCCCGTCGGCCAACTGCGCCGCTTCCTCCGGAAGCTGCTCGCGCAGGGTCAGCCGGCCGTGGCTGAGCACCAGACGGCCGTGGACGTGGCTGGCCTGAGGGGTCGTCACGAGGCACCTTCTCGCAGGGGGGACCGGTCGGACCGGTGGGACGGGGCGGTACCGCCCGGCTTGCCGGCCAGGGCGGACAGCGCGGCGGCGAGCGTCGTCACCGACGCGCCTGCGGACAGGTCCGAGACCTGACCGTCGCCCACTTCCACCACCCGCCACCGGCCGTCCTCACGCAGCGCCAGATCGGTGGTCACGAAGGGGCATCCCAGGCCGCTCACCAGGGGGCGCACCGCGTCCACATCCGGAGCCGGACGCAGGTCGGGGGTGTCCGGGTGAGCCGTGACGAGCGCGGGTTCGCCGCCGGTCCACCAGACCCTTGCCTCCCCGACCGCCTCGACGAACGGCTCGAAGGCCCGCACGACGATGCCGCCCGCCAGGTCGTCTCCCTGGAGCGCGGCGAAGCGGGCGACGACCGAGGTCAGGCGTTCGGTGTCCCCGAGCTCGGGGACGTAACAGGCCTCGTCCCACTCGTGCTTGCGGGATTTCACGTAGTCCTTCACCACGGCGGGGCCTTTGCCCAGGGGTGCGGTCGCCTCCGCCAGCGCCGGTGCGCCCGGAGGCTGCCCCTCGGGGTCGAGGGGCAGCCACGTGCTGAGCGGCGTCTGCGCGGCGAGCGTCTCGTACCAGCCGGGCAGCTCGTGCGCCCTGCGGTACTGGTCGGGGGAGGTCATCAGGACGACGCGGCGCTCGGACAGCGCCGCGGACAACGCGGCGTACCGCTCCGCGGACATCATCCATCCCCGGTACCAGGCCGGTCCCGCACCGAAGGGCACCCGTGAGGTGGCGGCAGCGGCGTCGCCCGCGAGCAGGGCGTCGTGGTCCACCAGCGCCACGTCGTGCCCGAGGGCCCGCACGGCCTCGGCCTCGGCCGCGAAGTGCGCGTCCACCCGGCCAGGCCGCAGGGCGTCGGCGCAGAAGACGAACAGCACCCCCATACCCGCACCCTATCCGGCCGGCGCCGCCGTCGACGGGCTACCGGTCATGTGAATGGGGGCCTTCCGAACCCCATGGGCGGCGGCCCGCCGAGGCCCGCCGCCCGTGGGCACCGTCCGCTACAGCTTCGAGAGCTCGTCCACCAGGTCGTCCAGCCCCAGGGAGCCCTGCGACAGCGCGGCCATGTGCCAGGCCTTGAGGTCGAAGGAGTCGCCGTGGGCCTTGCGGGCGGCCTCGCGGCCGGCGAGCCAGGCGCGCTCGCCCAGCTTGTAGCCGATGGCCTGCCCCGGCATGCCGAGGTAGCGGATGATCTCGCTGTCGAGCATGGCGTCGCTGAGACCGTTGTAGAGCCCGAAGAACTCGCGTCCCAGCTCCGGCGTCCAGGTCTCGCCCGGGCGGTACGGGCTGTCCTGCGGGATCTCCAGCTCCAGGTGCATGCCGATGTCCAGGATGACGCGGGTGGCCCGCAGCATCTGCCCGTTGAGGTAGCCCAGCCGGCGTCCCGCGTCCGTGAGGAAGCCGAGCTCGTCCATGAGACGCTCGGCGTACAGCGCCCAGCCCTCCGAGTTGGCGCTGACCTGGCCCAGCGTGGCCTGGTAGCGGCTGAGCCGGTCCGCGACGTACACCCACTGCGCGAGCTGCAGGTGGTGGCCCGGGACGCCCTCGTGGTACCAGGTGCTGACCAGGTCCCAGACGGGGAAGCGCTCACGGCCCAGGGTGGGCAGCCAGGTGCGGCCCGGGCGGGAGAAGTCCAGCGACGGCGACGTGTAGTACGGCGCGGCGGCGCTGCCGGGCGGGGCGATGCGCGACTCGACGCGCTTGACGGGCTCGGCGAGGTCGAAGTGCGTGCCGTCGAGCGCCGCCACGGCCTCGTCCATCAGGCCCTGCAGCCACTCGCGGACCGCGTCGACTCCCTCGATGGCCTCGCCTGCCTCGTCCAGGTGCGCCAGGGCCTCCATCGGGGTGGCGCCGGGCAGCACCTTCTCGGCCTCGACGCGCATCTCGGCCTCGATGCGCCGGAACTCCTCCCAGCCCCAGGCGTACGCCTCGTCCAGGTCGAGGTCCGAGCCCGTCCAGTGACGTGCCCAGCGGGCGTACCGCTCGCGGCCGACGGCGTCCGACGTGCCCTCGACAGCCGGCGCGTAGGTGTCGCGCAGCCAGTCGCGCAGCCCGGCGACGGCGGCGGCGGCCTCGGCGGCGCCGCCGTCGAGCTCGTCCCGCAGGGTCTCGGGGCCCTCCTTCACGAACTGGGCGAACCAGCTCCCGTCCGCGTCCTCGCCCAGCCACTCGCCGAGCTGCTCGATGACGGTGGCGACCTGGTGCGGCCCGGCCGGCAGCTTGCGGGCGAGGCCCTCCTCCAGGGAGGCCCGGTAGCCGGACAGCGCTTCCGGCACGGCGCGCAGCCGCGCGGCGACGGCGGCCCAGTCCTCGTCGGTCGCGGTCGGCATGATCAGGAAGACGTTCCGCACCGCGTGCACCGGCGAGTGCAGGTTGCTGACCGAGCGCAGGCCCTCACCGGCCTCGTGGACGGCGAGCTTCGCGGTGAGCCGCTCGCGCAGCAGCCGTGCGCAGCGGCGCTCGTCGTCGTCCGGCACGTCGGCCGCGTCGATCTCGGCCAGGGTGCGGCGGGTGAGTTCGGCCTTGGCCTCCAGGCCGGCGGGGGAGTAGTCGGGGAGCCGGTCCTTGCCGGTCTGCACCCCCAGGTACGTGGCGGTGATGGGGTCGAGTTCGGTGACCGCGTCGACGTAGGCGTCGGCGATCCGGCGGGGCAGCGCGCTGCCGGTGGTGTCGGGCATGGCCACATCCTGGTACGGAACGGCCCGGTCGTCACCCCTTGACGATCATCTGCCCGGCGCGGGCGGGAGCAGCGGGCCGCAGTCCCAGTGCTGGAAGATCAACCGGGTCTCGACGCGGGCGACTTCGGGCCGCGAGGTGAACTCGTCGACGACCAGCCGCTGCAGGTCGGCGGTGCTCGCGACGGCGACGTGCACGAGGTAGTCGTCGGGCCCGGTGAGGTGGAACAGCGCCCGCGACTCCGGCAGTGCCCGCACCCGTTCCACGAAGGGGCCGATCAGCTCCCGGCGGTGCGGCCGCACCTGCACCGCAAGCAGCGCCTCCAGCGGCCGCCCGAGCCGGGCCGGGTCCACCCGCAGCTCCTGGCCGAGGATCACCCCGCTGCGGCGCAGCCGGCTGACCCGGTCCAGGCAGGTCGAGGGGGCCACGCCGACGGCGGCGGCGAGGTCCTTGTAGGTCGTCCGTGCGTCGTTCTGCAGGAGTCGCAGAATCTCGAGGTCGACCGGATCCAGAAGCACGGAATCGGACATCGGCCGAAACTAGCACGGGCCTTTCCCTTTACGGACCGGGAGCCGTTCAGCATCGGGCCATGGACACGACAGCATCGGCGCACCTCCGCGCCCTCGCCACCGAGGCCGTGCACGCCGGCCGCGAAGACCTCGCCGACCTCGGCCTGCACGCCGTCCCCCTGGACCTGTCCACCACCTACCCCTCCCGGGACAGCCGCGCCGAGGCCGCCCGCCTCGACAACTTCGCCGCCACCGGCGCCGCGCTGACCGGCCCGCCGGTCTACTCCCGGCTCGACAACCCCACCGTGGCCCGCTTCGAGACCGCCCTGGCCAGGCTGGAGGGCGCCGAAGCCGCGGTGGCCTTCGCCAGCGGCATGGCCGCCCTCACCGCCACCCTGCTGGCCCGCGCCTCCATGGGGCTGCGGCACGTGGTGGCCGTCCGCCCGCTGTACGGCTGCAGCGACCACCTCCTGACCGGGGGGCTGATCGGCACCGAGGTGACATGGACCGATCCGGCCGGCGTCGCCGACGCCATCCGCCCCGACACCGGCCTGGTGATCGTGGAGACCCCCGCCAACCCGACGCTCGCCGAGGTCGACCTGAGGGCCGTCGCCCACTCCTGCGGCGAGGTGCCGCTGCTCGTCGACAACACCTTCGCCACGCCCGTCCTGCAGCGCCCCCTGGAAAGCGGCGCCCGGATCGTGCTGCACAGCGCGACCAAGTACCTGGGCGGCCACGGCGACGTCCTGGGCGGGGTCGTCGCCTGCGACGAGGAGTTCGCCCGCGTGCTGCGCAAGGTGCGCTTCGCCACCGGCGGGGTGCTGCATCCCCTCGCGGGCTACCTGCTGCTGCGCGGGCTGTCCACGCTGCCGGTCCGGGTCAGGGCCGCCTCGGCGACGGCGGCCGTGCTGGCCGAGCGGCTGGCCGCGGACCCGCGGGTGGCGAAGGTGCACTACCCGCGGATCGGCGGCGCCATGGTCGCGTTCGAGGTCCAAGGCGATCCGCACGAGGTGATCGCCGGGGTCCGGCTGATCACCCCGGCGGTCAGCCTCGGCAGCGTCGACACCCTCATCCAGCACCCGGCCTCCATCAGCCACCGCATCGTCGACGAGGGCGACCGCCGCGGTGCGGGCGTCAGCGACAGCCTGCTGCGCCTGTCGGTCGGCCTCGAGGACGTCGAGGACCTGTGGGCGGACCTGGACAGCGCGCTCAGCGCAGCCGAGCGCGCGAGCCGGCGGATGCCAGCGAAGCGGTGACGACCAGGGTGCTGTCCTCCACCTGGTAGTCCAGCGGCAGACCCAGGCGGCGCATCGTGGCGACCATCGCGGTGTCGGTCGCCCGGGTCACCGCGTAGACGCTCTCGCATCCCGTGTCGGCGGCCTGGGCGGCCAGGCGGCGCAGCAGTTCCAGACCGATGCCGCGGCGCTGCCAGGCGTCCTCGACCAGCAGGGCGACCTCGGCCTCGTCGCCGTCCCCCATCAGGTGGCCCAGGGCGACGATGCGGCCGGAGCCGGTCCGCGCCGCGAGCGTCCGCCCGAAGCGCGGGCTGAGCAGGTGGGGCAGATAGCGGTCCGCGTCCGCGACCGGCCCGTGGTAACGGCGCGCCAGGGTCGCCGCGGAGCAGCGGGCGTGGAGTTCCCGGGCGGCCTCGAGGTCCTCGGGCCCCGCCGCGCGGACGGTGATCTGCCCGCCCACGGGCGGGAGGGGAGCGGTCCGGCCGATGGCGCCGCCCAGCTGCGCGCCGAGCTCGACCAGTGCGCGGGCCCGTGCGAACTCGGTCGGCGTGAAGGGGAGATGGGCGCGCTCCACGGTGACGGAGCCACCGGCCGGTTCGCGCAGCCGCATGACCGTGCCCTCCAGGGTGTCCCCGGCCGGGTCGGGGCCGGCCATGCCGGGCGGGACGGTCCGCACCGTGCAGCGGCCGAGCAGCTGCCGTATGGCCAGGGGGAGTCCGGCGGCATCCATGGCGGTACGGGTGGCCAGGCCCAGCACCCGGGTCGGGGTGTCGACGAGGTCGTGGGCGTCGGCCCGCTCGATCCAGGTGTCCCGCCCGCCCCCGGCGGCGACCGCCCGCGTCAGGTCGCCCGGCGCGAGCGCGGCCGGCGCGCGGACCAGGAACTCGTCCACGGCGCCCTCGGCCAGGGGGTGCGTCTGGAGCGTGAGGATGTCCACGTCCTGCCCGGCGAGCGCGGCGCACAGGACGGCGAGGCTGCCCGGCGTGTCGCGCACGGTGGTGCGGAGCCGCCACAGCGTGGTCTGCGCGGAGGGCCCGCCCATGGCGGAGACCTTCGCCCGCTCGGTCGCACGGCCCCCGTTCGGGCCGCCTGCGGGTGGGGGCGTGTGAGCATGACGGCGCGCCCACCAGGTGTGGAAGCCGGCGGTCGCGACGAGCGCGGCGGCCGACAGGCACAGCAGGGCCGGGCCGTCGGGGGCGTGTCCCACGAGGTTCGCGACGAGGTCGGCGGTCGCCACGGCCACGAAGAGGGCCGCGAGTTCGATGACGTCGCGGCGCCAGTGGTGCTGCTGCCTCCGAGCGGTTGCGGAGGCAGCGGTCGTGGCGGAGGTCAGATCGCGCATGCAAACACCATGCCGAACGGGTGTTGCGCGGCCACGAACGCGTTGTGACCGGCGGGTAAAGTGTGGTGCCTGGCTCAACTCCCCCCTTCGGCGATTCCGTTCTGCGACAACCGGCGCAGGCACCGGCCGTAGCGGCGCACCGCGGCACGTTGAGTGGCGCGGCTCAGCGGCCCCAGTACACCCACGTACCACGCCCCCGGTCCGCTGAAGGCCGTGACATCCAGCCACACGGTCCCGTCCGGGGTGCGGCTCACCACGAACGCCTCCTCCCCGCGCTCCGGGTGACCGGGGAGCGTCCCGTACGCGAACCCCACGCGCTCCGGGCCGTGCTCCGCCCACACCACCTCGCACGGCGCGCGCAGCGGGCCGATCCGCAGGGTCACCCGCACCCCCGGTGCCGCGTCCGGGGTGCCGGCGGGAATCCGCAGCCCGGCCGCCCGGTGCATCCGCCACCCGATCAGCGCCCGCCCGGCCGCCGCCAGGACCTCGGGGCCCCGGCCGAGCCGGATCCGCTCGTGCAGGCGGCGGAACCCTGGCGGGGTCGGCTCACCGGTTCGTGTCACCCCGACCTGCTCATAGGTGAAGCCACTCGTCACGGCGCGCTCCTCCCGTCGTCCGTCGGGACTCTGCGGAACATCGGCCCCCCGGCCGCCCCGGCCGCTCCCAGGGGGCCCGGACATCGCCGTGCCGCCCTGTCGACCCGCACATGCTAAACCTGCCGCACCGCTCCCGCGCTGCGACGCGGGAAGGCGTGACCACCCCTGCGGCGTCCTCATCGCCCCGGCGCCCAGGGCCGCGGCTTCCACCGCACGCGGGGCGGCGTACCCACCACGCCCCGCGTGACCGGGCCTTGATCAGGCCGTGGCGTGATCATCCCGCAAGCGCACGTGGCCCCCCCGGCACAGGATCGGCCGCTGCGGATCCAGCCGGCCGACCAGCGCGCCGCGCTCGTCCACCAGGAGCGGGGGCGTTCCGGCTCCGGTGTCATGCCGGCGCACGCCACCGGGACGGCCGGTCGGCGGCACCCGCTTTCGGCCCGGCCTCCCAAGCGGCCGGCGGTGACGCGACCAGGGTCAGCCTGCCTGCCGGTGCGGAGCTTCCCCCCCGCAGCTCGACCAGGAGCAGGTCGATGCCCGCTGCGGCGGCGGCCTTGCCGACCTCCGAGGAGAGGGCGATGAGCGCCTTGTAGGCCGCCGCGTGCTGCTCGCCGATGCTGGCGCGCTGGGGGGTGGTCATCCGTTCCTTCGATTCGTTCGTTTCCCGCGTCGTTCCCTCGGGGGACGACGCGGTGGCGGGTGGGGTGTGATCCGGCGGGAGCGGAGTTCGTGACGGTGTCACCGCCCGCGGCGTTGCGGGAGCTGGGACGCCGGGTCGTCGACCTTGAGTTGGTCGCCGGTCTTGGACACGAAGACGACCAGGAGCTTGGCCGGCTCGGTCCGGCTGCTGTTCTCCGTGAGGACGTGGTGGGCTCCCGGCTCCTCGATCCAGGTCCCGCCCTGGTGGTGGGTGGTCACGGGCTTGTCGTCGAGCTTGCTGCGTACGGTGCCCTCGAGGACGTAGGCGAAGACGAACGCCTGACCGTGCCGGTGCGGCCGCGCGCTCGCGTCGGGCGGCAGCTCGACGATCGCCGAGGTGAACGTCTCGCCCTTCACCTGCGGAAGGGCCTGGTGGGTCAGGGGTTTGAGAGTCTCCACAGGGTGTGTCGATGCGGCAGTCTTCGATGCCGCGGCCGTCGCCGCCGCCCGGGAGTGGGCGGGCTCGGCGGAGGTCGAGCAGGCCATGGCCGCGGTCACCGCGGCGATCGCCAGGGCGCCGGCGGCTATGCGGATGCCGATCACGATAGGTCTCCTCCATCAGTTCTGTGTGCGGCGATGATGTGGCCGGCGGTGCCTCACGGCGGCGGGCTGGAGACCGCCGACCACCGACCCGGACGGGCCGTCCCCCGGTTGTGCCGGCCGGATCGGTGAGCCGGGGCCGTCCGGACTCGGCGACGAAGAGGACCGCTCGCCCGTCCGGGCGGCCCGGGTCGGAGCGGGGCACGCTCCGGCGCGGTGACGGCCCGTGCGCCGGCCCCACGGCGAGGGCGACCCGCAGACCCGGTCCGCTCGTGGTGCTGCAAGGGCCTGCGCACCGCCCGAGGCGACGCTCCCCGTGCGGACGTCTCGCACGTCCCGTGGCGACGGTGACGTTCCGGGTCAACTCGGCCAGGGAGCGCCGAGCATGAGCTCGACCGTGGTCGTCCGGCGGAAGCCGGGGACGAAGTGCTCCAGGACATCCGCGTTCACGGTTCCGTTCGTGGTATCCGGGCGCCACTTGAGTCCGTCGACGTAGGCCCGCAGGAACGCGTTCTTGAAGTCGTCGCGCGGATGGGCGGCGGTGATCTCGTCCACCTGGTCGCGGTCGAACTCGTCCAGGTCCAGGCCGAGCACGTCCGTCAGGACCCCGAGACTGGTGAGGGCGATCTCCGGGCCCATGCGGTGGGGAATGCCCGGGGTCGTGTGCAGTGCGATCGCCGTCCACACGACGTCGGCGGCAGCGGCGGGATAACCGCGGTCGAGCATGAACGCGCGTGCGTGGTCGGCCCCGTCGACCTCGAAGCGCTGTTCCGCGTCGGAGAACGGCGTCGAGAGGCCGGTGTCGTGAAACATGGCGGACAGGTAGAGCAGCTCCGGATCGGGCTCCAAGCCGAGTCTGCGCGCGTGCAGGACGCCGAAGACGTAAACGCGCCGGGAGTGGTGGTAGACGAGCGGACTGGTCATCTCCTGCATGACGCGGGTGGCCTCGGCGACCGCCGCCGTCTCAGGTACCTCTACCCCTGCGATGTTCTCGCTCATGACCTCTGTGCTTTCCGATACGCCAGTGCTTCGCACGGACGGTGTGTCCGTCCCCTCCACACTGCCGACCGGTCCGGTTCCCGCGCCGCCTCCGTCCGGACATGAATCACCTGAATCCGGACAACCGGCGCCGGGCGGGCCGCCACGCGGCCCACGGCCCGGGTGTCGGTGGCCCCATGTACGGTCTGCGCATGAAGGGGCAACGGTGGGTGGGAGTACGCCAGCGGGTCGAGGCGCTGGGGGCGGTGCCTGAGGGCGGCACGGTGTTCGGGGCATCCGGGCACCAGTGGGTGGTGGAGGAGCCGCTGACCCGGGACGAGCTCGCCGAACTCGAGGCTCAGCTGGGCGTGCGGCTACCGGAGGAGTACCGGTCCTTTCTGCTCCACGTCGGTGCGGGCGGCGCCGGCCCGGCGTACGGCTTGTTCCCGGTTCGGCGCGTGCAGGGCCGCTGGCGTTGGGAAGGCGACGGCGCGGACCTGGCCGACCTGTCGAGGCTTGCCGAGCCGTTTCCGGACCAGGGCCCGGACCCCGAAGTGCTTGACGACCTCCTCGCCCGACGCCCCGAGGAAGAGGACTTCGACGACATCGAGGACTTCGATGACGCCATCGAGGTGTGGGACGAGCAGTGGGAGGCTGCCATGTTCGCCCCAGAGCGCACCGCAGGTGCCCTCGTGATCTCCCACGTGGGTTGTGCCCTGAGGCAGTGGCTGGTCGTCAGCGGCAGTCATCGCGGCACGATGTGGTCCGACTGCCGGGCGGACGACGTCGACCTTGCGCCAGTCCTGGACGACAACGCCATGCCGGTGAGCTTCGCCGACTGGTACACCGCTTGGCTGGAGAACGCCGAGCGCGCGGCACTGCCGGCATCGTAGGCCCGGTGCATGGTGCCGCTGAGGCCGTACGCGCAGGGACCGTCGGGCCGAGCAGTTCGGTGGTCGGCTAGAGCCGCGCGATGATCGAAGGAAAATGGGTGAGGCTGCGCGCGCTGCGCTCCGACGACGCGGAACATCACCTTCGGTGGCGCAACGACCCGGAGGTGGTCCGCTGGGCCGCGGCCGGCGATCCGAGTTTCGGCCCCGTCACGGCAGAGGCGGTCCGACTCGGCTTCGACACGATGCCGCGCCTGAGCCCGAGAGAGTCAGCCGTGTTCACGGTCGAGGACCTGGCAGGCGGACGGGTGATCGGCATGGCTGACTACCGGGACCTGGACCCGTACGCCCAGGTGGCAACGCTGGGAGTCACCATCGGTGAGCGTGAGTTCTGGGGGCGCGGCTACGGCAGTGACGCGCTGAGGCTGCTCGTCGACCACCTGTTCGGCGCGTACGGCCTGAGTCGTCTGGAACTGGACACCTGGAGCGGCAACGAACGCGCCGTGCGCGCCTTCACCAGGCTGGGTTTCCGCGAGGAAGGCCGACGCCGCTCGGCGGTGCTGGTGGAGGAGATGCGCTACGACGGCGTGCTCTTCGGGATGTTGCGCGAGGAGTGGGCGAGCCCCGTGTGACGGTCTGGCCGCGGCGTGCCTCGTTCCAAGGCGGCCCTGATGCGCGCGCCGATCCGCTGGGCCTCGCGCGGTGTCCCCATGGGGGAAGCGGCCCGGCTGACCGAACGCCCGGCGGCGCCCGCGCGCCCCGGGGTTCGAGACGTACACGCCAAGGGCTCCTGGCCGGCAATGCCTGGGGCCGGTACGACGTCCCGGCCCCAGGCATTGCCGGCTGCTGCTGCTCGTGGTGGATCAGTGCCGGCCGTGGCCGCCGTCACTACGACGGCGTTGGAGCGTGAACTTCTCGAAGACCGACAGCTCACCTGTGGGCGTGATGATGTTGTAGTAGGTGACGTGGATGCGGGTCATGTCACCGGGGTGACGGCCCGGGTCGACGGAGAACTCGGCGAAGCCGTACGGATGCTCCGCGTCACGGACGCCGATCCAGACCGCGGTCTCCTTCTCCTTGACCGAGTTGTACTTGCCGACGCGCTCCATCTGGACGTATGCCGAGTGATGCCCGTGACCGTCGGCGTCGTCGGTGGTGAAGCTGTTGTTGGTGATGCCTGACACGCCGCCACCGCCGAGGACCATGTGCGTCGTGCCGTGCGCACTGTCGATCACATCGAGTGCGGTCTGGCTCGGGTTCGGTGTGAGGGTGACGCTGCCGGGGACGACGCCACGCACCGCCAACGAGCGCTCGTAGTCGTGCTCGTGGCCACAGACCACCAGGTCGACGCCGTACTTGTCGAACAGCGGGCCGTACGCCGCGCGGAGCGCGACATCAGGGCCGTTCGCGGCGGTCGCCGAGCTGATCATCACCTGGTGCATGCAGACGACGATCCAGTCGATGTCCTTCGAAGCCCGTGCCGACTTGAGCTCCTTCTCCAGCCAGGCGAGCTGCCGACCGCCGGAGTAGCCCTTGATGTAGATGTCGCCGCCCTCCTGCAGGGCGATGTCGTCGTTCTGCAGGGCGATCACCTTCACCCCGCCGACCGTGAAGGAGTACCAGAGGTTGTCGAGCTCGGGCTGGGTCTCGGTCGAGGGCAGCTCGAAGTAGGTCTGGTACGCGTCGAGACCGAGCTTGCCGTTGGCCAGCTCGATCTCATGGTTGCCCGCGCACGGCATCCACGGACGGAACCGCGCTGAGCGGCTGTTGTTGGTGAGGAAGTCGCGCCAGACGCGTACGCGGTCGGGCCCGGTGTTGGCGTAGCAGAGGTCACCGTTGAGGAGGTGGAACAGCGGGCCGACCTTCTCGACGCCGGTGACGATGTCCGCGGCGGCGGGCGTGGCGTTGGGCTCGAAGTCCCGGCCCGAGGCGTCGGCCGGGTTCGCTCCGGTCTTCCACGTCACGCCGGGCGCACCCTGGTCGCCGAAGCTGGTGAAGGTGAACGGAGCTCGGCCGGACGGCGCCGTGTGGAAGGTGCCGGCATCGGGGGTCGCGCCGTCGTGCTGGGCCGCGTACAGGTAGTCGGTGTCGGCCTTGAGCTTGCTGATCAGCGCGTGATGGACCCAGACGGTCCGCCCGGAGGTGCCGTCCACGTAGGTCTTCGTCGTCGCGCGCACGGTGGAACCGAAGCCTCCACTCAGCGTGCCGTAGACGACCCGGGGGTTCTTGACGGCCGCGTCGGTGACCCAGGAGACGACCATCTGGCTGCGTGGGTCGGCGCCGAAGGTCAGGTGCAGGCCCTGGACGGGGGTGGTGGCCGAGCCGGTGGCGAGACCGGTGACTTCCGATTGCGCAGGGACCGCCTCGGCGGTTCCGGCGCCGAGGACCAGTGGTCCGGCGGCGGCGCCGGACACTGTCGCGCCGAACAAGCCGAGCGCGTTGCGACGAGAGATCCTGGTTTGCTTGGGTTCTTCCGACATTCAGGGGCCTTTCGCGTCGTCGGGTGCAGTCGCACACCGACCGGTCAGCAGCGCTCCGGACCTGATGGCGGGCTGCGGAAGGTCAGTGGTGCGCGCACTCACGGACGCTAGGAAGCACGGTCGACCGGAGGGGTGAGACAGGCGTGAACGGCAGATGGCGGTCACCGCAACGGACGGCCGTCACCGGCGGCCTGGCCCTGCCTTGGCTCGCCTTGGAGCCTCGGGGAGTCTCGGGCGCGCTCCCGTCGCGCTGGCGCTGCTCCACGTCGGCCCGCCGGACGGGACCGAGGCGGACTGCGGCGGACCATCGCCTTCGCCGAGGAGCACCGCGCCGAGGAGCGGAGGGCTGCCCGGCTCGCCGACGCGATCACCTCGCAGGCCCGCCACACCGCCGCGCACGGCGACGCCGGGACCGCGGCCGGGCTCCTCGCGCGCCGCCCGCCTTCGACTGGAGGCCGCGCTCCCCCGATACGCCGCCGAGCCGGAGGCGCTGCCGGCCGACCTCTGCCTCCAGCGGGACGGCCACGCCACCGCGGAGGAGTCCGCCCGTGCCGCGCCGGAGCACCGCGCCGCCACCCTGCGCCCGGTGCGGCGCGCCCATCTGCACATCGTTCTCGGCGCCGCGCTCGCCGCCCGCGGCGCCGACGCCGAGGCCGCCGACCACGCCTTGAACGGCGCTCACCGGGCCGACGACGGCGACGCGTCCGATCAGCTCGGCGCCTGGTCGCGGCTGGTGCTCGGCGGGGCGCTGCTGCGCCAGGGCAGGGCCGCGGAGTCCGCGACCGTCCTGGAGACCGCCCTGCCCGACCTGGTGCGCGCTCACCACGACGGCAGGTCGTCCAGACCCGCTGGTGGCTGGGCGAGGCCCTGTGCGACAGGGACGAGCCGCGCGCCGCCGCCGAGCGGTCCTGCCGCCGCGGAGATCGCACAGGGCTGGGAGGAGCAGCAGGACCGCGCCGTCCTCGCGAACCTCGCCGCCGGCAGTCGGGAGCGGGCGGGCCTGGCCGGCGAGGCCGCGCAGGCGTGCACCCGCGCCGGTGAGCTCTGGCGCGCCTTGGAGCGACCTGTTCTTCTGGTCCCCGCCCTGCGGGCCAGGGCCAGGCTCAGCCTCCACGACGACCGGGCCGGCCTCGAAGCGGGCCGCTCGGCGATGGCCGAGGCGGCGGCGGTCGCCGAGGAGGCACCGGCCGCGGCCCGTGCCTTTGGGGAGGAGGCGGCCGCGGCGCACCTGCGCGCCGAACTGGCGGGGACCCACAAGCAGACCGGCGAACTGATCGTCCGCGCGTGCCCCGGCGAGCCCGGTGAGGACGACGCGGACGGCTCGGCGCGCGCCGCGTACGAGGAAGGCCTGGCCTCTCCGCAGTGCGCGATCGCCGCCTTCGACCCGGGTCCGGCGCGCAGCGCGGTCCGGCTCACGGCCGCCTGGCTCGAGGCCGATCCGGGGCGGCGGGCCGCGGCGGAGCGGGCCCGGGCAGTGATCGCCCGCTACACGGAGTCGCGGGAGGACGGGGAGGACGAGGTCGCCGCACAGCGGCTGACCGAGGCGCGCTTCGTGCTCGCATACGCCGGCGAGCGGGCCGCGGGGCCGCGGGAGGCGCAGGTCGGGGAGGTAGGGCGGTCAGGCGGCGTGCTTCGACCGAGAAGGACGGGGACCGGGCGGGTTAGTCTGAATGGTGGCTTCTCTTCCCGGCATGTGAGGAGGCCACCGTGACAGCTGACGTCCTCCGGTCCGAGTTCCCGCCGTCCGACGGCCGGTACCTGCCGATCTCCGCCCACGGGCTCATCGGCGACCTGCGCAGCGCCGCGCTCGTCGGGACGAACGGGACGATCGACTGGTACTGCTCCGGACGCTTCGACGCCCCCAGCGTCTTCGCCTCCATCCTCGACGCCGACCGGGGAGGCAGCTTCGAGTTGGCAGCGAACGTGCCCGCGCGCACGAAGCAGTTCTACTTCCCCGACACCAACGTGCTGATCACCCGGTTCTTCGCCGAGGACGGCATGGGCGAGGTACAGGACTTCATGCCGGTCGTCGACGACGGCCACGAGGCGGACCGGCACCGGCTGATCCGCCGCGTGGTCTGCGTGCGGGGCGTGCTGCCGTTCCGGATGCGGGTGGCGCCGCGCTTCGACTACGGCACCGTGGCGCACACCGTGCAGATGAACGGGATGCAGGCGCTCTTCGCCACCCCCGCCCAGACCCTCGCCCTGACCTGCTCGGTTCCGCTGGAGAACGACGGCCGGGACGTGTGGGCCGAGTTCAAGCTCTCCGAGGGCGAGACCGCGGTCTTCGCCCTGGACCAGGTCGGTGACGGTGTCGGGCCCCGGGGCTGCCCGCTGACCGAGGCGGAGGACCAGTTCGAGAAGACCGTGCGCTACTGGCGGCGCTGGCTGTCCAAGTCCAAGTACCGGGGACGCTGGCGCGAGATGGTGCATCGGTCCGCGCTGACCCTGAAACTGCTGACCTACGCGCCGACCGGCGCCATCGTCGCCGCCCCCACCACGAGCCTTCCCGAGCGCATCGGCGGCGAGCGCAACTGGGACTACCGCTACGTCTGGATCCGCGACGCCGCCTTCTGCGTCTACGCGCTGCTCCGGCTGGGCTTCACCGACGAGGCCGAGGCCTTCATGAACTTCCTGTCGGAGCGCGTCTGCACGGGCGACACGGGCTGCACCACAGGCCCCCTGCAGATCATGTACGGCATCGACGGCCGCTCCGAGCTGCCCGAGCGGGAGTTGCCCCACCTGGAGGGCTACGCGGGCTCCGCGCCGGTCCGGGTGGGCAACAACGCCGTCCACCAGCTCCAGCTGGACATCTACGGGGAGCTCATCGACTCGCTCTACCTCTACGACAAGTGGGGCAAGCCGGTCTCCAGCGCCCACTGGGACACCGTCTGCGAACTCGTGGACTGGGTCTGCGACAACTGGGACCAGCCCGACGAGGGCATCTGGGAGACCCGCGGCGGCCGCAGGAACTTCCTGTACTCCCGCGTGATGTGCTGGGTGGCGATCGAGCGCGGCATCCGCATGGCGAACCACCGCGGCCTGCCCGCCAACCGCGAGCGCTGGTACGGGGCCCGCGACGCCATCTACCGGCAGATCATGACGAGCGGCTGGTCGCAGAAGCGCGGCGCGTTCACCCAGTGCCAAGGAGAGGACGTGCTGGACGCGTCGGTGCTGATGATGCCGCTGTCCAAGTTCATCTCGCCCACCGACCCCCGGTGGCTGTCGACGCTCGACGCCCTCGGCAAGGACCTGGTCTCCGACTCCCTGGTCTACCGCTACGACCCCGCGGCGAGCCCCGACGGCGTCCCCGGCGACGAGGGCACCTTCTCCATCTGCTCCTTCTGGTACGTCGAGGCCCTCACCCGCGCCGGGCGCGAGGACGAGGCACGCCTGGCCTTCGAGAAGATGCTCACCTACGGCAACCACCTCGGCCTGTACGCCGAGGAGATCGACCGCGCCGGCGAGCAGCGCGGCAACTTCCCGCAGGCCTTCACGCACCTGGCCCTGATCAGCGCCGCCTTCAACCTGGACCGGGCGCTCGGCTAACGGGCGGCGCCCGTGGCGTGGCGGACCCACACGTTGGGCTCGACGTACACGGCGTGGTCGTGGGCGGTGTCGTAGTGCACCGGCACCAGCGCGCCGGGCACCTCGACGGCGCCGTCACGGTCGAAGGGGAGCCCCGTCCAGCGCCGCCACCGAGGCGGCACCTGCCAGGCGGGCTCCGCCGCGGCATCCCCTCTGCGTGGCGCCCCGCGGCTCCGTCCGAACGGGCCACGCCGTGCGACCTCCGGTGGCGCTCGGTCGCGGGCGTGCGCCACGTCACACCGGGGACCCGGAGCGGGCGGGAACTCCCTTGCCCCGCCGGTAGTTCGACAAGTACGGGCCGAGCGCGGAGCGCCGGCCCGGCCAACGGCCCCGACCGGGGGCCCCCGTCCCGGTCGGGGTCTTCATCGTGAGGCCCAGGGAGGCCGCGCCTGCCCCGCGGGGGGCTACACCCCCAGCGCCTGCTCGATCGGGTGGATCGCGAAGTAGACGGCGAACAGCGCCGACACCGCCCACAGCAGCCAGTGCACCTGCCGGGCCTTGCCCAGCACGGCCTTGAGCAGGACGAAGGCGATGAAGCCGGCGCCGATGCCGTTGGTGATCGAGTAGGTGAAGGGCATCACGGCGATCGTCAGGAAGGCGGGGACCGCGATCTCGAAGTCGTCCCAGCCGATGTTCTTGACCTGGGTCATCATCAGGAAGCCGACCGCCACCAGCGCCGGCGCCGCCGCCTGCAGCGGCACGATGGTCAGCAACGGGGCCAGGAAGAGGGCCACGGCGAACAGGCCGCCGGTGGCCAGGTTGGCGAAGCCGGTCCGCGCTCCCTCGCCGACGCCCGCCGCCGACTCTATGTAGGCCGTGTTCGAGGAGGCCGAGGCCGCGCCGCCCGCCACGGCCGCGGCGCCGTCGACGAGCAGCACACGGCCCAGGTGGGGGACCTTGCCCTCGTCGTCCAGCAGACCGGCCTCCGCCGTGATGCCGACGACCGTGCCCATGGTGTCGAAGAAGTCCGACAGGATGAGGGTGAAGACCAGCAGCACCACCGTGATGAAGCTGACCTCGGCGAAGGCCCCGAAGAGGCTGAAGTGCCCCAGCAGCCCGAAGTCCGGCGCGGCGAACACGTCGTCCGGCACCTTGGGCGTGGTCAGCCCCCAGCTCTTCACGTCCGCGACCGCGTCGACCACGACGGCCAGCACCGTCATGGCGATGATGCTGATCAGGATCGCGCCCTTCACCTTCCGGGCCAGCAGGGCAATCGTCAGCAGCACGCCCACGCAGAAGACGAGCACCGGCCAGCCCGACAGCGCACCGCTCCCGCCCAGCTGCACGGGCACCGTGGTGTTCGCGGCGTCCGGGATCCGGGTGACGAAGCCGGCGTCCACGAAGCCGATGAAGGCGATGAACAGGCCGATGCCCGCGCTGATCGCCTGTTTGAGCGGCTGGGGTATCGCGTGCATCACCGCCTCGCGCAGCCCCGTCACCACCAGGAGGCAGATCACCAGGCCCTCGATGACGATCAGGCCCATCGCGTCGTCCCAGCTCATCAAGGGCGCGATCTGGAAGGCGACCACCGCGTTGAGGCCGAGCCCCGCCGCGATGGCCAGCGGCAGGTTGCCGGCGACCCCCATCACGATCGTCATGACCGCCGCCACCAGCGCGGTGGCGGTGACCAGTTGACCCGTCGACAGGACGTGGCCGAACTTGTCCTTCGCGCTTCCCAGGATGATCGGGTTCAGCACAAGGATGTACGCCATCGTGAAGAAGGTAGCGAAGCCGCCGCGGACCTCGCGGCCGAGGGTCGACCCGCGCTCCCCGATACGGAAGTAGCGGTCCAGTGCGTTTCGCGGTGGCGGGGGCGGCGAGCCCTTCGCGACGTCGGTGGCCTGAGCGGACATGGTGCTCCTCGGAGTCGGTGCAACAACCGGGCAACCTGCTGGAGGCTGGATTGTGTACTCACTGACGTCCGCTCGGGTTTTGAATCCGTTTCCTTGTGTTAACAAATCAGCACCGTCCAGCGCCCAACCGGCGGACCGCACGCCGAAGTCGGCATCCTCGTCCATCTCGACGCGGCACGTCCGCAGGTCCGTCCGCCCACTCGTCCGCGCGTCCGCCGTCCGCCCGCCGAGGGCACGGATCCACGTACGTCGCCTCAGCCCAGTGGCTGTGGCCGGTTCTCGAGTGCCGCCAGGCAGGCGGCCAGGGGGCGGTCTGGGGGCTCGCCTTCGGAGGCGCGGCCACGCTCTTCCGGTCCGCGACCACGAGCGCGGCGGGCAAGGCGGCGGCGGACGTGGCCCAGTCCATGCTCGTGACCATGTGGAACATCGGCGTCGCGGGCGGCGGCGCCATCGGGGGCGCCCTCCTCGCGCGGCTCGGCGCGCGGTCACCGACGTGGGCGGTGCTCGCCCTGCTGGTCCCGTCCGCGGTCGCGGTCGTCCGGGCGAAGGGGCATGCCTTCCCCTCCTCGGCCGTCCGTGCGGCACGCGAGTCCATCGGAACCACGCGCGGCCGCCCGGAGGGCGGACGCCGAGGTCGCGCCGGCCGCCGGCATGCTCCGGCGGCGGGCTACAGACCGCCGGCGACGCGGAGCACCGCGCCCGTCGTGTAGGAGGCGTCCGCCGACATCAACCAGGCCACGGCGCCGGCGACCTCGTCCGGCTCCCCGGGCCGCCCCATGGGCACGCGGTCCCGGTTGCGCCAGGGCCGCTCGGGGTCGCCCATCGCGGCGTGGATGTCGGTGACGATCATGCCGGGCTGCACGGAGTTGACCCGTACGCCCTCCTCCGCCAGCTCCTTGGCGAGGCCCACGGTCATCGCGTCGACCGCCGCCTTGCTGGCCGCGTAATGCACGTACTCCCCGGGGGCGCCGAGCGTCGCGGCGCCGGAGGAGATGTTGACGATCGAGCCGCCTCGGCCGCCGTGGCGGGTGGACATCGCCAGTGCCGCGCGCCGCGCGCACAGGATCGCGCCCATCACGTTGACGTCGATCACCCGGCGCATGACGTCGACCGGGGTGTCGGTGAACCGGCCCAGCGGGCCGGTGACGCCGGCGTTGTTGACCAGGCCCGTCACCGCGCCGAGCCGCTCGCCCACCGTGTCGAAGAGCGCGTCCACCTGCCCGGCGTCGCTGGTGTCGACGCGCACCACGGCGCAACGGGCGCCCGCGTCCCGCACCTTGTGCGCGACGTCCTCGGCGGCGCCGGCGTCCTTCTCGTAACCGATGCCGACGGCGTGCCCCTCGTGGGCCAGCCGCAGGGCGACCGCCGCGCCGATGCCGCGGCCCCCACCGGTGACCACCGTGACCGAACCCATGCCGGCTCCCTCCCTCGACGTGATCACGAACGCTATCAGCGGGTGAACGGTCAGCGGCGGCGTGACCACCTCATGCACGGCCCGCGTCGGCCGCCCACCTCAGCCCGCGGCGGGTGCGGGCCCGGATTGGTCTTGACCAAGCCGGAGGGCCGCTCTATCGTCCCGTGGTAGTGCAAGGACCTTTAATAAAGAGCCGTTCGGAAACAAACCTGCACAAACCCCGGACGGCGCGGGCGCGATCGCGGAGGACAGGGTGGGGACCACGCAGCTCGAGAAGGTGCCGGAGCCCAAGTACTGGCACCTCAAGACCGTGCTCATGGACGCGCTCGACTCCGAGTTCGAGGTCGGGGAGATCCTCCCCAACGAGCGCGAGCTCGCCTCCCGCTTCGGTGTCGCCCGGGCCACGCTGCGCCAGGCACTGGAGCAGCTGGAGCTCGAAGGCCGCCTCCAGCGCCGCCGCGGGGTCGGCACCACGGTCGCCCCGCCCCGCGTGGGCGTCTTCGTCGGCCCCACGAGCGGTTCCTGGCCCGGGGCCGCGGACGACGCCTGGCTCACGGTGGGCTGCGTCGAGGCCGCCGCTCCCGCCGCCGTCGCCCACATGCTCGGTACGGGTGCCGACGAGCCGGTGCACACCGTCCGCCGGATCCGCTCGATGGGCGGCCAGTCCGTCGCCACCGAACTCCTCTACGTGCCCGGGGCCTCCGTCCCCGGCCTCCCCAGCGACCTGACGCCGACCGACCACGTCCCGGCCGTACTGCGGGAGTTGCACACCCTCGGTCTCGACGGCGAGGACCGGGCCGTGGAGCTCGGATCGGCCCGCGCCGAGGACGCCAAACAGCTCGACCGGCTGCCCGGAGCCCCCGTGCTGGTCGTCACCACCCGCTACGTCAGTGGCGGGCGCGTCACGGCGGTCGCCGTCGCGACCTACCGCGCCGACACCTGCCGGCTGACCTTCGGCGACAGCGGCGCGATGGAGATCACCCACCAGGGGCAGGAGCGGCACGCCGCCGCGTCGTGACCGCGAGGCCGCCGCGGGGCGCACCGCGTGCCGCGTGCGGTCAGGTCAGTAGGAGCGCCCGGTGTTGGCGTCCCTCGCGCCGCCGGGGCCGGAGGGCACGGGCAGCGGGTGCCCGGGGCATCGGACGTCCTGGTCGCCGGTCGCGCCGGACACCAGGTAGCGGTCCACGCGCGCGGTGACGCACTCGTTCCAGATGCTGATCAGGCCGTGCGAGCCGCGGCCCTCCTCGGTGATCATCCGCGAGCCCGGCAGCCTGCGGTGCAGCTCCACCGCGCCGTCGTACGGTGTGGCCGCGTCCCGTTCCGACTGGACGATCAGCACGGGCGGCAGCCCCGCCCCGGGGTGCGCCCCGACGTCCACCGCCCGCCCGCCCTCGACGGGCCACGAGGCGCACGGCAGGTTGAGCCAGGCGTTGGCCCAGGTCTCGAAGGGACGCCTGCGCGCCACGCGTTCGTTGTCGCGGTCCCACACGTTCCAGTCGCGCGGCCACGCCGCGTCGGAGCACTCCACGGCCAGGTAGACCGCCTCGCCGTTCTCCTCGTCCTTCGCATCCCCGGGATCGGGTGCGGCCGCGGCGACCAGCGGGCCGTCGTCCCCGCGCAGGTAGCGCGAGAGCAGGTGGGCGAACGGCACCCAGCGCTGGTCGTAGTAGGCGGCCTGCACCGCCGCGGAGTGCAGTTCCCCGGGGCCCACCGTGCCGGCCGGGCGCCTGCCCAGCATCCGCATCGCCCGGTCGAAGCTCGCCTGCACGCGGCCGGGCGTGCCGCCGAGGCCGTACACGGCGTGGTGCCCGGCCGCCCAGGCGCGCCAGTCCGCCCAGCGGTGCTCGAAAGCGACGTCCTGGGCGAGGTTGGCGCCGTACCAGACGCCGCGGGGGTCGGGGTTGACGACGCTGTCCGCCACCATGCGGCGCACGTGCGAGGGAAAGAGGGTGGCATAGACGGCGCCCAGGTAGGTCCCGTACGAGACGCCGTAGTAGTTGAGGCGCGGCTCGCCCAGGGCCGCGCGGATGACGTCGAGGTCCCGTGCCAGGTCCGCGGTGCGCATGTTCCGCAGCAGCGCCCCGCCCCGCGCACCGCAGGCCCCGGCCTTGCGCCGGGCCTCCGCGCGCTGGGCGGCCTTCACCGCGGCGGTGGGCCGGCGCGGGTCCAGGCTGGGGGCCTTGTGGTGACGCGCCGGGTCCTGGCAGGACAACGGGGAGGAGTGGCCCACGCCGCGCGGGTCGAAGCCCACCAGGTCGTACGTCCTGGCCGCGGTCTCCCACACCTTGCGGGTGACCCCCGCCACGCCGGGCCGGCCCACGCCGGGGAACCACAGCCCGGACGCACCGGGACCGCCGGGGTTGAACACCAGGGCCCCCTGCCGGACGGAGGCCGGGCCCGCCGCCCGCAAGCGGCTGACCAGCAGGCTGATCGTCGCCCCGCCCGGCTCCGCGTAGTCCACCGGGACGCGGACCCTGCCGCACTGCACGGGCGCCGTCAGGCCGCTGTCGGAGGGACAGGCCCCGAAGACGATCCCGGTGACCCCGGCCGCCCGGGCCGCCACCGCGGCCCCGGCCATCCGCAGCCGCTCGCCGACGGCGGGCTCCGAAAGGGGCGCGTCCGGGGGCTCCGGGAAGTGCGCGGCGGCAGGGGCGGTCGCCGCGCCGGCCGTGAGCACCACGGACACTGCCAGGACCACTGCTCGCCGCACGCGGACGCCCTTTCGCCGGCCGCGCCCCCCCCGCGCGGCACGCTCGTCGATGCGACGGATCGTCGGCTGGTCGGACAACCCCGCAAAGCAGGCAGGCCGATGAACAGCGGAATTTCGCCCGTATTGCCCTGGCGGGCCCCCGTGGTCCGCCGCCTGGCGGCTCAGCGGCCCAGCAGCGAGGTGCGGGCCACTGCGAACAACTGCTCCTCGACATGGTCGAGCGCGAGCCGCAGGGCCCCCGTCGCGACCGCCTCGTGGCCCAGCACCGACAGCGCGACCTGCGGCGGCCGCAGGCAGTAGCGCGACAACTCGGCGCGCAGCGGCTCGAGCACCCCGTCCAGTCCGGCCGCCCATCCGCCGATCACCACCAGCTCCGGGTCGATCGCCAGCACCAGCGCCGCCACGTCGTGCACCAGGCGCTGCAGGAAGCGGTCGACGGCCTCCCGTGCCTGGACGTCCCCGGACTTCGCGAGCGCGAACACCTCGGCCACCGCCGACTCGTCCAGCGGGTGCAGCGGCGTCCCCGTCGTGGACAGCAGCCGCTCCGGCCGCGCCTCCCGGCCGAGCAGGTGCAGCGCCCCGATCTCCCCGGCCGCCCCGCCGAAGCCGCGGTGCAGCCGGCCCCCGATCAGAGAGCCGGCCCCCGGGCTCAGCCCCGCCAGCACGAAGACCACGTCATCGGTGCCGACGGCCGCTCCCTTCCAGTGTTCGGCGACGGCGGCGGCGTTCGCGTCGTTCTCCACCAGGACGGGGCAACGGAACGACCGGCGCAGCCGCTCGCCCAGCGGCAGTCCCGTCCAGCCGGGCAGGGCCGTGCTCAGGCGCACCGCGCCGTCGGTCTCCACGATCCCCGGGCTGCCCACGCCGACCGCCCACAGCGTGCTGCGGGCCACACCGGCCTTGCGCAGCAGCTCGGCTACCAGGCCCCGGACCCGTTCCAGGCGCTCCTCGGCCGGCAGCGTGTCGGCGACGTCGTGCGTCAGCGTCCCGAGGACCCGGCCGCTCAGGTCCGACAGCAGCGCCCGCATCTGCCGCGCCCCGATCTCGACGCCCAACAGGTGCCCCGCCTCCGCGTGGAAGCGGAACCTGCGCGCCGGACGGCCCTGCCTGCGGGCGTCGGCGGGCTCCTGCGGAGCCTCCACCACCAGGCCCGACTCGGACAGGCCCTCGATCACGCCCTCGACGGTGGGCCGTGACAGCCCCGTCGTCCGCACCAGTTCGGTCAGGCTCACGGCGGGCGCGCCGCGCAGGGCATGGAGCACCACCGCGGAATTGATCCGCCGGAGCAGAGACGGGTCCCCGCCGGTGAGCCGCCCCACCCTACGTCCTCCCAGCTCGTACGCGTATTGGCCGGATCGTACCCGCCCGGGCGTCCTGGCGGCGAGGGGCAGCGGCGCATGGTTACTGAGTCGATGTCACGGCCGAGGGCGGCGAGCGGGGTCGCGGACGCGCCGGGCGGCCGCCGTGCCGGCGCGGCCTCAGGCCCGCGCCGCGGCGCGCAGGCGGCCGAACTCCTCCGCCATCGCCTGCGTCGACCAACCCGCGTTCAGGCCACTGGGGTTGGGCAGCACCCAGACGCGTGTCACACCGATCGTGCGGTCCTGGGGGCCGATCTTCGCGCGAGGCTCGGCGAAGGCGACGCGGTACGCCGTGACGCCCACGACCGCGAGCCAGCGCGGTGTGTACCGCTCCACGGTCGCCGTCAGCAGCCGTCCGCCCTCGATCAGTTCCGCGCGGGTCAGTTCGTCGGCGCGGGCGGTGGCCCGGGCGACGACATTGGTGATCCCCAGCCCGTACGTCAGGAGTCCGTCCTGCTCCGCCGGGTCGAGCCGGCGCGGGGTGAAGCCGGAGGCGTGCAGCACCGGCCAGAATCGATTGCCGGGGCGGGCGAAGTGCCGGCCGGTGGCTGCCGACAGCAACCCCGGGTTGATGCCGCAGAAGAGGACCCGCAGGCCGTCCGCGATCACGTCGGGGATGACGCGGTCGCGGGCGGCCTCCAGTTCGTCCTGGCTCGGGCGGGGCCGGCGGGCCGTGGTCAGAGGATGGCCCCGGGGGCGTAGGCGGCCGCCTGCGGGTAGCGGCCGGCGACCTCGCCGATCCGCCGCACTACCTCGGCGACCTGGTCCGCGGCCGCGCCGGTGAAGGACAGGCGGTCGGCCATGAGCGCGTCCAGCTGGGCGCGGTCGAGCGGGATGCGCTCGTCCTCGGCGAGCCGGTCCAGCAGCTCGTTGCGCTCGGCGCCCTTCTCCCGCATGGCGAGCGCGGAGGCGACCGCGTGCTCCTTGATGACCTCGTGCGCCAGCTCGCGGCCGACGCCGGCCCGCACCGAGCCCATCAGCACCTTGGTCGTGGCGAGGAACGGCAGGTAGCGGTCGAGTTCGCGGGCGACGACGGCCGGGAAGGCGCCGAACTCGTCGAGCACCGTCAGGAAGGTCTCCAGCAGGCCGTCGAAGGCGAAGAACGCGTCCGGCAGGGCCACCCGGCGCACCACGGAGCAGGAGACGTCGCCCTCGTTCCACTGGTCGCCGGCCAGCTCGCCCACCATCGAGGCGTAGCCGCGCAGGATGACCGCCAGGCCGTTGACGCGCTCGCAGGAGCGGGTGTTCATCTTGTGCGGCATCGCCGAGGAGCCGACCTGGCCGGGCTTGAAGCCCTCCGTGACCAGCTCGTGGCCGGCCATCAGGCGGATCGTCTTGGCGAGTGAGGACGGGGCGGCGGCCAGCTGCACCAGCGCGGTGACGGCGTCGTAGTCCAGCGAGCGCGGGTAGACCTGGCCGACGGAGGTGAAGACCTCCGAGAAGCCGAGGTGCGCCGCGATCCGGCGCTCCAGCTCGGCGAGCTTGCCGGCGTCCCCGCCGAGCAGGTCGAGCATGTCCTGCGCGGTGCCGACCGGGCCCTTGATCCCGCGCAGCGGGTAGCGGCCGAGCAGGTCCTCGACCCGGGCGAAGGCGACCAGCAGCTCGTCGGCCGTGGTCGCGAAGCGCTTGCCGAGGGTCGTGGTCTGGGCCGCCACGTTGTGCGAGCGGCCGGCCATGACCAGCTCCGCGTGCTCGGCGGCGAGCCGGCCCAGCCGGGACAGGACGGCGACGGTGCGGTCGCGGACGTGCTCCAGGGAGAGCCGGATCTGCAGCTGCTCGACGTTCTCGGTGAGGTCGCGCGAGGTCATCCCCTTGTGGACGTGCTCGTGCCCCGCGAGGGCGTTGAACTCCTCGATGCGCGCCTTGACGTCGTGCCGGGTGACCTTCTCCCGCTCGGCGATCGACGCCAGGTCGACCTGCTCCAGCACCCGCTCGTAGTCCGCGACGGCCTGGTCGGGCACCTCGATGCCCAGGTCCTTCTGGGCCCGCAGCACGGCCAGCCACAGGCGGCGCTCCAGCACCACCTTCTGCTCGGGGGACCACAGGGTGGCGAGCTCCGCCGAGGCGTAGCGGCCGGCCAGGACGTTGGGGATGCGGGGCTTGGAAGTCACGTAGCGAGAGTCTACCTGCCGCCCATGGCGCGCGTTCACCTCCGCCCGCCTCCGTGAGGGCGGGGAAAGTCCAGGTCAGGTGCGGTGGGCGAGGGGTCGGCGGCGGCCTCCGCGGGGACCGGCGCGGTGCGGGAGCCGCGGCCTCCACCGGGCGAAGCGGTTTTGTCATCTTGTCGACTCGGCCCTGCGGGCGGCACCCTGGGTGACTTCCGACGGATCGGGGGGGCGTGATGGCGGAGTTGCAGTGCCCGGGCTGCGGGTCGTCGCGGGTGGAGAAACTGACGCTGTTCGCGGCGAAGGTGACCGCGGACAGGCTGCGGCCGGAATGGGCGGAGCCCAGTGTGCCGACGCTGTCGCGCGGCGTGCCCCTGGCGTGTCTGGCGGTGGGGGTGGTGGTGCTCTTCTCGGGTGCGATCCTGCCGGGGCTCCTGGTGGCGCTGGCGGGCGCCGTGTGGCTGTCCCGGGTCAACGGGGCGATCCGTGCGGCCGAGGCGAAGCTCAAGGAACATCGCGAGAAGAGGATCTGCCTGAACTGCGAGAAGACGCTGCCGCCCTCGGCGTAGCCCGGACGCCGTGACGAAGCCGGTCGGGCGGGACCCTGCCCACGGGGGGCGCTCGCCCGGACACGGTGACGCCCCGCTCAGAGCTCGTACGGCACGAGCTCCGCGCGCTTGGGGGACAGGCCGTCGCCGGAGGAGCGTCCGGTGAGGCGGCGGCCGATCCAGGGGAGGAGGTGGCGGCGGGTGAAGCGCAGATCGGCGGCGCGGCGCGCGGGCCATGACAGCGGGACGGAGACGGGCAGCGCCTCGCTCCAGTCGAACTGCGGTGTGCGCCCGAGGGCCTGCCAGACCGCCTCGGCGACCCGGCGGTGGCCCTCGCCGTCGAGGTGCAGCCGGTCCTCCGCCCACAGGCGCGGGTCCCCCAGTACGGGGGCGCCGTAGAGGTCCACCAGGAGCGCGCCGTGCCGTGCCGCCAGATCGTCCAGGAAGCCGAACAGCTGCTCCATGCGGGGCAGGAAGCGCGTCGCCACCGGGCCGCGGCGGGCCGGGCTGCGCATCAGCACCAGCTGCCGGCAGGTCGGCGCCAGCCGCTCCACGGCCTCTTCCAGCAGCGCGCACACCCGTGCCACGTCGCACGTGGGCCGCAGCACGTCGTTGAGCCCGCCGACCAGGGTGACCAGGTCGGCCTCCATGGAGGCCGCGGTCTCCACCTGCTCGTCCACGATCTGCTGGATGAGCTTTCCGCGCACCGCGAGGTTCGCGTAGCGGAAGCCCGGCGCGTGGGCGGCGAGGCGTCCGGCCAGGAGGTCGGCCCACCCGCGGTACGAGCCGTCGGGCAGCGCGTCGGACATGCCTTCGGTGAAGGAGTCGCCGAGCGCGACGAAGCTGGTGTGGGTGGCGTTCATCTGCATGGCGCGCGTGATCCTACCGGCCCGGCGGAAGGCCGCCTCAACCGGCCGCGGCACGGCCCACGAGTTCCTTCAGCACGTCCTCCATGGTCACCAGACCGAGGCCGCGGCCCTGGTCGTCGACGACGGCCGCCAGGTGTGCGCCGCTGGCCCGCATCGCGGCCAGGACGTCGTCCAGCGGGGTCGCCGCGCCGACCCTGGTGATCCGGCGCAGCGCGCCGCGCGGGAAGGGCTGGTCGTGGCGGCTGGGCCCGAGGGCCAGGGCGTCCTTCACATGGAGGTAGCCGAGGATGCGGCAGGCGTCGTCGGTCACCGGGAAGCGCGAGAAGCCGGACCGGGCGGCCAGGCGCTCCAGTCCCGCCGGGGTGACGCCGAGGCGGGCGGACACCACGCGGTCCCAGGGGACGACGACCGCGCGGACCGGCCGGCGGCCCAGTTCGAGAGCGTCCTGCAGGCGGACGGCGGCCCGCTCGTCCAGCAGCCCGGCCTGCCCCGCGTCGGTCACCATCCGGGCCAGCTCGTCGTCCGAGAAGACCGCCGCGACCTCGTCCTTCGGCTCGACCCGCAGCAGCTTCAGCAGCCCGTTCGCGAAGGCGTTCACCGCGAAGATCACCGGGCGCAGTGCCCGTGCCAGGGTCACCAGCGGGGGGCCGAGGAGCAGCGCCGTCCGCTCCGGAGCGGCGAGCGCGATGTTCTTGGGAACCATCTCGCCGAACAGCATGTGCGCGTACGTGGCCAGGGCCAGCGCGATCGCGAACGACAGGGCGTGGATCGCGCCCTGCGGCACGTGCAGGAGGTGGAACAGCGGCGCCAGCAGGTGCTCGATGGCGGGCTCCGCCACGATGCCCAGCATGAGGGTGCACAGTGTGATGCCCAGCTGGGCGGCGGCCATCAGCGGCGAAAGGTGCTGCAGTCCCCACAGGACGTGCCGCGCGCCGCGCTCCCCGGCTTCCGCGCGCGGCTCGATCTGGCTGCGCCGGACGGAGATCATCGCGAACTCGGCGCCGACGAAGAAGGCGTTCGCCACCAGGGTCAGGAAGCCGATGAACAGCTGCAGGAAGATCATCGCGCACCCGCCGGCCCGCCGCCCGCGCCGGCCGCCGGCGACGCGAAGCCTTCCTGCGTGTGCGGCGCCGGGGAGATCAGCCGTACGTGCGCCGCGTGGTGGTGCGAGTCGTCGGTGACCTCGATCATCCAGCCGTCGACCTCGACGGTGTCGCCGGTGGCCGGGATCCGCCCGAGCCGCTGGGCGACCAGGCCGGCCAGCGTCTCGTAGGGGCCGTCCGCGACCCGCAGGCCGATCTCGGCGACCTGGTCGGTCCGCACCGCCCCGTCGGCGTCGTAGACGCGGCGGCCGGTGCGGTCCTGGTGGAGGAAGGCCAGATCGGGGGTCTCCAGCGGGTCGTGTTCGTCGCGGACCTCGCCGACGACCTCCTCCACGATGTCCTCCAGGGTGACGACGCCCGCCGTGCCGCCGTACTCGTCGATGACGACCGCCATGGTCATCGAGCCGGACAGGCGGTCCAGCAGCCGGTCGACGGGGAGCGACTCGGGCACCGGCACCGGCTCCCGCAGCAGCGGGGTGATCGGGTGGCCCTCGCGGCGTTCGTACGGCACGGCCAGGACGTCCTTGATGTGGACGATGCCGATCACGTTGTCCAGGCCGCCGCGGTGGACGGGGAAACGGGACAGCCCCGTGGCACGGGTGATGTCGGCGACGTCCCGGCAGGTGGCGCCCTCCTCCAGGGCGACCACCTGGACGCGCGGGGTCATCACGTTCTCGGCCGTCAGCCCGGGCAGGCTCAGCGTCCGGACGAACAGCTCCGCGGTGTCGGCCTCCAGAGCGCCGGCCCGGGCGGAGTGCCGGGCGAGAGCGACCAGTTCCTCCGGGCTGCGGGCCGAGGCCAGCTCCTCGGCGGGTTCCAGACCGAGCCGGTGCAGCACACGGTTGGCGGTGTTGTTCAGGTGGCGGATCAGCGGACCGAAGGCGGCGGTGAAGAGGGTCTGCGGCGCCGCGACGGCCTTGGCCACCGGCAGCGGACGGGAGATCGCCCAGTTCTTCGGCACGAGCTCGCCCACCACCATGAGCACCACCGTCGAGACGCCGGTGCCGATCACCAGCCCCAGCGACGCCGCCCCGGCGGCCGACATCCCGAGGGCGCGCAGCGGGCCGGCCAGCAGCTCGGCGATCGAGGCCTGCGCCAGCATGCCGATGACCAGTCCGGTGACGGTGATGCCGAGCTGGGCGCCCGACAGCTGCAGCGTCAGGCTGCGCACGGCCCGCAGCGCCGCCGGGGCGCCGCGCTCACCCGCCTGCTCGGCCCGCTGCAGATCGGTGCGCTCGACCGTGGTGAGGGAGAACTCCGCGGCGACGAAGACGGCGCAGGCCAGGGTCAACAGCAGGGCGACGGCCAGCAGCAGCACCTCGGTCATCGCGGCACCTCGGTCGCATGAGCGGTCCGGCGCGGGGGGAGCGCGCGTCGGCCACGGGACCGCGGACGTGACGGACTCGCAGGGTCGTCCATATGCCCATCGTAGGAAGCACTGGCACAGCGGACAGCCCGGAGACGGCCGCGCGGCGCGCCCCGCCGTCCCTGGGGCCGCGTTCGCCGGAGTGCCCGCGCTACCCGGGGGTGCTGCCGAGCAGCTTGGTCCAGCGGCGCCAGTGGTGCTCGGGCGCGTATCCCGCCGCGCGCCATGCGTGGTGGGCGCGGGCGTTGTGCTCCAGCACCATGGCGTCACCGCGTCGGCCGCCCAGCGCGCTGAAGCGTTCCTCGGCCGCCGCGAGCAGGGCGCGGGCGACGCCCTGCCGGCGCCGCTCGGGGTGGACGGCCAGCCGGTACAGGTGGCAGCGCCAGCCGTCGAAGCCCGCGATGACCGTGCCGACCAGCCCGCCGCCGGCCTCGGCGAGCAGCAGGGCTTCGGGGTCGCGTGCGATCAGCCGCGCCACGCCGTCCGCGTCGTCGCTGATGCTGGTGCCCTCGGCGGCCGTCCGCCAGAAGCCCAGTACCCGTTCGGCGTCGGCCGGTACGGCGCTGCGAATCGCGAGATCGTTCGTGCGGTCAGCCACGCAGGCCTCCAGGGGGTGCGGCGAGCGAATCAGGGCTGCCCAGGTCCTCCGGCGGCTCCGCACGGCGCAGCTGCGCGGTCACCGGGCGAAGGCCCCGTCCGTCGGTCCACGACCTTCCCCGCCCGGGCGCCGATCATTCGGGTCATTCGTGGGCGATCGCGGCAAGGACGTTCATCCGCGAGGCGCGCAGGGCCGGCAGCAGCGCCGCGACCAGGCCCACCACCACGGAGCCGGCGAGGACCGCCCCCACCGTCGTCCAGGGAACGGCGAAGGCCCGCAGGCCCTCCAGCGCCAGCACCTCGTGCGTCACCACGCCCCAGACCAGTCCCAGGGCGAGCCCCAGCACCGCGCCGAAGACCGCGATCACCACGGACTCCAGCCGGATCATCCGGCGCAGTTGCCGTCGCGACAGACCGATGGCGCGGAGCAGGCCGATCTCACGCGTGCGCTCGATCACCGACAGGGCGAGCGTGTTGACGACGCCCAGCACCGCGATGACGATCGCCAGCCCGAGCAGCGCGTACACCAGGTTCAGCAGCACGGAGATCTGGGTGCGCACCAGTTCCTTGTAGTCGGCCTGGTCACGGACCTCCACCTGCGGATAGGGCGCGAGGGCCCGCTCCAGTCCCGCCCGCAGCGCGGGTTTGCCGGTGCCGGGCGCGGCGTTCACGTACAGCGCCGCGTCCTGGCCGTGGGGCAGGAACCGCTCGGCGGTGGCCAGGCCCATGGTCAGGGTCGCGTCGTCGCCCAGCACGGTGCTCTGGCTGGTGGTCAGCGCGCGCAGCGTGAAGGCCGCGGAGCGGCCGTCGACGAAGCGCACGGGGATGCGGCTGCCCACGCGCAGCCCGTGCTGGGCGGCGTACGTCGCGGACAGCGAGAGGCTGTCGCGGGCCAGGGCGCGCGCCGTGTCGCCCGCGGCGTACTCCAGGTTGAGCGCGCGGTCCGCCCCGGGGCCGATGGCCGTCCCCGTCAGCTTGGTCGTCCGGCCGTCGGGCAGCGTCACCAGGACGGAGACGTACCGCACCCGCACCACCTCCCCGGCGCCGCGCACCGCGCGCACCCGGTCGGTGATCTCCGGGGCGAACGGCGCGAAATGCGTGCCCTGCACGACATAGTCCGCGCCCAGGGCCCGGTCGATCTCCTGGTCGAAGGAGCTCGCCATCGACGTGCCGGCGACGGACATGCCGGTGACCAGCGCCAGCCCGATCATCAGCGCGCCGGCCGTGGCGCCCGTACGGCGCGGGTTGCGCAGCGCGTTGCGCTGGCTCAGCCGCCCCACCGGCCCGTACACATGGGGGAACGCCCCGCCGAGCACCCGGACCACCGGGCGCACCAGCAACGGGCCCACGACCACCGCCGCCGCCAGCGACAGCCCGATGCCCACCCCGAGGAAGGTCGCGGCGGCGCCGACGCTCCCGGCCGCCGCCGCGCCGCTCAGCGCCGCCGCGGCCACCAGGGTCGCGACCGCGCCGCCCACCGCCCGGTACCGCAGGCTCCGTCCGGGCCCGGCGGCCTCGGCGTCCGACAACGCGGCCATGGGGGAGACCAGGGACGCCCGCCGCGCCGGCAGGTAGGCCGCGACCAGCGTCACCAGCAGGCCGACGGTGAACGCCGCCACCGGCACGCGCAGCCGGACGGCCATCTCGGCGGCGTCGATGTTCATCCCGAACACCCCGAGCAGACGGAAGAGGCCCGCCGCCAGCCCGACCCCGCAGACCAGGCCCAGGGCGGAGCCCACCGCCCCGAGAAGCACCGCCTCCACCAGAACCGACCGCCGCACCTGTGCGCGGTCAGCCCCGAGGGCGCGCAGCAGGCCGAGTTCCCGGGTGCGCTGGGCGATCAGCATCGAGTAGGTGTTGACGATCAGGAAGACCCCGGCCAGGACCGCCACCCCGGCGAAGCCCAGCATCACGTACTTGATCACGTCGAGAAGGGTCGCCAGGCTCTCCACCGCCGACTTCGCCTGCTCGGCCTGGGTGGTGTAGGTGTAGCGCGGCCCCAGCGCGGCGGCGATCCGCTCCTTCAGCACCTCGTCGGTGACCCCGGGGGCGGCGTCGGCCTGCACCGACGTCGCGACACCCGTCCGGCCGAGCAGCAGAGACTGCGCGGTGGGAGTGTCGACGAACACCAGGGCGGCGCCCGGATTGGTCGTGGTGAACGTGGCGATCCCGACGATCCGCACGGAGAACGCGCCCGGCTGGGCCAGCACCCGCAGCCGGTCGCCGATCCTCAGGCCCCGCTTCTCGGCGGTGTCGGCGTCGATGACCGCCTCGTCGGGGCCGTGCGGCGCGTGACCGCTGGTCAGCCGGACCGGGCTGCGCGGATGGCCCGACCAGTCGGTGGCCGCGGTGAGGGCCCCGGTGGTCGGTTCCACCGGGCGGCCCCGGGCGTCGACGACGGTGGTGTTGTACACGGTGACGTCGACGCGCGCGTCCGCGACGCCCGGTACCGCTCTCACCCGGTCCAGCAGGGACGCCGGCAGGGTGCGCACCTGCCCGGAGGCGAACTGCTGGTCCTCGCTGAAGGCTTCCGGGGGTCCCACCGTGACGTCGGCGGACGTCGAGGCGAAGAGGCGGTCGAAGGTGCGGTTGACGGTGTCGGAGAAGATCATGCTGCCGGTGACGAACGCGACCGACAGCAGGACGGCGAGCGCGCTGAGCAGCAGCCGGCCCCTGTGGGCCAGGAAGCTGCGCAGCGTCGCCCGGAGCATTTGCGGCCCCTATCCCTGTGTCCGCAGCGCGTCGAGCCGCTTGAGCCGTTCCAGGACGCCGTCCGCGGCCGGCTCGTGCATCTCGTCGACGATCCGCCCGTCGCCCAGGAAGAGCACCAGGTCCGACCACGCCGCCGCGCCGGGGTCATGGGTCACCATCACCACGGTCTGGCCGAGGGAGTCCACGGACTCGCGCAGGAAGCCCAGCACCTCGGCGCCCGCCTGCGAGTCGAGATTGCCGGTCGGTTCGTCGGCGAAGATCAGTTGCGGCCGGGAGGCGAGGGCGCGGGCGCAGGCCACACGCTGCTGCTGCCCGCCCGACAGTTGTGCGGGTCGGTGCCCCAGCCGGTCGCGCAGGCCCAGGGTGTCGATCACCCGGTCCACCCACTCCCGGTCGGGCCTGCGGCCCGCAATGTCCATCGGCAGCGTGATGTTCTCGGCTGCGGTGAGCGTCGGCAACAGGTTGAACGCCTGGAAGACGAAGCCGACCCGGTCGCGGCGGAGCCGGGTCAGGTCGCGCTCGGCCAGCCGGGTGATCTCGGTCCCGCCGATCCACACCCGCCCCGAGGTGACCGAGTCCAGCCCGGCCAGGCAGTGCATCAGCGTGGACTTGCCCGAGCCCGAGGGGCCCATCACCGCCGTGAAGCGGCCCCGGGCGATCTCCACGTCCACCGCGTCCAGCGCCACCACCCGGGTCTCGCCCGTCCCGTAGGACTTCGTCAGCGCCGTCGCCCGGGCGGCGGGCTCCGCTCCCGCCTCTATGCCCTCTGCGTCCGCTGCCGTCCATGTCGACACGCCGGCCCCCAGGATGAGGAAGTGCGTTTGTCCGTATGCGACCCGAGGGTAGGACGTCGGCTGCGCCGCCGCATCGTCCCGCAGGGCGGGCCCGGCGCGAACCCGGCGCACGCCGGGGCGGCAACCGTTTCGCGGGGCCGAAACCGAGCGGCTGCCGGGTGCGTCTGTAGGGGCATCCGTCCCGGGGTGGACGACCGGGACGTGAGCGAGACGCCTACCGAGGGGGGAACGAATCGATGGTGCACGCACGCAGCCGGACGGCGTCCGGCGACCGCAGGCGCACTCCGGTCTGGGCGGGGGTGCCGGTGGTGGCGCTGCTGGCCCTGGCCCTGCAGGGGTGCCAGCAGCCGGCGGCCGGCGGCGCCGGCGACAGGCCGTCCGCGACCGCGCCGACCGCGCCGGGTGCGCCGGGTGCGCCGGGTGCGGAGGGGTCGTCAGCGGCGTCCCCGGCCCGGCCGTCCGCGTCGCCGACCGCCGGGGTGGCGGACGGGACGGCAGCGGACGACCCGTGCGCCCTGGTGACGCAGGCAGAGGCCGAACGGCTCGCCGGTACGGCCCTGACGGTCGGCAAGGACCTGGCCGGAACCTGCACCTACACCGCGCCGGAATCGGGCCCGACGGCCCAGGTCGAGATCTTCGCGGGGGATTCGGGGAAGAGCTACTACGACGCCGAGCGCGGGATCGGCCACGAGATGAGGCCCCTCGACGGCATCGGCGACGAGGCGTGGCTGGAGGACGGATCGGTCTTCCTGCGGGTGTCCGAGCAGTGGGTCGCGATCCGGCTGGTGCGCAACGCGGAGCCTTCCCGCTTCGACAAGCCGCTCGAGGAACTGGCGCGCACGGTGGCCGGCCGCCTCTGACCCGAATCCGCAGGTAGCGGCCGATGGCTGGTCAGGTCGTGGCCTGCCCGGCCGTGGGGCCGTGGTGCGGGGTGGAGCCTCCCCTTGATCCTGGACACCTGTCGACTGCGATCTTGAGGTTCCACAGGAAGTAGCACCAGGTGGGAGGCAAGTATACGACCCCGGAGATCGCAGGAGTCCAGTGATGTGCCGTGAGCGCGCAAGAGAGCGGGGATGCGCCCGCTCGCTGCGAACGCCGCACGACCAAGAAGCCGTGTGGCGGCCCACACGCCGCGGCACTGGCACTTATGATCAGAAACTCATGGAGTTCTCGTTCAGGACGTAGCGGACGTGTGGGCCGCCGAAGTAGCCGCGGACGATGTGTGGCTGACGCTGGCGTCTGCGGAAGAAT
>NZ_CBDRBL010000018.1:0-94485 GCF_965342175.1 Actinacidiphila sp. bgisy167
CCCCCCCCCCCCCCCCCCCCCCCCCCCCCCCCCCCCCCCCCCCCCCCCCCCGCCGTGTGAAGGGGCGGCACCGTCGCGGCGCGAGTGACGGGCGTCGTGAGGCGCTGCCCCGCGGGGCGGTGGGGCCGTGGGGCGGGAGTGGGGACCGTGCCGTTACGACGCCTCCTGTCGCGTGCGCAGCGCGGCGATCCCCGCCGTTCCGGCGACGAACAGCGTGCCGTCGCCGGCGAGGGCGAGCGCCGCGGCGCGGTGCGGCGGAGTGAGAACCCGGCGCGTCGCCTCGAACAGGTTCCACAGGTGCAGTTCACCGTCGGACCAGGCCGCGGCGACCACGGGTCCCGCGGGGGTGTCGCAGGCCGCGAGAGCGGTGACCACCGCCTCCCGCCGGTCGACGGGTTCGGGCATCGGGTCTGTCCCCGTCTCCCACAGGCGCAGTCTTCCGTCGGCTCCGCCGCTCAGACAGAAGCTCAGGTCGTGCGCGGGCACGTCCAGGAGAGCCAGAGCCGTGACCGGGGCGGGATGCAGTGTGCGACCCGAGGCGCCCCGGTCGGGGGCGTCCACGTCCCACAGATGGACCCGGCCCCCCGCGTCGCCCACGACGACGTGGCGGCCGCATGCGGCGAGGGCGGTGGGCGTGGCGGCGGCCGGGTTGTGGACGTGGGCGATCCGGGAGAAGGCGACTGAGAGGTCACCCGCAGGGTGCAGGAAGTCGTTGCCGTCCAGGAGGAGCATGCTCCCCTCACGCATGACCGCGGCGACCGGCCGCACGGCGGGATCGGCCGGGACGCCCCGGCGGACGCCGCCGGTCGCAGGGTCGAGGAGCCGCAGCCGGCCCACCGGGTCGGCGGTGAGCAACGCGTCGGCGCCCAGGGCCAACGCGGTGACCGGATCGGGTGATGCCCACCGCGCGGTCCAGGAGTGCTCGCGGGCCAGGGGCGCGAGGTAGGCGGCGAGCTTCGGGTCGCCGGCGAGCGCGGCCGCGTGCAGGACGGCGGCCCGTTCGGGGCCGGTGAGGCCCAGGCTGGTGAGGGCGGGAGCGGCGCGGCGCCACACGGCCCGCAGCCCCGGCGGGGCGGGGGTGCGGGGGTCCGCCAGCGCGGCCGTGATCGCGGGAGCGGAACCGTGGACGAGGAAGCCCGGGTCACTGGTGAGCCGGCCGGCGGTGCCCGTTGCCAGGGCGAGGGCGAGAGCCCGGGCACGCACCGCCTCCGGTGCCCGTTCCCAGTCGGGGCTGCCGGCGGGCGCGGCCGGTAGCGAGGCCGCCGGCCAAGCCGACCCCTCGCCGTCCCTCGCCGGTTCCGTCGCGGAGAGGGCGCCTGGGAGCGCCACCTCCCGGAACGGCGCGGGCCAGCCGACGGCGCCGGAGTCCGCCGCTTCCACGATCAACCGTACGTGGGGGAGGCCCAGCAGCGGTGCGAGGAGCCCGCTGACGATCTCCGCGGGAGCCGTCCCGGGCGCCTGGTGCAGGTCGGGGACCGCGAGCAGGACCGGCCGCGCGTCGCGGGCCAGCCTGCGCAGGATGCCCGGTGCGTCGAGCGGGCCGTACCCGAGTTGGCGGCCCATCTCCCAGGCGAAGACCTCGGCCGTGAGCCCCGCGGCGGGAACCAGTGCGTGTACGCGCACCGCGGGATGCGGACCGGAGCCGGTGACGTACCAGGCCAGGACCCTGCTCTTGCCGGTGCCGCGCCCACCGGTGACCAGACAGAGCCGGGGGGCCTCCCCGTCGGACGCCCAGTCGAGCAGCGCGCGCCCGGACGGCAGCAGCGCGTCGTCGAGCAGCGGCCGGGCCGAGTCGCCGGGCGTGGTCACGACTCCGCCTTCCCGCTCAGCCGGCGCAGGCCCTCCGCCCGGGACTCCGCGTCCTCGCCGTACGGGAAGGTGTGGGTGAGCCGCGCGTCCGGGAAGACGTCGCCGAGCCACATCGAGCAGTAGTGCCCGGGCAGGAAACACGCCTCCAGATCGGTGTGGATGGCCGTCACCTGTTCCGGCTCGACCCCGGCCGCCCGCAGGGACGCCCACAGCCGCTCCTCCGGGTGAACGCAGATGCCGCTCGCCTGGGTGAAGATCTTCTTCTCCCCGCCCGCGTCCACGACCTCCATCGCCGCGAACCACCGCACGCTCGCGGTGTCCCGGATGTCGTCGAGCACCAGCGGCCACCAGTTCTCCCGGTCGGCGAACGCCGCTTCGTCCAGCGCGTGCAGCCGCTCCTCCAGCCGGCCGAAGGCCGTCCGGGCCTCGGCGGGGTCGTCCGTCCCGGCGATCGCCCCCAGGGCCAGATCCAGTTCGAGGAGGCCCTCAGCGAAGGCGGCGGCCGAGCCGCCGACGAACCGGGTCGGTTCGTCGTAGCCGAGCAGGACCGCCCGCACGGCGCCCTGCGCGTCCACGCACAGTTCGTAGCCCCTGTCGTCGCCCAGCCGGGTCCAGGTCTCCTGACCGTCCCCCCGGACCTCCGCGCCGACGGCGCGCGCGAATTCGCCCAGCGGGACGGGATCGGCGGTACCGGTGCGGAAGTACGGCCCGACCTGCAAGGGCAGGACGAGCTCTCCCAGCCGGCGCACGCCCTCGGGCCCGAACCGCCCGGAGGCCCTTTCGCCCGTGCTCACCACATGCCTCCCGCGATGTCCTCGATCACCGTGTGCCACAGACCCTCGGAGCGGGCGAAGGGCAGCGGGTCGGCCTCGGAGACCTCCCGGCGCACCTGTGCGGCCGCGCGTCGTACGGCCTCCAGATCCTGGTTCGCGCCGCCCTTGGTGGTGAACTCCGGTCGCCGGGTGGCGAGGACCTGCATCGCGTACGCCATGCCCGCCAGGTCGGTGTGCACGGGCTCGGCCTCGCCGATCTCACCGTGCAGCGCGAGGACACGGCCGGACCCGCCGTCCAGGGCGAGGGCGCTCCAGGCGGCCTCGCCCAGGAAGAACCAGTGGCGCACGGCGTCCGGGCCGAGCCCGAACGCGGCGAGTTCCTCCTCGCCGTACTCGTCGAGCAGGGGGGTGAGCCCGCTGCCGAGGTCGTCGACGACCTCGAACAGAGCGCCTGCGACGAGCGGCAGGCCGATGTCCGCCAGGAAGGTGCGCGTGGGGGTGTGGGAGAGCTCCGGTGCCTGTGCCTGCTCCGGCAGGCGCACCACGGCGTCGGCGCCGAAGGTCCGCACGAGCGTGTCGTGGGTGACGGTGGTGATCATGTCTCCTCTGAGCGGCCGTCGCGGCGGCGGTGACGTCAGCGCCGGTGTCGGCCGAGCCGGTTGGTGTAGTCGTTGAGGGCGTCGTTCCCGCGGGCCTGAGAAGCCTCTCGCTGCTGCTTCAGAGCCTCGGGCGTCGCACCCGTCGCGTTCTCACCGTATTCGAAGCTGTGCGACACCTGGACATCCTCCGGGAGATGGCGTTGGAGCCATTCGCCGCAGTAGTACGGGTACGTCCGGCAGGGCGCGCGCTCGGTGTAGGCCTCGGTCACCCCGCCGCCTGTCCCGCCGCGTATGAGGGGGATGCCCAGCACGCGCTCCGAGTGCCGTGAGTCGGTGCTGTGGCCGACCAGGATGAACTCGTTGTCACCGTCCTTGATCCGGAACGCCGCGTAGTTGCGGTTGCCGTAGTCCCCGAGAGCGTGCCGCGCCATCTGCGTGGCACGGGACAGATCGGTGCTCCCGGCCTCCACCGGCTCGGAGCGCTTGCGGGGTCCCTCCTTGCCGGGGGGAGTGCGGCCCAGCGGGACCGACTTCTTGCGGTGCCCGGGGAGAGGGTTGCCCCCGTCGATGAGCCTGCCGACCAGCGGGTCGTTCGCCGAGTCCGCCTTGGTCCGGGAGATGCCGGTCGGATCGTGGTCGTCGAAGCCGAGCCGGTGCACGGTGCCGTGCTCGTCCACCAGGTACACGGGCGTCTTGTCACCGAGGTTCTGCAGTTGCCCGGCCGAATGGGTCTTGTGCAGGCCGATGAGGTCGGCGGCGGTGCGCTCGTCGTTGTCCTTGTGGTTGCTGTGCATCTGGCGCACGCCGCGCCGCATGTCCCCCGTGATGTGCGACGTCGCGTTGTCCAGGCCGTTGTGCACACCCGTGATGACGGTCTCGATGAACTGTTCGGCGGCCTGCGTCAGTTCCCCGCCCCTGCCCTTCGTCCTCGAGTGGTGCCCCCGGGCGCGGGCAATCTTGTCGCGGCCCCGGGACCTCATCTCCTCGCCGTGGTCGCCGACGGAGGCGTCGAAGTCGTCGTAAGCGCTCTCGTCGTGGCGGATCCGGCTGCCGCCTCCGCCGCCTCCGCCGCCTCCGCCCCCAGCGCCCCCGCCCCCGGCGCTGGCCAGCACGAAGCCGCCGTCCTTGCCGCCGGTCACCTGGTGCTCGGCGTCCTCCACGCCCTGCTGGAAGCCGTCCTTGCCCGCGTCGGCCGCACGGCCGAGGTCCACGCCGTGCTGGACGCCCAGCGCGTTGGCGCCGAGCTGGATGGCCAGGTCGCCCGCCATGTTCCCCAGCGCCGCGTACACCGGGCCCGTCGCCAGGCCGATGACCTGGTCGACCGCCTGCTGGGCGGCCTCCTTGAAGAGGCGCTTGACGATGATCCGGGTCGCCTGCGTGGCGCCCGCCGCGCCGAGTTCGGACAGGCCCAGGGTGAAGGGCGCGGCGGCCTGGGCGGCGATGAGCTCGGTCGCCAGGATGCCGAGCTGGACCACCGCCCCGATCTTGGCGCCCTCGATCACCAGGGCCACCCCGTCGAGCGCGGTCGCACCGAGCCGGCCGGCGTCGGCGAGGTTGCCCAGGTGCGAACCGACCTTGCTCCAGTGCGCGTCGAAGGCATCGATGGCCGGGCCTTCGGTCGCCCCGAGCAGGCCGGCCACGGCCTCGTGCAGACCGCCGCCGCCGTGGTCCACGTCATCGGCGAACTCCCGCAGGGCCGTCGCCATCTCGCGGTAGTCGTCCTCGTCGACGTTCGGCCACATGATGCCGATCAGGTCGAGGAACCAGGCCAGTTCGTCCGGCAGGACCACGCCCATGAGCAACCCCCGTCGACTCCGGCGCACAGAAGCTCTTCTTCCGCCTCCCTTTTATCAAACGCCTTACGGGTAGGGGTGGTTGCATCTCGAAGACGAAGGAAGCGCGAAGGCCCCGCACATGCCGTGCGGGGCCTTTCGCGTCGTATGGGAAGCGGGAACCGCTACCGCAGGCGCGCCATCAGGGCGTGTTCGACGAGCGTGATGAGCGCGCTCTTCGCCTCGGCGCGGTGCCGGGCGTCCGTGGTGAGGATGGGCGCCTCGGGACCGATCTGGAGGGCCTCGCGGACCTCGTCGGGCGTGTACGGCTGGTGGCCGTCGAAGCCGTTGAGGGCGATGACGAAGGGCAGGCCGCTGTTCTCGAAGTAGTCGACCGCGGGGAAGCAGTCGGCCAGTCGGCGGGTGTCGACGAGGACGACGGCGCCGATGGCGCCGCGGACCAGGTCGTCCCACATGAACCAGAAGCGGTCCTGACCCGGCGTACCGAACAGGTAGAGGATCAGGTCCTCGTCCAACGTGATACGGCCGAAGTCCATGGCCACGGTCGTCGTGGTCTTGTCCGGCGCGTGCGTCAGATCGTCGATCCCCGCGGACGCGGAGGTCATCACGGCTTCGGTACGCAGCGGGTTGATCTCCGATACGGCACCGACGAACGTGGTCTTGCCCACGCCGAAGCCGCCCGCCACCACGATCTTCGCCGAGGTGGTTGAGCGAGCTGGACCGCTAGAGCTTGCGAAGTCCACTGAGCACCCTTTCGAGCAGTGTCACGTCTGGCTGTCCGCCCGAGGCACTGTCGCCACCGGGCTGGTGAATGGCGACGAGCCCGGCCTCCGCCAGGTCGGCGACGAGGATTCGGGCGACGCCGAGGGGGATGGAGAGGAGCGCGGAGATCTCCGCGACCGACTTGATCTCCCGGCAGAGAATGCAGATCCGCTGGTGCTCCGGCAACTGGCCCCGCAGCTGCACCGGATCGGCTGTCGTACTGACCAGCGCCTCGATGGCGAGTTGGTAGCGCGGCCGGGTTCGGCCACCGGTCATGGCATAGGGGCGTACCAGACCGGACGGCTGCCTGGCCGGCCCGGTCTGCGCTGTCCGAGGCGGTGGCGCCTGCGGAGGTTCGTACGGCTGGATCCTCGGCTGCCGGTGCGGTGGCATGGGCCTGGGACCGTGATTCCCGCCGCCATGGGAGGCGGGCGGTTCCGGGCTCGGCGCCGAGGGGAAGTCAAACCGCTGGAAGGGCGGCTGCTGTTGGTGATTGCCGTACTGATCTCCGCCTGAGGGCGTTGCCACGGTTCCTCCTCCAGCTGGGTAACGCGTCTGAAAACCCTACGGGTCCCCAGACGCGCCCGCAGGCCTGTCGGTCAGTTGAGCAGGCTGCCCTGCAACTCCGCACGCAGATCAGGAGTCAGCACGTTGCCCGCCCGGTCGACCAACAGGGCCATCTCGTAGCCCACGAGGCCGATGTCGCACTCCGGGTGCGCCAGTACGGCCAGCGAGGAGCCGTCCGAGACGGACATGATGAAGAGGAAGCCGCGCTCCATCTCCACGACGGTCTGGTTCACGTGGCCGCCCTCGAAGATGCGCGAGGCACCCGCGGTCAGCGAGGTCAGACCGGAGGCCACCGCGGCCAGCTGGTCCGCACGGTCCCGCGGGAATCCTTCGGACATAGCCAGCAGCAGGCCGTCGGCAGAGACCACAACCGTATGGGAGACCCCTGGGGTCTGGTCCACGAAACTGGTGATCAACCAGTTCAGGTTCTGTGCCGCCTGGCTCATCGGACTCAACTAACGCTCCTGGTGCTTGGGGCCGAAGCCCTGGCCGTTCGTGTCAGTTCCCGCAGTGCGTCCCTGCTGGACGCCGCGCCGGAGATTGCTCAGCCGGCCGCGGACGTCCTCGGGTGCACGGGAGACCATCGGTCCGCCCTGCGGAGTCTGTTGTGCGGTCCCCGGGACCAGGTTGGCCTTGGGGACCCGCCGGGGCAGGCCGGAGGGGGTGACTCCGCCCGCCTTGGGCTTGCGGGCCTGTTCGGCCCGCTGCCAGTTGTCGTCGTTCGTGGAGTGCCACTCGGTTTCCCCGTCCGACGCCGGCGCGGAGGACGCCGGCTGCGCCGGGAAGCCGTCCGCCGGCTGGGGCTCCGGCTGTGCCGCCGCCCCCGGGCCGGACTGCTGCCGCCCGCGCTCCCGACGCGGCAGGCCCGCGTCGGTCATCGAGGAGTGCAGCGGGCCGGCGGCCGGACCCGGTCGGTCGAAGCCTACGCGCTCCGCGGCCTCGAAGGGGGCGGCAGTGGCGGAATCGGCCCCTCCCGGGGCGGGGAAGGTCTGCGGCCCGGGAGGCTGCGGCACGTCGTCGGCCGACGTCGTCCAGTGCTCCTGGGCATGGCCGTTCTGCTGCTGCCAGTCGCCCTGGGCGTAGCCGTTCTGCGGGGGGTACCCCAGCGCGGCGTAGGCGCCGTCACTGTGGACCTGCTCCTGGAAGCCGGGCCGGGTGCCGTAGCCCTGCTGCTCCTGGTACGGCTGGGCCTGCGGCTCCTGGTAACCCGGTCCGCCGTAGCCCTGCGCGGGGAAGCCTTCGCCCTGCGATCCGTCGCCCTGGAAGGTTCCGTCCCCCTGGAAGGATCCGTCCCCCTGGGAGGGGGTCTCCTGGAACGCCCCCTCGGCGCCCGGCTCCTGGTAGCCGTCCTGGAATCCCTGCTCGCGCGCTTCCCCCTCGAAGGCCGGGTGCTCCGCGGGGCGGTCGCCGGCCGCAGCCTCGAGTTGGGCGCGGCGCTGGTCACGACCGAGTGAGCGGCTGACGGGGTCGAGCGCGCGGGTGTCCTGCGGGGCCTGGGCCCGCTCGTAGCGCGAGTCGTCGAAACCGAGCTCCGCGGCGGTCGGCCCGTAGGCGGCCTCCTGCGGGGCCTCGAGCTCCGGCACGATACGGGAGACCGTGAAGTCGTTCTCCAGCGGCAGCTCCTCGCCGCCGCCTCCGTGGGTGATCGGTTCGGGAAGCATGACCAGCGAGGTCGTGCCGGCCTGCTCACCGGACGGGCGGAGCTGGACGCGGATGCCGTGCCGGTCGGCGAGGCGGCCGACCACGAACAGGCCCATGCGCTTGGAGACCGACGCGTCGACGATCGGCGGGTCGGCCAGCTTGTGGTTGATGTCCGCGAAGTCCTCGGCGGTGAGGCCGATGCCCTTGTCGTGGATCTCGACCATGACGCGGCCGTCGGGCAGCCGGGTGGCGGTGACCCGCACCCTGGTCTGCGGCGAGGAGAACGTGGTGGCGTTCTCCAGCAGCTCCGCCAGCAGGTGCACGAGGTCGGTCACGGCGGTGCCGTGGATCTCGCTCTCCGGGATGCCGACGAGCTCGATGCGCTCGTACGCCTCCACCTCGGAGGCGGCCGCGCGGAGCACGTCGACCAGCGGGACCGGCTGGTTCCAGCGGCGGCCGGGCTCCTCGCCCGCGAGGACGAGGAGGTTCTCGCCGTTGCGCCGCATACGGGTCGCCAGGTGGTCCAGCTGGAAGAGGTTCTGCAGCTGCTCCGGGTCCGCCTCGTTGTTCTCCAGGTCCGTGATCAGCGTCAGCTGGCGCTGGATCAGGCCCTGGTTGCGCCGGGAGAGGTTGGTGAAGATCGCGTTGACGTTGCCGCGGAGCAGGGCCTGCTCCGCCGCGAGCCGCACGGCCTCACGGTGGATCTGGTCGAAGGCGCGGGCGACCTCGCCGATCTCGTCGTTGGAGGTGATCGGGATCGCCTGCACGCGGGTGTCGACCTTGCCCGGGTCGGTGCGCGAGAGCTGGTCGACCAGGCCCGGCAGCCGCTGTTCGGCGACCTCGAAGGCCGAGGTGCGCAGGCGGCGCATGCTGTTGCTCATGGAGCGGGCGACCATCGCGGCCACGATGAAGGCGATGATCAGCGAGATCAGCACGACGGCGGAGTTGACGACGGCGTCGGTACGGGCGCCGGCGGCGATGTCGCTCGAGTCGGTGTACGCCTGGTCGGCCAGGTGCTGCCCGACGTTCTTGTACGCCTCGAAGGCGAGGGTGCTGGCGCCGAACCAGCTCTCCGGGGTCACGCCCTGGGCCTTGAGCTCCGCGGGGCTCTTGCCGGAGGCGATCTGCTTGATCATCTCCTCGAGGGCCGGCGGGGCCTTGAACGGCCGGTCGGCCCGCTTGGCCGCCTCGGCGGCCTGGGTGAGCTGCTCCTTGCCCTTCTGCTGGGCCGCCGCCAGCTCGTCCTGCAGCCGCTGGTGGTCCGCGGGGCTGCCACCGCCGCGGTACTCCTCGAGGGCGACCTGCTGGAGGTAGGCGTACGAGGTGAAGGCGGTGAGCTGGAGCTGCAGCTCACCGGGCGCCAGCTTGCTGCGGTCCTCGACCAGCAGGTGGGTGCCGATGGAGCGGGTCAGCGACTCGGCCGCCTTGGCCAGTTCCAGCGCGTAGAGCGTACGGCCGTAGGAGGCGACGCGGTTGGTGCCGAAGCCCAGCTCGTTCGTGAGCTCCATCAGCGGGTGCTGGACCTCGACGTACTTCTCCTCGGTCTGCACGCCGGGGAGCTGCCGGGTGAAGGCCGTCTCGCGCAGCTTCGACAAAATCTTCTCGCCCGCGCGGATGGTCGCCACGCGGCGCTGCAGCCGGTCGTTCACGGGCAGCTCGGCGACGGCCGCGTCGAACTTCGCGGCGGCCCGGTCGGTGGCGGCACGGGTGGCGACGACGTTCTTGTCCTCGGCGTCACCGGCCAGCAGGGGAACCACGCTGAGGTCGCGTTCATTGAGGACGGCGTTGGCGTAGTCCACGGCGGCGCGCACGGCGTCGGCGGTCCGCACCGCGTCGTCCGCCTGCTGCCATGTCTGGACGGAGCTCTGTACCCGGAAGCCGCCGAAGACCAGGGCGACCAGCACCGGTATGAGGAGGATGACGTTCAGGCGGGTGCCCACCCGCCAGTTGCGCATGGCGAAGCGGTTGCCCGTACTCGCCACCGGCGTCGGGGCGGTGGCGACCTCGGGAGCAGTGTCCTGCGTGTTGCCGTGTCGCGCGGGCGGCGTGAAATTGCCACGCGGATGGTCCGCGGGATCCGGCTCTGCTCGCCTCGTGTTCCTCACTCGACCAACAACCTCTCGGCGACGGCGCCGCGGCGGCACCGTTCCTACTCTCGGGTTTCGACAGATTCCAGCACGTCATGGGGGTGCTCCACAAACGTCCGGAGAGGACTGCGACCCCATGATCACGCGCCGCGTAAAACGGGCATAAGTGTAAAGCGATGGCAATTCACCGGTAAGTTGAGCGCGCAGTGAAGCCGAATGGGCGCGGGCGGTGTTCGGGTTGTTCTGATTCGCGGTCGAAACGTTATGAACAAAAGGACCGGCCATGTCGGAAGACACGGCCGGCCCCTACGCGAAGTGCCGAGCGGGAATGCCTACTTGAGACGAGCCAGCAGCGCGTGTTCGACGAGCGTGATGAGCGCGCTCTTCGCCTCGGCGCGGTGCCGGGCGTCCGTGGTGAGGATGGGCGCCTCGGGACCGATCTGGAGGGCCTCGCGGACCTCGTCGGGCGTGTACGGCTGGTGGCCGTCGAAGCCGTTGAGGGCGATGACGAAGGGCAGGCCGCTGTTCTCGAAGTAGTCGACCGCGGGGAAGCAGTCGGCCAGTCGGCGGGTGTCGACGAGGACGACGGCGCCGATGGCGCCGCGGACCAGGTCGTCCCACATGAACCAGAAGCGGTCCTGACCCGGCGTACCGAACAGGTAGAGGATCAGGTCGTCATCGAGCGTGATACGGCCGAAGTCCATGGCCACGGTGGTCGTGGTCTTGTCGGCCACGTGCGTCAGATCGTCCACACCCGCGGACGCCGAAGTCATCACGGCCTCCGTGCGGAGCGGGTTGATCTCCGAGACCGCTCCGACGAACGTGGTCTTGCCCACGCCGAAGCCACCCGCCACCACGATCTTCGCCGAGGTGGTGGACCGGGCCGCGGGCGGCGCACCGTACGCCGCCTGCTGCCCCGGCCTAGAGCTTGCGAAGTCCACTGAGCACCCTTTCGAGCAGTGTCACATCAGGCTGTCCGCCGGCCTCGCCGCTGCTCGGCTGGTGGATGGCGACCATACCGGCCTCGGCCAGGTCGGCCACCAGGATCCGGGCCACTCCCAGCGGGATCCCCAGCAGCGCCGAGATCTCGGCGACCGACTTGATCTCCATGCACAGGTGGCAGATGCGCTGGTGTTCGGGGAGCAGTCCCTGGAAGGCGCCCGGGTCCGCGGTGGTGCTGACCAGGGCCTCGATGGCGAGCTGGTAGCGCGGCCGGGTCCGACCACCGGTCATGGCGTACGGCCGCACCAGCGGCTGGTCGCCCTCGCTCCCGTACGGCGCGTGGTGAGACGCGCCGTACGGGCCGGGCGAGGCGGGCGGCGGGGTCATGAATCCTCCGGGTAAGAGCGGACGCGTGTCGCGAGTAGTCATGGGGCGTGCATTCGGCCGGGCTCCGCGGAGCTCAGCCCATCAGGCTGCCTTGGAGTTCTGCGCGCAGGTCGGGCGTGAGCACGGCACCCGCTCGGTCGACGAGCAGGGCCATCTCGTAGCCCACGAGGCCGATGTCGCACTCCGGGTGCGCCAGCACGGCCAGCGCGGACCCGTCGGAGATCGTCATCAGGAGGAGGAAGCCGCGCTCCATCTCCACGACGGTCTGGTTCACGTGGCCGCCCTCGAAGATGCGGGACGCGCCCGCGGTCAGCGAGGTCAGACCGGAGGCAACGGCTGCCAGCTGGTCGGCACGGTCCCGGGGGAACCCCTCGGACATGGCCAGCAGCAGGCCGTCGGCGGACACGACAACGGTGTGGGACACCCCGGGGGTGTTGTCCACGAAGTTGGTGATCAACCAGTTCAGATTCTGTGCCGCCTGGCTCATCTGACTCAACTAACGCTCCTGCTGGTGAGTGGTGCCAAAGCCGCGGCCGTCGGTCATTCCCGTACCGGCCTGACGGCCCTGCTGGATACCGCGACGGAGGTTGGTCAGGCGTCCGCGCACGTCGTCGGGGGCCCGGGAAACCTGCGGACCTCCCTGTGGGGCTTGCTGGGGAGCACCGGCTCCCGGGACGAGGTTGGCCTTGGGGACCCGCCGCGGCAGACCCGAAGGAGTGACCCCGCCGGCGGACGGCTCGCGAACCTGGCCGGCGCGCTCCCACACCTCGTCGTTCGGCGAGGACCGCCACGCCGCGGACTCGCGCCGCGGGGGCAGCGGCGGCTGCGCGGGCTGCGCCGACGGCGCGGGCTGCGCCGGCTGTGCGGGGTACTCGGCACGGGCCCGCTGCGGCTGCTGCGGGGCGGGGCGCTGCGGCGACCGGGTGGGCGCGGCGGCGCTCGGGACGTTGCCGTTGTTCTGCTGCGGGATGACCGGGGCGCCCTCGACGTGCACCTGCTGCATGCGCTCGGCACGGCCGGTACGGAACCAGTCCGACTCGAGCGAGTCGAAGATCGGGCTGGTCTCGTCGTTGCGCATCGGGGCCGGAGGCAGCGCCATCGGCTCGCTGGCGGCCGGCAGCGGCTGCCGCTCGCCCTGCGGGGCTGTGGGCCGCTGCCGCGGCGCGGCATCGGGTCCCTGGGCGTACGACCCGGAGTGCCGCGGGCCGGTCGGGGCCGCCGGAGCGGGCTGCCTCGGCTCCGGAGCCCGCGGGGCCTCCGCCGGCTGGGAGTACTGCGGGTACTGCGGGGCCTCCGCGGGCTGCGCGTACTGCGGTGCCTGCGGGTACTGCTGGGCCTGGGGGACATCCGCCGCCTGCGGGTACTGCTGCGCCGCGGGGCGCTGGAAGACGTCGCTGCGGGTGAACTGCTGCTGCGGCGCCTGGCCGCCGTGCTGCGGCATCTGCGGCGCGCCGTACGCCAGCGGGGTGGGCGGCATGGCGCCGAAGTCCGGGCGCTCGAACTGCGCCGTGGTCTCCAGCTCCTCGTGACCGCGCGGCATGTCGGCCTCGGGGCCGTGGGCGGCGCCCATCGGCTGCGGGGCCGCCGGGCGCTGCGGGGGAGCAGCCTGAGGCTGCTGCTGCTGCTGCGGCGGCTGCTGCGGGCGACCCTGGCCGCCGGAAGCCTGCTCGTTGGCCCAGCTCGGGCCCGAGTGCTGCGGGCCGGGGCCCGCGGGTGCGCCGGGGCCTGCCTGACGGCCGCCCTGCCGGCCCCCGCCGGGACCGGAGTTGAGCGCCGGACGCGCCGCGGCGCCGGGCACCTGGTTGCGCGGGCCGCCGCGGTGCATGCCGGCCAGGCCGGTACCGGCCCCGCCGCCCATGCCCGGTGCGGAACTGCCCGGAGCCGCGGCGGGGGCCCCGCCGGGCTGCTGGCCGCGGTTGCCCGCGCCGGGCTGCGGCTTGGCGCCGCCCTGGGTGACGTCCACCGGCAGCATGACCAGCGCGGTGGTGCCGCCCGAGTCGGACGGACGGAGCTGGATCCGGATGCCGTGGCGCAGGGACAGGCGGCCGACCACGAACAGACCCATGCGGCGGGAGACGGAGACGTCCACCGTCGGCGGGTTCGCGAGCCGCTCGTTGATGTCGGCGAGGTCCTCCGGGGAGAGGCCGATGCCGGTGTCGTGGATCTCGATCAGCACGCGGCCGTCGGGCAGCGCGTGGCCGGTGACCCGGACCTTGGTCTGCGGGGAGGAGAACGAGGTCGCGTTCTCCAGCAGCTCTGCGAGCAGGTGGACGAGGTCGTTGACGACGCGGCCGGTGACTTCGACCGCCGGTACCGATGTGAGCTCGATGCGCTCGTACTGCTCCACCTCGGATGCGGCGGCGCGCAGGACGTCGACCAGCGGAACCGGGCGGGTCCAGCGGCGGCCGGGCTCCTCGCCCGCGAGGACGAGGAGGTTTTCGCCGTTCCGGCGCATACGGGTCGCGAGGTGGTCGAGCTTGAAGAGGCTGGACAGCTGGTCCGGGTCGGCCTCGCGGGACTCCAGTTCGGAGATCAGGCTCAGCTGGCGCTGGATCAGGCCCTGGCTGCGGCGCGAGAGGTTGGTGAACATCGCGTTGACGTTCCCTCGCAGCAGCGCCTGCTCGGCGGCGAGACGGACGGCCTCGCTGTGGACCTCGTCGAACGCGCGGGCCACCTGCCCGATCTCGTCGCGGGTGTTGATACCGATCGACTCGACCGAGGTGTCGACGTCCTGCGGGTCGGACTCCGAGAGCTGCTTGACCAGTTCCGGCAGCCGCTTCTGGGCGACTTCCTGGGCGGTGTCCTGCAGCCGGCGCAGCGAGCGGACCATGGACCGGGCGACGACGAAGGCGCCGACGACCGAGATGCCGAGCACGAGGAGGATCAGCGCACCGCTGAGGATCGCTTCCTGCTGGGCCTCGTCACGCAGCGTCAGGGCCTTCTGCTGCATCTGCTGCAGCAGGGTCTGCTCGATCTGCCCCATGACCTGCAGCTTGGTCTTGGCGTCGTCATCCCAGTCCAGATAGGTGCCCTGGAAGTTCTGGATGCTCGACTCGGAGCCGATGATGCGGTCGGCCTGGTCGTCGAACTTGGTGACGATGTCGTTGCCGCCGGTGAGGCCCTTGAGGAGGTCCTTGGCGTTCGACCGGCCGTAGATCTGGGTGAACTGCTTGAGCTCCGTGCCCTCGGCGCGGTTGGCGCCCTGGAGGTAGCGGAAGTCGTTGGGGCTGAGGGTGCGGTCGTTGGCCAGGGCGGCGCTGACGACGGCGCGCTGGATGGAGTCGTACTCCTTGGCGGCCGAGAACGCCGCCAGCGCGCGGGTACTGGTGATCATCTCCGAGTTGCCGGTCGCCTCGGCCAGTTCCTGGGAGAGGTCGATCAGCGACTGGATGAGGTTGTTGTACTCGCTGACGGTCTGTGAGATGTAGCCGTCCTGGTCGTACGCGCGCTCCTGGATGCCGCTCAGGGTGCTGAGCTGCTGGTTGATCGTGCCGATCGAGGCGGCGACGCCCGTGAGGTCCGGCGAGACCTGGTTGGCGGCGTTGACAAAGGCCGTACGCGCCAGCTTGGTCTTCTGCTTGGCGTCGACGATGCCGTCGTCGCCCTCGTTACGGGACTTGCTGGACAGCGGGCCGGCCGAGACGTCCCGCTCCTCCTGGAGTGCGGCGGCCAGCTTGGTCGCCTGCTCCGTGAGGTCGGTCAGCGAGGTCATGGCGTCGAGCTGCTGCACGTTCTCCAGCGAGCTCTGGATGCGGAGCGCACCCAGTGTGGTCGCGGCGACCACCGGCAGCGCGAGCAGCGACACCAGACGGGTGCTGATGCGCCAGTTGCGCATGGCTATTCGGGAGCCGTGCTTCGGGCCGGTGCGCACACCGCTTCCCGGCGTGGTGTCGCTCTGCGCACCCGCGGTTCCGGCGTCTGCGGCTTCCTCCCGGCGGGCGGGTCCGGTATCGGCCCCACCGTGCTGCTCCGGGTCGCCCGCAGCGCCGCCATCCCTCTTGAAACGTCCCTGCACTAGCGTCGCAACCTCTGGACCAGGCGTCCCCCGCACGGGCGGCAGGACGGTGTCGAGTCTTCGGAGTCCCGCCTTCCCGGCGGATACCCATTGGCCGCCGCTCGGCGATCGCACGCTCCCCCCGCGCGCCGGTTTCTGTTGATACGGCGGTCCGGGGAATTTCAGCACAGTGCCGCACGTCCAACAAGGGCGGACAGGTTTTGAGGGGAACCCGTGACTCAACGCGTCCAGTGGATCACACGGCGTTCGCGCGCTTTTGTGAATCTTCGGGCAATCCGGGCTTTCCGGGGGCGAGTTCAAGCCTCGCGCTCGACGCCCGGCTGCTGCCGACCAAGGGTGAAGAGTCCGGATGAGCCGTGATGTCGGATTCCCCGTCATCGGCCAGCCGACCGATTCGCCCTGCTTGTCCCGTCGTTCGTGAGGAAAATCACAGGCCGTCAGTTGTATCGAGCATCCGGATCGGGGAATGGCCGCCGATAGATTGACGTTTGACACAAGCGTGCACTACGTCAACCGCGCCCGCCGGCGCCCGGGACACCACGAGGTTCTGACCGCCCCATGAAGACGACCATGATCATGCGACCCATAGCCAACCCGCGCCGCACCACCCTCGCGCACCTCACGGACGCCGAGGACACGCGGACCGCAGAGGTCGCCCCGGACGTCGAGGAAGCGGAAGCCGTCGTGCTGCCCCGGCAGACCGCCAACCCGCGCCGCACCATCCTGAAGGAACTGCCGACCGCCTGAGAGGCAGCGCGGCCTCCGAGGCGCGGCTCGGCGGCGGGTCCCGCTGGCCACCCCCGGGATAACCTGGAGCGTCAGTCTCCGGCCAGTGAGGTGAGCTGCTTCCCGTGCGCATCGCCAGGTTCTCCATCGACGGCAATGTCGCCTTCGGCGTCGTCGAGGGCGACGAGTCCGTCCCGGACGGACTCGTCCTCGACATCATCAAGGGCATCCCGTTCGCCGAGTACGAGCGCTCCGGCACGAAGGTGCCGCTGAGCAAGGTCCGGCTGCTGCCGCCCGTGCTCCCCAGCAAGGTCGTCGCGATCGGCCGGAACTACGCCGAGCACGCGGCCGAGCTGGGCAACGAGGTGCCGGAGGTCCCGGTCGCCTTCTTCAAGCCCTCCACGTCGGTGATCGGCCCCGGTGACCCGATCGTGTACCCCTCCTTCTCACAGGAGGTGCACTACGAGGCCGAGCTCGCCGTCGTCATCGGCCGGATGTGCCGCGAGGTCCCCCGCGACCGTGTGGCCGAGGTCATCCTCGGCTACACCTGCGCCAACGACGTCACCGCTCGGGACGCCCAGAAGGCGGAGAAGCAGTGGGCGCGCGCCAAGGGCTTCGACTCCTCGTGCCCCATCGGCCCCTGGATCGAGACGGACCTCGACCTCGCCACCGCCAACGACCTCGCCGTCACCGCGACGGTGGGCGGCGAACTGCGCCAGGCCGGCCGCACGAGCCAGATGATCCGCTCCATCGAGGACCTGATCGTCCACATCACCGAGGCCATGACGCTGCTCCCCGGCGACGTCGTCCTCACCGGCACCCCGGCGGGCGTCGGCCCGCTCCACGTCGGCGACGAGGTCGCCGTCACCATCGAAGGCATCGGCACTCTCACCAACAAGGTGATCAAGCGTGACTAGCGCAGCTCCCGTACGCGTACGTTTCTGCCCCTCGCCGACCGGCAACCCCCACGTGGGCCTGGTCCGAACCGCCCTGTTCAACTGGGCCTTCGCCCGCCACCACCAGGGCGCCCTGGTCTTCCGCATCGAGGACACCGACGCCGCGCGCGACTCGGAGGAGTCGTACGAGCAGCTGCTGGAGGCCATGCGCTGGCTCGGCATCGACTGGGACGAGGGTCCCGAGGTCGGCGGCCCGCACGCCCCGTACCGGCAGTCGCAGCGGATGGACGTCTACAAGGACGTCGCCGCGAAGCTGCTGGAGTCCGGCCACGCGTACCAGTGCTACTGCACCACCGAGGAGCTCGACGCGCGACGCGAGGCCGCCCGCGCCGCCGGCCGCCCCTCCGGCTACGACGGCCACTGCCGCGAACTGTCCGCCGAGCAGGTCGACGCCTACGAGCGCGAGGGCCGTGAGCCCATCGTCCGCTTCCGCATGCCCGACGAGACGATCACCTTCACCGACCTAATCCGCGGCGAGCTGACCTTCACCCCGGACAACGTGCCCGACTACGGCATCGTCCGGGCCAACGGCGCCCCGCTGTACACGCTGGTCAACCCGGTCGACGACGCGCTGATGGGCATCACGCACGTGCTGCGCGGCGAGGACCTGCTGTCCTCCACCCCGCGCCAGATCGCGCTCTACCGCGCGCTCGCCGAGATCGGCGTCGGCGGCGGCGCCACCCCCCTCTTCGGCCACCTGCCGTACGTCATGGGCGAGGGCAACAAGAAGCTCTCCAAGCGCGACCCGCAGTCCTCCCTCAACCTCTACCGGGAGCGCGGCTTCCTCCCCGAGGGCCTGCTGAACTACCTGTCGCTGCTCGGCTGGTCGCTCTCCGCCGACCGTGACGTCTTCACCATCGAGGAGATGGTGGCCGCTTTCGACATCGGCGCGGTCAACGCCAACCCGGCGCGCTTCGACCTCAAGAAGGCCGAGGCGATCAACGCCGACCACATCCGCATGCTCGACGTCAAGACGTTCGTGGAGGCCTGCGGCCCGTGGCTGAAGGCCCCGTACGCCCCCTGGGCGCCCGAGGCGTTCGACCAGGCCGCGTTCGAGGCGATCGCGCCGCACGCGCAGACCCGCCTGACCGTGCTCTCGGACATCACCGCCAACGTCGACTTCCTCTTCCTGGAGGAGCCGGTGGAGGACGAGGCGTCGTGGCAGAAGGCCATGAAGGACCCGGCCGCCGCCTCGGCACTGCTCACCACCGCCCGCGAGAACCTGGCGGCCGCCGACTGGAACGCCGAGGCGCTGAAGAACGCCGTCCTCGCCGCCGGGGAGACGCACGGCCTCAAGCTCGGCAAGGCCCAGGCGCCTCTCCGGGTCGCCGTCACCGGCCGCACCGTCGGGCTGCCGCTGTTCGAGTCCCTCGAAGTGCTCGGCCGCGAGCGCACCCTGGCCCGCGTCGACGCCGCCCTGGCGAAGCTGGCCGGCTGACCGCGGCGCCGATCCGCCCCGGACCCCGCCAGGAGCCCGGGGCGGCACGCTTCCCGCGCCACGTCATGCGCCGCCGGACCAGACCACCGAACCCCCCGCTGCCCCAGCGCCGCGGGGTCGACCCTGTGCGTGTGCGCCTGCCCGGCACCGGGAACTGGGCGACGGTCCGCGACCACCTGGTGGAGCGCCTCGGCGCGGCGGTGCCCGCGACGCACGTGGACGCCATGTTCGCGGCGGGGGAGGTGCACGGCGTCGACGGCCCGCTCGCACCCGACGCCGCCTACCGCCCGGGCGGCCACGTCTGGTTCCACCGGGAGCTGCCGGACGAGGTCCCGGTGCCCTTCGCCATCGAGGTGCTCCACCGGGACGACCGGTTGCTCGTCGTCGACAAGCCGCACTTCCTCGCCACCATGCCGCGCGGCGGGCACGTCGTGCAGACGGCGCTGAGCCGGCTGCGCCACGACCTGTCCCTGCCCGAGCTCAGCCCGGCCCACCGGCTCGACCGGCTGACGGCGGGTGTGGTGATGTTCGTGATCCGCCCCGAGCTGCGCGGCGCCTACCAGACGATCTTCCGCGACCGGCTGGTGGGCAAGGAGTACGAGGCCGTGGCCCGGTACGACCCCGACCTGGTGCTTCCCCGCACGGTGGAGAGCCGGATCGTGAAGGAACGCGGCGAGACGGCGGCCCGCGAGGTCCCCGGCGAGCCCAACGCCCGCAGTCATGTGGAGCTGCTCGAGCACCGTGACGGACTGGCCCGTTACCGCCTGCGCCCCGAGACGGGCCGCACCCACCAGCTGCGGGTGCACATGAACGCCCTGGGGGTCCCGATCCTCGGCGATCCCGTCTATCCGTACGTCCTCCCGCCTGCCGCGCCGGGCGACTTCTCCCGCCCGCTGCGGCTGCTCGCCCGGGTGCTGGAGTTCGACGACCCGGTGACGGGCGAACGGCGCCGTTTCGTCAGCCGCCGGACGCTGTTCACCGGCCCGCCGCCGGGACCCGGGCGCCCGCACGGAGCGCCGGGGTAGCGTCGGTGCATGCCGATCCGCGCCGTGCTCTGGGACATCGACGACACGCTCTTCGACTACTCGGGTGCCGAGCGGGCCGGAGCGCTGCGCCATCTCGAGGCCGAGGGACTGCTCGGTGCGTTCGGTGGGGAGGAGCGGGCGCTGCGGACGTGGCGCGAGGCGATGGAGACGCACTACGAACGCTTCGTCCGCGGGGAGCTGACCTTCACCGAGCAGCGCAGGGCGCGGGCCCGGGTCTTCCTGGGGCCGGACGCGCCCGGCGCCGTGGCCGACGCGTGGTTCGCGGCCTACTACGTGCGCTTCGAGGCCGCCTGGGCGGTCTTCCCCGACGTGGTGCCGGCGCTGAACGCCCTCACCCCCGGCTTCCGGCACGGCCTGCTGTCCAACTCCAGCGCCGCCCACCAGGAGCGCAAGCTCACCCGGCTGGGTCTGCGGGACCGCTTCGAATGCCTGGTGTGCTCCCGGGAACTGGGACACGCCAAGCCCGCCCCCCAGGCCTTCCTGGCAGCGTGCGAGGTGCTGGGGCTGCCCCCGCGGGAGGTGGCCTACGTGGGCGACAAGGCCGACACCGACGCGCGCGGAGCGGACGCGGCGGGGCTGTACGGAGTGTGGCTGGACCGTACGGGGTCGGTCCCCGCGCCGGACCTGCGGCGGATCACCGGTCTCGCGCAGCTGCCCGCGCTTCTGGCGGCGGATACTCGTTTTGGAGCCCCGTCACCGATCGGGTAATGTTCTTCCTGCGCCGCTCGGGCGGGCCGAAAGGCCGGCACGGGGCGCGAACCAAACGAAACCCCCCAGCCGGGGGTTGAGTTTTGGTGGGGTATGGTGTAATTGGCAGCACGACTGATTCTGGTTCAGTTAGTCTAGGTTCGAGTCCTGGTACCCCAGCGCAGATCTTCTGCAAAGCCCCCGTTGTGTAGCGGCCTAGCACGCTGCCCTCTCAAGGCAGTAGCGCCGGTTCGAATCCGGTCGGGGGTACTGGTCCCTTCCAGGGATCGCTAGGGCCCCCGTTGTGTAGCGGCCTAGCACGCCGCCCTCTCAAGGCGGTAGCGCCGGTTCGAATCCGGTCGGGGGTACTTGACACACCATGGGGTATGGTGTAATTGGCAGCACGAGTGATTCTGGTTCATTTAGTCTAGGTTCGAGTCCTGGTACCCCAGCGTATTTCCACGAGACTTGCCCCCGTTGTGTAGCGGCCTAGCACGCCGCCCTCTCAAGGCGGTAGCGCCGGTTCGAATCCGGTCGGGGGTACATCGGGGAGAGGCCCTCCGCTTCGGCGGGGGGCCTCTTCTTTTCTCCGACCTCTCCTGGTTCCCCCCGTCTCCGACCGCCGTTCCCCGGCTTCCCCTTCCGCCCGGCGCGCCCCCTACCCGTCACCGAACCGGCGCCGGGACTCCCCGGCCTCGGCGAGGCGGCGCAGGCTCAGCAGCACGGGCTTGCAGAGCACCGTGAGCGTCACGGCATGTCCGCTCCCGTGATTCGGGGCCGCAACACCGCCGCCGCCGAGGGCGTCGTCGTCTTCCTCACCGGTATGCGGATCAACCGCTTCCGGTCCGTGGGCGGCTGGTTCCCGGTGTTCCGGGCCATGCCGCGGATGCTGCGGGAGCTCTCGCGGGACGAGGGGAGCGGCTTTCTGGGGTACCGGCTGCTGTTCGGCGGGCCCCGGGTGATCTATGTCGTCCAGTACTGGAGGTCCACGGAGCAGCTCTTCGCCTACGCCTCCCGCGAGGACGGGCAGCACCGGCCCGCGTGGGCGGCGTTCAACCGCCGTGCGCGGACCGGCAAGGCAGGGGTCGGGCTCTGGCACGAGACGTACGCCGCGCCGGCGGGCGCCCATGAGTCCGTCTCCGTCGACATGCCCGCCTTCGGCCTGGGCGCCGCGACGGGGGTCGTCCCGGTGGGCCGCCGCGGCGAGACGGCGGCCCAGCGGCTCGCAGCCGGAGGGGAGTCGTCCGAGCCGTCCGCCTGACGGCGGTGGTGCGGGCTCAGCCGCTGCGGCGCAGCGCCTCGGACAGCCGGTTGGCGGCGTCCACGACGGCCTGTGCGTGCATGCGCCCGGGGTGGCGGGTCAGCCGCTCGATCGGGCCGGAGACGGACACCGCGGCCACCACTCGGTTGGACGGGCCGCGGACGGGGGCCGAGACGGAGGCGACGCCGGGTTCGCGCTCGCCGATCGACTGCGCCCAGCCGCGGCGCCGTACACCGGAGAGCGCGGTGGCGGTGAAGCGGGCCCCCTGCAGCCCGCGGTGGAGCCGCTCCGGTTCCTCCCAGGCGAGCAGCACCTGGGCGGCGGAGCCGGCCTTCATCGGCAGCGTGGAGCCGACCGGGACGGTGTCCCGCAGCCCGGACAGCCGCTCGGCGGCGGCCACGCAGATGCGCATGTCGCCCTGGCGGCGGTAGAGCTGGGCGCTCTCTCCGGTCATGTCGCGCAGATGTGTGAGCACCGGGCCGGCCGTGGCGAGCAGGCGGTCCTCGCCCGCCGCGGCGGCGAGTTCAGACAGCCGCGGACCGAGGATGAAGCGTCCCTGCATGTCGCGGGCCACCATCCGGTGGTGCTCGAGAGCGACGGCGAGACGGTGTGCGGTCGGGCGCGCGAGACCCGTGGCGCCCACGAGCCCGGCCAGGGTGGCCGGGCCGGACTCCAGTGCGCTGAGCACCAGAGCTGCCTTGTCGAGAACGCCGACGCCACTACTGTTGTCCATGCAACGATACTCGCGTCTCACTCTGTGAAACGCAAGTTCAATTTTCCGGTGGACGCGGCACGCTGGAACGCACAGGCCGCTGCGGCCACTCCCCACAAGGGCGCGGACACGCAGGGCAACGACGAACAGGCCGGCAGAGCGGCCGGTCGGAGGGAATGCGATGGCAAGGACACTCGCGGAAAAGGTCTGGGAGGATCACGTCGTACGGCGCGCCGAGGGCGAGCCCGACCTCCTCTTCATCGACCTGCACCTGCTCCACGAGGTCACCAGCCCGCAGGCCTTCGACGGCCTGCGGATGAACGGCCGACGGGTCCGCAGGCTGGACCTCACCATCGCGACCGAGGACCACAACACCCCCACCCTCGACATCGACAAGCCGATCGCCGACCCGGTCTCGCGCACACAGCTGGAGACGCTGCGCAAGAACTGCGCCGAGTTCGGGGTGCGGCTGCATCCGCTGGGCGACGTCGAGCAGGGTGTGGTGCACGTCGTGGGTCCGCAGCTGGGCCTGACCCAGCCGGGCATGACGGTCGTCTGCGGCGACAGCCACACCTCCACCCACGGCGCCTTCGGCGCGCTGGCGTTCGGCATCGGCACCAGCCAGGTCGAGCACGTGCTGGCCACCCAGACCCTGCCGCTGGCCCCGTTCAAGACCATGGCGATCACCGTCGACGGCGAACTGCCCGAAGGCGTCACCGCCAAGGACCTGATCCTGGCGATCATCGCCAGGATCGGCACCGGCGGCGGTCAGGGCTATGTCATCGAGTACCGCGGCTCGGCCATCGAGAAGCTGTCGATGGAGGCCCGGATGACCATCTGCAACATGTCGATCGAGGCGGGTGCCCGGGCCGGGATGATCGCCCCCGACCGCACCACCTTCGAGTACCTGCGGGGCCGTCCGCACGCCCCGCAGGGTGAGGACTGGGACGCCGCGGTCGCGTACTGGGAGACGCTGAGGACCGACGAGGACGCCGTCTTCGACCACGAGGTCGTCATCGACGCCGCCTCCCTGTCCCCGTTCGTCACCTGGGGCACCAACCCCGGCCAGGGAGCCCCGTTGAGCGCCTCCGTGCCGGACCCGGCCGAATTCGAGGACCCCAGCGACCGCCTGGCCGCCGAGAAGGCCCTGGAGTACATGGCCCTGGAGCCCGGCACACCGCTGCGCCAGGTGAAGGTCGACACCGTCTTCGTCGGCTCCTGCACCAACGGCCGCATCGAGGACCTGCGCTCCGCCGCCTCCGTCGTCAAGGGCCGCAAGGTCGCCGACGGCGTGCGGATGCTGGTCGTGCCCGGCTCGGTCCGGGTCGCGCTGCAGGCCGTGGAGGAGGGTCTGGACACGGTCTTCAAGGAGGCCGGTGCCGAGTGGCGCCACGCGGGCTGCTCGATGTGCCTGGGCATGAACCCCGACCAACTGGCCCCCGGTGAGCGCTCCGCGTCCACCTCCAACCGCAACTTCGAGGGACGGCAGGGCAAGGGCGGCCGTACCCACCTGGTGTCGCCGCAGGTCGCGGCCGCGACCGCGGTCACCGGCCACCTCTCGTCCCCCGCCGATCTGCCCGGCGCCGCCGCCCTGGAGGCCTGAGAACGATGGAAGCTTTCACCACGCACACCGGTCGCGCCGTGCCGCTGCGCCGCAGCAACGCCGACACGGACCAGATCATCCCGGCGCACTGGCTGAAGAAGGTCACCCGCAACGGCTTCGAGGACGGTCTGTTCGAGGCCTGGCGCAAGGACCCCGAGTTCGTCCTCAACCGGCCCGAGCGCCAGGGTGCGACCGTCCTGGTCGCCGGCCCCGACTTCGGCACCGGCTCCTCGCGCGAGCACGCGGTGTGGGCGCTGCAGAACTACGGTTTCAAGGCCGTCATCTCCTCCCGTTTCGCGGACATCTTCCGCGGCAACTCGTTGAAGAACGGCCTGCTCACCGTGATCCTGCCGCAGGAGACGGTCGAGAGGCTCTGGCAACTGACCGAGGCCGACCCGACGGCCGAGATCACCGTGGACCTCCAGACCCGCGAGGTCCGCGCCGAGGGGATCACCGCCCCCTTCGAGCTGGACGACAACGCCCGCTGGCGGCTGCTCAACGGCCTCGACGACATCAGCCTCACCCTGCAGTACGAGGCCGAGATCGCCGCCTACGAGGCCGAACGCCCCTCCTACAAGCCGCGCACCCTGGTCTGAGCGGTTCGGCCGCCCTCGCTGCCACCCGCCGCCCACCCCCGCAGCGCCCCCCGCCCCCACCCGGGCGGGGGGCGCTGCGGCGTGTTCGGGCCCACACCTCGTGACAACTCACCGCAGATGACACAATCGGCACATGGAACACGATGGCCAACTCGAGCTGTACGGGTTCCTCGCTGCCAGGTTGAAGCAGGCCCACACCCGGGTGGCGGGTCTGCAAGTGCCGGAGGACGTCAGGATGCAGTTGACCCGGCGGCTGCTCGTCATCACCGCGGCCGCGAAGCATGATCTCGCTGGTGCGGCAAGGCGTCTGGAGGAACTCATGAGGGACCTCGACGAAGGCCGATTCCCCGATCAAAGGCCTTCCTGAGCCCCGAGTTCGTTGCGGCACAAGGGTGATTCGCCCGTTTCGTATTTGATTTGCGGTATATATCCGCCTAGCGTGCGAAAAAGCCCGAACTTCATCGCCGGGCAAGTTTCCGAAGGGGAAGACGTGAACAAGGCGCAGCTCGTTGAAGCGATTGCCGACAAGCTCGGCGGCCGTCAGCAGGCCGCGGACGCGGTCGACGCCGTCCTGGACGCGATCGTCCGCGCGACGGTGAGCGGGGACCGTGTCTCGGTCACCGGCTTCGGCTCGTTCGAGAAGGTGGAGCGTCCCGCCCGCTACGCCCGCAACCCCCAGACCGGGGAGCGGGTCCGGGTCAAGAAGACCTCCGTTCCGCGCTTCCGCGCCGGTCAGGGCTTCAAGGACCTGGTCAGCGGGTCGAAGAAGCTCCCGAAGGCCGGAGAGGTCTCCGTCAAGAAGGCGCCGAAGGGCAGCCTGAGCGGAGGCGTCACCGCCAAGGCCACCACCAAGAAGGCCGCCGCCAAGAAGACGACGGCGAAGAAGGCCACCGCCGGCAAGGCGGCGGCGAAGAAGACCACCGCGGCCAAGACCACGGCGAAGAAGGCCACCGCGGCCAAGACCACGGCGAAGAAGGCGACCGCCAAGAAGACCACCGCGAAGACCGCCCCCGCCAAGAAGGCGCCGGCCAAGTCGGCGGCCCGCAAGACCGCCACCAAGCGGACCGCGAACCGGTGAGGACGGCGCGGACCCGCACACGCTGACGGGCCGGGTACCCCTGACGCAGGGGCACCCGGCCCGCGGTCATGCGCCCGGGGCCCCCGGATCGGCAAAGGTCTGCAGCGTCACGAACACCACCCGGCGCTCTTCGCCGCTGCCATGGGTGCGGATCCGCACCCGCTGACCGGGCCGCAGCAGTCGCAGCCCACCGGCGTCGAACGCCGCCGCGTCGAACGGCAGCGGGGTCCCGTCGTCCAGCAGCACGCTGCCGGCGCGGGTCTCGGGGTCGTAGGTGTACGCGGTGGCCTGCATGAGCCTCAGCCTATCGGCCGCCGCAGCCCCGGGCGGGTGAGCCCGCGGCCGGGCGCCCGGTGGGCCCGGTGCCGGTGTCCCCGTCCCGCGGGACGGTCCGAAGCCCGGACCGCAGCAGTGCCCGCGTGTGCGGCCCGGCCCCCAGCAGCAGGGCGGCGGCCAGGTCCTCGCCCGTATCCACGTCCCGGCGCACGGAGTCGACATCCGCCAGGACGATCTCGTGGGCGCCGGAGGCCCGGTGGCGGGCCCGCGACCGCCCCCCGAAGGCCGGTGCGAGATCGGCGCCGCCGGTGGCCGCCAGCAGCGTGGTGCCGATCCCGGCCGCGTCGGCCAGGAACGACCGTCCCGGGTGCCGCGCCGCCGCGCTGAGCACAGCCGCCAGTTCGGCGGGCCGCAGGGCCGGGAGATCGGCGTTGAGGGCCGCCACGGCCGCCGCGGGGTCCTGCCGTCGGACCGCTTCGGCGCCGTGGCGCAGCGCGGCGTTGAGACCGGCCGCCGGGGAGTCCGCCAGAACACGCGCCCCGAGGGCCGTCAGCGAGGCCCCGGCGAGCGGATCGTCGGTGACGACCGTCACGTGCCGTACGACCGGGCAGGCCAGAGCGGCGGCCACGGTGTCCTGGGCGAAGGCCAGGGCCAGCCCGCGCCGGCCGGGGCCGACGGCCTCGGCGAGGCGGCTCTTGGCGGTGGCCAGGGGCTTGAGCGGGACGACGAGCGACCATTCCACGGGTGGTGACACCGAACTATTGTGCTCGGGTCCGCCGGTCCCACCGCCACCCGGCGCGGGCCCTGCTTCCCGGCGGGCCGCCCACGGGTGCGCGATCCGGCGGGCGCCCGCCGGGGCCTTCAGGCCGGGCGATGCCGCCGGGCCCCACCCCGAGGGTCTTTCACCCTGGCGTTACGGTGGCCTACCGGCGAGACTTGTGCGGCCGCACCGGGCGCACGGTGCCGCCGACCACAGCAGGCCGCGGTCCGGTCATCCCGGGCCGGCGGCGGAACGAGGAGGAGTTCTGGTGTCCCGCCGCAGAATCGGCTTCTGGTACCGGCTCGCAGCCGCCATCGCCAAACCGCCGCTCGTCCTCCTCTTCAAGCGGGACTGGCGAGGAATGGAGCACATTCCGGCCCAGGGCGGATTCATCACGGCGGTCAACCACAACTCGTACCTCGACCCGTTGTCGTACGCGCATTTCCAGTACAACACCGGCCGGGTCCCCCGCTTCCTGGCGAAGGCGCCGCTGTTCAAGCCCGCCTTCGTCGGCGCGGTCCTGCGCGGCACCGGCCAGATCCCCGTCTACCGGGAGAGCACCGACGCCGCCAACGCCTTCCGCGCCGCGGTCGACGCCATCAACTCCGGAGAGTGCGTCGCCTTCTACCCCGAGGGCACACTGACCCGCGACCCCGACCTGTGGCCGATGGTCGGCAAGACCGGCGTCGCCCGCGTCGCGCTGATGACCAAGGCGCCCGTGATCCCGGTCGCCCAGTGGGGCGCCAACGAGGTCATGCCGCCGTACGCCAAGGAGAAGAAGGTGCGCCTCTTCCCGCGCCGGACCCTGCGGGTCGTCGCCGGGCCGCCGGTGGACCTGTCGGCCTTCTACGGCCAAGAGGCCAGCGCCGAGGTGCTCAGGGACGCCACCGACACCATCATGGCCGCGGTCAGCGAACTGCTCGGTGAACTGCGCGGCCAGAACCCGCCCGCCGAGCGCTTCGACCCCCGCAAGCAGAAGGGAACCGCCAAGTGACGACGCGCTGTGCGGTCTACGGCCCGGGCTCCTGGGGCACCGCCTTCGCGATGGTGCTCGCGGACGCGGGCGCCGAGGTGACCATGTGGGGGCGCAGCCCGGAGGTGGTCGAGGCCGTCAACACCACCCGCAGCAACCCGTACTACCTGCCCGGTGTCGAGCTGCCCGCGACGATCACCGCCACCACCGACCCCGCCGAGGCCGCCCGGGGCGCGGAGTTCGTGATCCTCTCCGTGCCGGCGCAGACGCTGCGCGGCAACCTGGCCGCGTGGCAGTCGCTGCTGCCTCGCGACGCCGTGCTGGTCAGCCTGATGAAGGGCGTCGAGCTCGGCACGGCCAAGCGGATGAGCGAGGTCATCGAGGAGGTGGCCAAGGCGGGCCCGGAGCGCGTCGCCGTGCTGTCCGGCCCCAACCTGGCCAAGGAGATCGCCGCTCGGCAGCCCGCCGCCTCCGTGGTCGCCTGCCGCGACGAGGCTGTCGCCAAGCGGCTGCAGGCCGCCAGCCACACCGCGTACTTCCGGCCGTACACCAACACCGACGTGGTGGGCTGCGAACTGGGCGGCGCGGTGAAGAACGTGATCGGGTTGGCCGTGGGCATCGCCGACGGCATGGGCCTGGGCGACAACACCAAGGGCTCGCTGATCACGCGCGGACTGGCCGAGACCACCCGGCTCGGCATCGCGCTCGGCGCCGACCCGCTGACCTTCTCCGGTCTGGCGGGGCTGGGCGACCTCGTCGCGACCTGCTCCTCGCCGCTGTCGCGCAACCACACCTTCGGCTTCAACCTGGGCAAGGGCATGACGCTGGAGGAGACCATCGCCGTCACCCGGCAGACCGCCGAGGGCGTCAAGTCCTGCGAGTCGGTGCTCGACCTGGCCCGCCGGCACGGCGTCGACATGCCCATCGCCGAGACCGTCGTCGACATCGTGCACAACGGGAAGCAGCCCGCCGTCGCGGTCAAGGAGCTGATGTCGCGGTCCGCCAAGTCGGAGCGCTGACGTCCGGAACGGTAAGGTCGACGCGACATGAGCAATCAGCCTTCTTCCCGCAAGCCGCGCGTCGCCGTCGTCTTCGGCGGACGCAGCTCCGAGCACGCCATCTCGGTGGTCACCGCAGGCGCCGTGCTGCGCGCCATCGACCGCGACAAGTACGACGTGCTGCCGATCGGCATCACCACCGACGGCCGTTGGGCGCTGACCGCCGACGACCCGTCCCGGATGGCGATCGCCGACCGCGCGCTGCCGAACGTCGCGCAGCTCACCGAGTCCTGCGACGGCACGGTGCTGCTGCCGGTCGACCCGGCCAGCCGCGAGGTCGTCTACAGCGAGCCCGGCTCGGTGCCCAAGGCTCTGGGCGACGTCGACGTCGTCTTCCCCATGCTGCACGGACCGTACGGCGAGGACGGCACCCTCCAGGGCCTGCTGGAACTGTCCGGCGTGCCCTACGTCGGCTCCGGTGTGCTCTCCTCCGCCGTCGGCATGGACAAGGAGTACATGAAGCGGGTCTTCACCTCCTTCGGCCTGCCCGTCGGTCCGTACGTCGTGGTCCGCCCCCGGGAGTGGGAGAACGACCCGGCCGCGGCCCGCGCGAAGGTCGTGGACTTCGCCGCCGCGCACGGCTGGCCGGTCTTCGTGAAGCCCGCCCGTGCCGGGTCCTCCATGGGCATCAGCAAGGTGGACGACCTCGCCGGCCTGGACGCGGCGATTGAGGAGGCCCGCCGGCACGACCCCAAGGTGCTCGTGGAGTCGCTGCTGCGCGGCCGTGAGATCGAATGCGGTGTCCTGGAGTTCGAGGACGGGCCGCGCGCCTCCGTCCCCGCGGAGATCCCGCCGGTCACGGCTCACGACTTCTACGACTTCGAGGCGAAGTACATCGACTCCGCGGAGGGCGTCGTGCCCGCTCCGCTGACCCCCGAGCAGACCGCCGAGGTGCAGCGGCTCGCTGTGGCCGCCTTCGACGCGGCCTCCTGCGAGGGCCTGGTCCGCGCGGACTTCTTCCTGCAGGACGACGGCGAGTTCGTGATCAACGAGATCAACACCATGCCGGGCTTCACGCCGATCTCCATGTACCCGCGCATGTGGCAGGAGAGCGGCGTCGGCTACGCGGAACTGGTGGACCGGCTGATCCAGGCCGCGCTGCGGCGCCCCACCGGCCTGCGCTGATCCCGCCCGGCCGGGACCGAGCCCCCTACGTCAGAGTTCGGAGGGGATCGTCGTCCGCACGGCGTGCCCGAGGTCGGTCAGCGGATTGACCTCGGGTTGGTACCGGGCGGGTACGGTCACCTCGACGAAGGCCTTGCGCCCGGTCGTCGTGAAGCGGTAGCCGTCGCCGGTCGGCTCGATGAGCCAGCTCACGCCGTTGACCTCCACCACGTCCGCGGTGGGGTTGTACACCGGATTGCCCGGGGTGAGCATCTCGGGACGCGGTACGCCGCAGCGCAGCACCACCGTAGGATCCCCCCATCCGGTGGTGAGGTCGGACACCGGGCTCAGCGACCGCTTCGACAGGCCGTCGACCTTCTCCGGCAGCGCGTCGTGGAGGGCGCCGCACAGCCGGGCGGCGGAGGCGGAGGGCGACGGCACGGCGACGCCGCCCGCGTCGCCGGAGGCGGAGATCCAGACCGCCGCCGCGGACAAGCACGCGACGGCGGACACGGAGACGAGCGCGACCCGGCGGTACATCACCCGGCGAGCCTACAGGGGGCCTACAGATGGACGACCGGACACGTCAGGGTGCGGGTGATCCCCTCCACCTGCTGCACCTTCGCCACCACGAGTCGACCCAGGTCGTCGACCGTGTCGGCCTGGGCACGCACGATCACGTCGTACGGGCCGGTGACGTCCTCGGCCTGGATGACCCCGGAAATCTTGGAGATCACCTCCGCTACCGCCGAGGCCTTTCCCACCTCGGTCTGAATCAGAATGTACGCCTGTACCACGGAACCTCCAGGGCGGCTACGAGGATCATGTGGGAGGGAACGTCACGGTACCGCGTTGCCGCACGCGGCGGGGAGACCCGCGCGGTACCGGCCGTGCCGAAGCCGCCGCACACGCGCACACAGAAGGGGACCGGCCAGGTGAAGGGGACAGTCAGATGAAGGGCACCGTGGGCGAACTGGGGGAGTTCGGGCTCATCAGGGAGTTGACGGCCCGGCTCACCACCAGCCCGGCCGTCCGGCTCGGACCGGGTGACGACGCCGCCGTGGTCGCCGCCCCCGACCGGCGGGTCGTGGCCACCACCGACGCGCTCGTGGAGGGCCGGCACTTCCGCCGCGACTGGTCCACCGCCTACGACGTGGGCCGCAAGGCCGCCGCGCAGAACCTCGCCGACATCGCAGCCATGGGAGCCGTGCCGACCGCGGTGCTGCTCGCCCTGGTCGTGCCGGCCGACCTGCCGGTGACCTGGCCGGTCGAGCTGATGGACGGCATCCGCGACGAGTGCCAGGTGGCCGGCGCGGCCGTGGTCGGCGGCGACGTCGTGCGCGGCGACACGATCATGCTCTCCATCACCGCACTGGGCGACCTCGGCGACCGCGAACCCATCACCCGATCCGGTGCCCGACCCGGTGACATCGTCGCCGTCACCGGCTGGCTGGGCTGGTCCGCGGCCGGACTCGCGGTCCTCTCCCGGGGCTTCCGCTCGCCGCGCGCCTTCGTCGAGGCGCACCGCCGCCCCGAACCTCCGTACCACGCGGGCCCCGCCGCCGCGGAACTCGGCGCGACGGCCATGACCGACGTCAGCGACGGGCTCGTCGCCGACCTCGGCCACATCGCGGCCGCCAGCGGCGTCGCCATAGACCTGTCCTCCGCGGACATCGACATCCCCGCGCAGATGGCCGACATCGGCCAGGCCGTCGGAGTCGACCCGCTGCACTGGGTGCTTACCGGGGGAGAGGACCACGCGATAGTCGCCGCCTTCCCCCCGGACACGAAACTGCCCGCCCGTTGGCGGGTCATCGGCCGGGTGGCGAAGGCCACCACGGCGCCCCAGGTCACCGTGGACGGCGCACCCTGGGACACGGCGGGCGGCTGGGACCACTTCCGGGCCGAGTAGAGGCGGCGACTAGATTCGCCGTATGACGATCCCACCGCGCGTGCTCACCGTCGCCGGCTCCGACTCCGGCGGCGGCGCCGGCATCCAGGCCGACCTGAAGACCATGCTGGCACTCGGCGTTCACGGGATGAGCGTGGTCACGGCCGTCACGGCGCAGAACTCGCTGGGCGTGCAGGGAGCCTGGGAACTGCCCGCGGAGGCCGTACGGGCCCAGTTCCGCAGCGTCGTGGACGACATCGGCGTGCAGGCCGTGAAGACCGGGATGCTCTCCTCGGCCGCGCTCGTCACCGCCGTCGCGGAACTCCTCGCCCCGCTCGACGTCCCCGTGGTCGTCGACCCCGTCGGCGTCTCCAAGCACGGCGACCCGCTGCTCGCCGCCGACGCCGCGGACGCGGTGCGGACCCGGCTGCTGCCGCTGGCCACCGTCGCCACGCCCAACCTGGACGAGGTGCGCCAGATCACAGGAGTCCTCGTGGACGGCGAGCCGGCCATGCGCGAGGCCGCGGCCGCCGTCCTCACGTGCGGTCCCCGCTGGGTCCTGATCAAGGGCGGGCACCTGAGCGGCGACGCCGTCGACCTGCTCACCGACGGCAGCACCGAGCACTGGCTGCGTGCCCCGCGCCATGACAACCGCCACACCCACGGCACCGGCTGCACCCTGGCGTCCGCCCTCGCCTCGTTCCTGGCGCGCGGGCTGGACGTCCCGGAGGCGGCCGACGCCGCCAAGGAGTACGTCACCGGCGCCATCGCCGCGGGCTTCCCCCTGGGCGGAGGCATCGGCCCCGTGGACCACGCCTGGCGGCAGCGCTGAGGGACGCCCGGCGGGTTCCCGGCAGGTTCGCCGCGGACAGGGGGCGCGGACACAGCAGAAAGCCGGTCCACCACCAGGGGTGGACCGGCTCCGGTAGCCGCAAGGCTGCGCTACGACGTCCTATGCGTCAGCGCGCGACCTTGCCGGCCTTGATGCACGAGGTGCAGACGTTGAGGCGCTTCGGCGTCCGACCGACCACGGCACGCACCGTCTGGATGTTGGGGTTCCAACGACGGCGGGTACGGCGGTGCGAGTGCGAGATGTTGTTGCCGAAGCCCGGCCCCTTGCCGCAGACGTCGCAGTTGGCAGCCACGGGTCACTCCAAAGACTTCAGATGCGCTAACGGATGAATCCCGGCGGCGCCGACGCCCGTCCAAATCATGGATGCGCGACCACTGGTGCCGAGGGATGGCCCGGGACAGCCCCGGGCAACCGGAGCAGCATACTACGTCCGCTCCTGTCCCTCGAAATTACCATGGTCAGCGGTACGGGCGGTCGCCCGGGGGAGCCCGGCCCTCAGTACGCTGCGTGCGGACACCTCCCCACCCCAGGTCCCCGGCCGCCCCGCAGGAGGAAACACGTGCCGCCGACGCTCGACCCGCCCGCGGTGCGCGCATGGTGCCGGCTGTCCCTTCAGGCACTGGGGCGGGCACGCGAGGAGATCGACGCGATCAACGTCTACCCGGTGGCCGACGGCGACACCGGCACGAACCTCTTCCTGACGGTGGAATCCGCCGCCCAGTCCGTGGACGCGGTCTTCGAGGGCCACGCCGCCTCGGGCAGCACACCGGACCTCACCTCCTGCATGCGTTCCATGGCGCACGGGGCGCTCATCGGGGCGCGCGGGAACTCCGGGACGATCCTGGCCCAACTGCTGCGCGGCATGGCCGAGGTCCTTGCCGAGGACGCCGGCGACCTGCGGCCCGCCCTGCGCCGGGCCGCCGAGTCCGCGTACCAGGCGGTCGCGCACCCGGTCGAGGGCACGATGCTGACCGTCGCCACGGCGGCCGCGGAGGCCGCCTCCGCGGCGAGCGGCGACGTCCGCGAGGTGTCCCGCGCCGCGTACGAGGCGGCGCGCCGCGCGCTGGCGGCGACCCCGCGGCAACTGGCCGTCCTCGGCGACGCCGGTGTCGTCGACGCCGGCGGGCGCGGCCTGGTGGCCGTCCTGGGCGCCCTCGCGGACGCGGTCTCGGGCCAGGCCCCGATGGGCCCGCTCGACGACGCCCTGCGGGTGCCGCTGCCCAGGAGCGCCGCCGCCCCGGTCATGCCGTACGGCTGCGCGACCGCCCGGGGGAGTGCGGAAGGCGGTGACCCGCACGCGGTGCCCGGCGGGCCGGGCTTCGAGGTCGTCTACCTCCTGGAGGCGCCCGACCGCGCCGTCCCCGAACTGCGCGCCCGCCTGGACCGGCTCGGCGACTCCCTGGTGGTCGTCGGCGGGGACGGGTTGTGGAACGTGCACGTCCACGTCGACGACGTGGGCGCCGCCATCGAGGCCGGCATCGAGGCCGGACGTCCGTACCGGATCAAGGTGACGCACTTCGGGGATCAGACGCGGACGCAGCGCGGGGCGGACGCCGAGCGGGGGGAACGCGCGCTGCGCGCCGTCGTCGCCGTGGTGCGCGGCGACGGCCTCGCCGGGCTCTGCGCCCGGGCCGGCGCCACCGTGGTGGCCGTCCGGCCCGGGGAACGGCCCGCGAGCGGAGACATCGCGGAGGCCGTCCGCCGCGCGCACGCCCACGAGGTCGTGCTCCTGCCCAACGACGCCGAACTGCTGCACACGGTGGGCGCCGCGGCCGAACAGGCCCGGGCGGAGGGCGTCCGCGTGGCCCTCATCCCCACCCGTTCCCCGGTGCAGGGCATCGCGGCCCTCGCCGTCCACGAGCCCACCCGGCGCTTCGACGAGGACGTCGTCGCCATGACCGCCGCGGCCGGCGCCACACGCTGGGCCGAGCTCGCCGTCGCGCAGGCCCGGTCCTGGACGATGGCCGGCGTCTGCCAGGCCGGTGACGTCCTCGGCCTCATCGACGGGGACGTCGCGGTGATCGGCGGCAACCTCGTCGAGACCGGCACCATCGTCCTGGACCGCATGCTCGCGGCGGGCGGGGAGATGGTCACGCTGGTCATCGGGGCCGGCGCGCCGGCGGATCTGGCGGACCGGCTCGAAGCGCACGTCCGAGACTGCCACCTCGCGGTGGACACGGTCGTGTACGAGGGGGGACAGGAGACGTGCCCCCTGCTCATCGGGGTCGAGTAGGGGTGCGTTGCGGGGGGCGGGTGCTGTTCCCCGCCCTCCCGCGCGGCGCGTTCAGCGGCCGCCTCGCGAGTCTCTTGGGGGCCGGGGCGGGGCCTTGGGGCTGGACGTCCTGGACTGGCGTGTCCACGTGCGTGCGGGCGGCACTTCTCGCACCCGGACACGGCACACGAACATGCCGCACCGTCCAGAACATCCACCCCCAGCCTTCGGCCGTACCCCACCTCCCCGCCTCTCCGTATCGCCAGGCTGCTGACCGGCTGTAGGGGTCGGTAGCGCGACGTCCGCCACCCCGCACCGCAGCCCCACCCCACGTTCGCCGAGCGGCGGACGTCCAGCGGGGTCCATGGAGGCAACCGTGGACACCGGACCGCCCCTCACCCGCCGGCCCCGTCCCGGACTATGCGGTCCGGAATGCCCACCCCCAAGTCCCCGCACCCGGCCCACCGCGCACAGTGCGCCGCCCCGCCCGACCATTCGGGGCGCCGGGAGGGAGGGCGGTGGCGAACAACCGCAACACGAACACACCCGCACACGCAGACGCGGACACGCGCCCCCACATTGTCCGTGGCGTGCGCGAAGATGGACGCGATGTCCGCTGCCCTTGACGAACCGCTCACGAAATCCGTCGGCGGCCGCACCGCGAAGGTGTTCGCCGACCACCTCGGCCTGCGCACGGTCGGCGACCTGCTGCACCACTATCCCCGCCGCTACGCCGAACGCGGCGAGCTGACCCGCCTGTCCGACCTCCCGCTGGACGAGCACGTCACCGTCGTCGCCCGCGTCGCCAAGGCGACGAAGAAGACGTACGGCGCGGGCAAGGCGCGGCTGGAGGTGGTCGTCACGGACGGCAGCGGCTCGCTGACGCTGGTCTTCTTCGGCCGAGGCGTGTTCAAGCCGGAGCACGACCTCCTGCCGGGCCGCCGGGGCATGTTCGCCGGCAAGGTGTCCGTGTTCAACCGGGTGCTTCAGCTGGCTCACCCCGAGTACCAGTTGCTGGACGCCGAGGACGGCGAGGACGCCGTGGACGCCTTCGCGAACCGGCTGATCCCGATCTACCCGGCGTGCAAGCAGGTCAACTCGTGGACGATCGCGAAGACGGTCGACACCGTGCTGACCTCGCTGGGCGCCACGCAGTGGTCCGGCACGGGGGAGCCGCTGCCTGCCGCGCTGCGTGAGTCGCGCGGGCTCGCCCCGCTGCCGGAGGCGCTGGAGAAGATCCACCGCCCCCGCTCCAAGGCCGACATCATGGTCGCCAGGGAACGCCTCAAGTGGGACGAGGCGTTCGTGCTGCAGGTCGCCCTCGCGCGGCGCCGGGCGGCGGACGACGCGCTGCCCGCCGTGCCGCGCGTGCCGGCAAAGGACGGCCTGCTGACGGCGTTCGACGCGCGGCTGCCGTTCACGCTCACCGAGGGCCAGCAGAAGGTGTCGGCGGAGATCTTCGCGGACCTGGCCACGGACCACCCGATGCACCGGCTGCTGCAGGGCGAGGTGGGTTCCGGCAAGACGATGGTGGCGCTGCGCGCCATGCTCGGTGTGGTCGACGCCGGAGGCCAGGCCGCGATGCTGGCGCCGACGGAGGTCCTGGCGCAGCAGCACCACCGGTCGATCACGCAGATGATGGGCGACCTCGCCGAGGGCGGCATGCTCGGCGGCTCGGACCTGGGCACGAAGGTCGTGCTGCTGACCGGCTCGATGGGGGCCGCCGCCCGCCGGCAGGCGCTGCTGGACCTGGTGACCGGTGAAGCCGGGATCGTCGTGGGCACGCATGCGCTGATCGAGGACAAGGTGCAGTTCCACGACCTGGGCCTGGTGGTGGTGGACGAGCAGCACCGCTTCGGAGTCGAGCAGCGCGACGCACTGCGGGGCAAGGCCAAGCAGCCGCCGCACCTGCTGGTGATGACGGCGACGCCGATCCCGCGGACCGTCGCGATGACGGTCTTCGGCGACCTGGAGACCTCCGTGCTGGACCAGCTGCCGGCCGGGCGTTCGCCCATCGCCACCCATGTCGTGCCGGCCAAGGACAAGCCCCACTTCCTGGCACGCGCCTGGGAGCGGGTGCGCGAGGAGGTGGGCAACGGGCATCAGGCGTATGTGGTGTGCCCGCGGATCGGCGACTCGGACGACGAGGCGGACGCGCCGAAGAAGAAGGCCGCGCAGGGCGAGGCGGAGCGGCGACCGCCGCTGGCAGTTCTGGAGATCGCGGAGCAGTTGGCCAAGGGGCCGCTGGCGGGGCTGCGGGTGGAGGTGCTGCACGGGCGGATGCAGCCGGAGGCGAAGGACGACGTGATGCGCCGCTTCGCCGCCGGCGAGGTCGACGTGCTCGTGGCGACCACGGTGATCGAGGTCGGCGTCAACGTGCCCAACGCCACCGCCATGGTGATCATGGACGCGGACCGTTTCGGCGTCTCCCAGCTGCACCAGCTGCGCGGCCGGGTGGGCCGGGGTTCGGCGGCCGGTCTGTGCCTGCTGGTGTCGGAGATGCCGGAGGCGACCTCGGCCCGCGCCCGGCTGGACGCCGTGGCCGGGACGCTGGACGGCTTCGAGTTGTCGCGCATCGATCTCGAACAGCGGCGGGAGGGCGACGTGCTGGGGCAGGCCCAGTCCGGGACGCGCTCGTCGCTGCGGGTGCTGACGGTGATCGACGACGAGGAGGTGATCGCGGCCGCTCGCGAGGAGGCCACGGCACTGGTCGCGGCGGACCCCGAACTGGCGGGCCAGCCGGATCTGCGCAGCGCCCTGGAGAGCCTGGTCGACGCGGACCGCGAGCAGTACCTGGACAAGGGCTGACGACCCGTCATTGTCAGTGCCCCCTGGGAGAATGGACACAGTCCGCGCCGATCCGCTCGGGAAAGGCGTCTTCGGACCCTTGGGGGCTGATTTCATGTCGTTCCGCCATCTCAACGAACTGCCGCTCGGCGAGAAGGTCTTCCGGATCGAACTGTCCAGCGACGACGACTCCACCGTCACCCTGACCCTGGCCGGCTGGTCCGAGGACGACCCGGACACCCTCCTCGCCTCCGGCTCCCTGACGCTGCCGTTGACCGACGTTCCGTCCCTGCGTATCGCCCTCAACCGCGCCCTGCGCGCTCTCGCGCTCGTGGCCGACGTCTCCGAGCCCATCCCCGACCGCGACGTGCTGCGCGAACTGTTCCCGGGGCACGGCGCGCCCTGGGTGCCGCAGCACGAGGAGGAGCTGGTCCGCCGGTTCCACGACGGCGAGTCCATCGCCCGCATAGCCGCCCGCTTCGGCCGCACCCCCGACTCCGTCCGGACGAAGCTGCGTGAACTCGGTCACGACCCGCGCCACCCCGAGCACTGCCCGCCCGACGGGTGCCTGTCCTGGTCGCGTTACGCCTCGCCGGCGCTCGTCGGGGCGGCGGAGCCGCCCCTGCCGGGGGCCGGGGGTGAGCGAGGCAGGGACTGACCTACGTATCGTGGGGGAGCGGCGTCCCGCAGGCGCCGCTCCGCCCGCCCACGAGACGAATGAGTCGCAGATGACCCGCGTGATCGCCGGATCCGCCGGTGGCCGCCGCCTGGCCGTGCCGCCGGGCAACGGAACCCGACCCACCTCGGACCGGGCAAAGGAGGGGCTGTTCTCCACCTGGGAGTCGCTGCGCGGCGCCCTGCACGGGGCGCGGGTCATCGATCTGTACGGAGGATCGGGCGCCGTCGGCCTGGAGGCGCTGTCGCGCGGCGCGGCGCACGTGCTGCTGGTCGAGGCCGACGCGCGGGCAGCCCGGGTCATCCGGGAGAACGTGCGCGTCCTCAGGCTGCCCGGGGCCGAGGTGCGGGTCGGCAAAGCCGAGAAGGTGATCGCGGAAGAGCCCCCGGCAAAGCCGTATGACCTGGTGTTCCTGGACCCGCCGTACGCGGTCACCGACGACGAGGTGCGCGAGATCCTGCTCACACTCCGCACCCGGGGCTGGCTTGACGCGGACGCCGTCGCCACCGTGGAGAGGAGCACCCGCGGCGGGGAGTTCCGCTGGCCCGAGGGGTACGAAGGGATCAGGGCCCGCCGGTACGGCGAAGGGACGCTTTGGTACGGTCGCGCCGCCGACGTCACCGACGTGTCATGAACCACCCGCAGAGCCCTCAGAGCGAGGAGTCACCGTTGCGCCGCGCCGTCTGTCCAGGGTCCTTCGACCCCGTCACCAATGGGCACCTCGACATTATCGCCCGGGCCTCGCGCCTGTACGACGAGGTCTATGTGGCCGTGATGATCAACAAGTCCAAGAAGGGCCTCTTCTCGATCGAGGAGCGCATCGCCCTCATCGAGGAGGTCACCGCCGAGTACGGCAACGTGCGCGTCGAGTCCTTCCACGGCCTGCTGGTCGACTTCTGCAAGCAGCGCGACATCCCCGCCATCGTCAAGGGCCTGCGGGCGGTCAGCGACTTCGACTACGAACTGCAGATGGCCCAGATGAACAACGGTCTGTCCGGCGTGGAGACCCTGTTCGTCCCCACGAACCCCACCTACAGCTTCCTGTCCTCCAGCCTGGTCAAGGAGGTGGCGCAATGGGGCGGCGACGTCGCGCACTTGGTGCCCCCCGTCGTGCTGGAGGCGCTCAAGAACAAGCTCGCGCGGCAGTAGAGTCGGCGACGTGGACGTCCAGAAGAAGCTCGATGAGATCGTGGCCGCCGTGGAGGCCGCCCGGTCCATGCCGATGTCGGCCTCCTGCGTGGTCAACCGAGCCGAGCTGCTCGCCATGCTCGACGACGTGCGGTCGGCGCTGCCCGACTCGCTCTCCCAGGCCCAGCAGCTGCTGGGCGGCCGGGAGCAGATGGTCGAGGAGGCCCGGGCCGAGGCCGGCCGGATCATCGAGGCCGCGCACGCGGAACGCGGTTCGCTGATCTCCGACACGGAGATCGCCCGCCGCTCCCAGCAGGAGGCCGAGCGCATCGTCACGGAGGCGCAGCGCGAGGCCGCCGAGATCCGGGCCGAGGCCGACGACTACGTCGACAGCAAGCTCGCCAACTTCGAGGTCGTGCTGACCAAGACCATCGGCTCGGTGGACCGCGGCCGCGAGAAGCTGCTGGGCCACGGCCCGGCCCTCGACGAGAACGGCTACCCGTACGAGGACGACGACGCGCCGGAGCGCAGCGCCGACCCGGAGACGCTGCGCCGCCGCGCCGACCAGTACGTGGACGCCAAGCTGAGCGCCTTCGAGGCGGTCCTCAGCAAGACCCTGGAGGCCGTCGGACGGGGCCGCCTCAAGCTCACCGGCCACCGCCCCATCGACGAACTGGGCGCCCACCTGGGCCACGACGCGGACGCCGAGGGCCAGGCCCCCGGCCAGTCCGACGCCGAGTACCTCGCGGGACTGGCCGCCCCCGCAGCCCCGGGCGACTACCAGTACGACCCGAACGCCGTGCGCCAGCCCGACTACGGCTACCAGCGGCACGACCCGTACCAGCAGGAGCAGGTAGCGCAGCAGGATCCGTACCAGCAGCAGGGCCAGTACGCCGACCCCTACGCGGCGCAGCCGCAGCAGGCCTACTACGACCCGAACTACGGCTGGCAGCAGCCGCAGCAGTCCGGCTACGAGCAGCAGCACCAGCAGTACGCACCGCAGCAGCACCAGCAGGGTCAGGGCGCCGCGCTGGACGAGACGAGCTTCTTCGACACCAGCATGATCGACCTCAACCGGCTGCGTGAGCTGGAGCAGGAGCGCGGTTTGGGCTGAGGCCGGGGGGCGGGTATCCTGATCCCTCAGCCGTGTGATCCCCGGCGATTTGGCGTGCCCGCCGCCGTACCGACGGGCACGCGCCGAACCGATGAAAGCAGGAGCCCTGAACACCCGCCTCGACCACCGCAACCCGCTCGTGTTCGACACGCATGAGCTGGGTCGTCGTCCTGGGGCGATGAAGAAGGTCTCCCGCTCGGTGCCCGCCCCCAAGGACATGGGCATCGAGGTCATCGGTGTCCGCGAGGGCACGGAGATCACGCTGGACCTCCGCCTGGAGTCGGTGATGGAAGGGGTGCTCGTCACGGGCACCGCCCGCGCACCGCTCTCGGGGGAGTGCGTAAGGTGTCTGGAGCCGATCGAGCGCGAGCTCGAGACGGACTTCCAGGAGTTGTACTCCTACCCCGACGCCGACACCCGGACCGGTGGGCACCATGCCTCCGACGCCGGTGACGACGCCGAGGAGGAGGACACACTCTTCCTCGAGGGCGACCTGCTCGACCTCGAGTCCGTGCTGCGGGACGCGGTGGTTCTCGAACTGCCGCTGCAGCCGGTGTGCCAGGACGACTGTCCCGGTCTGTGCTCCGATTGCGGGGCGCGGCTGGCGGACGACCCGGACCACCACCACGAGGTCACCGACATCCGTTGGGCGGCCCTGCAGGAAATCCAGCTGAGCGGCGCCGAGGACGGCGTCGACGAGAACCAGGAGAAGTAGCCGTGGCTGTTCCCAAGCGGAAGATGTCGCGCAGCAACACGCGCCACCGCCGTTCGCAGTGGAAGGCTGCGCCCGTGAGCCTGGTGGCGTGCGAGCGTTGCCACGAGCCGAAGCAGCAGCACATCGCGTGCCCGAGCTGCGGCACCTACAACCGTCGTCAGGTCCTCGAGGTCTGATCGGCGGGTGAGGGGCTCCATGTCGTCAGACGGCGCAACGTCGACGGACGCCGGTAAGGCAGCCTCGTCCCCCGCGGTTCTGGAAGGGCGGCTCGGGTACACACTCGAACCCGCCCTTCTGGCGCGTGCGCTGACCCATCGCTCGTACGCGTACGAGAACGGCGGTCTGCCCACCAACGAGCGCCTGGAGTTCCTCGGGGATTCCGTGCTCGGCCTGGTGGTCACGGACACGCTCTACCGCACCCACCCGGACCTGCCGGAGGGCACGCTCGCCAAGCTGCGGGCCGCGGTGGTCAACTCGCGCGCTCTCGCCGGCGTCGGCCGGGGCCTCGACCTGGGCAGCTTCATCCGCCTCGGCCGCGGCGAGGAGGGCACGGGCGGCCGGGACAAGGCGTCGATCCTCGCGGACACCCTCGAGGCGGTGATCGGCGCGGTCTACCTGGACCAGGGTCTGGACGCCGCGTCGGAGCTGGTGCACCGGCTCTTCGATCCGCTGATCGAGAAGTCGTCCAACCTCGGGGCGGGCCTGGACTGGAAGACCAGCCTCCAGGAACTCACCGCGGGCGAGGGACTCGGTGTCCCGGAGTACGTGGTCTCCGAGACCGGACCCGACCACGAGAAGACCTTCACGGCTGCCGCCCGCGTCGGTGGTGTCGAGTACGGCACCGGCACCGGCCGCAGCAAGAAGGAAGCAGAGCAGCAGGCCGCCGAGGCCGCTTGGCGCGGCATCCGCGCCAAGCGCGACGCGAACGGCACTGTCGCGAGCTGAAACCGTCAGGCCCGTCCGGCAAGGCCCGAAGCCGACCGGACGGGCCTTGCGGTTCCCCGGGCGGGGAACCGCCGTCCGAGAGGAGCGCACGGCGTGCCGGAGCTGCCCGAGGTCGAAGTCGTACGCCGCGGCCTGGACCGCTGGGTGAGCGGTCGCACGGTCGCAAGCGCCGAGGTGCTGCACGCCCGGTCCGTGCGCCGCCACCTCGCGGGCGGAGCGGACTTCGCCGCCCGGCTGGAGGCGCAGACCCTCGGTCCAGCCCTGCGCCGCGGCAAGTACCTGTGGCTGCCGCTCCAGGACTCCCCGCTGACCCTCCTCGGCCACCTCGGCATGAGCGGTCAGCTGCTCGTCCAGCCCGAGGACGCACCCGCCGAGACCCACCTGCGGATCCGGATCCGCTTCGCGGACGACCTCGGCACGGAGCTGCGCTTCGTCGATCAGCGCACCTTCGGCGGCCTGTCGCTGCACGAGTGCGTGCCCGGCGATCCCGAGCGGCTGCCGCTCCCCCTGTCCCACATCGCCCGCGACCCGCTCGACCCCCGCTTCGACGACGCGGCCTTCCACGCCGCGCTGCGCCGCCGGCGCACCACGATCAAGCGGGCGCTGCTGGACCAGTCGCTGATCAGCGGGGTCGGCAACATCTACGCCGACGAGGCCCTGTGGCGCACCAGGCTGCACTACGAGCGGCCGACCGTGACCCTGACCCGGCCGGTCACCGCCGAACTGCTCACCCACATCCGCGAGGTCATGACCGACGCCCTCGCCGTCGGCGGCACGAGCTTCGACAGCCTGTACGTCAACGTCAACGGGGAGTCCGGCTACTTCGACCGCTCCTTGGACGCCTACGGCCGCGAGGACGAACCCTGCCGCCGCTGCGGCTCACCGATACGCCGCCGCCCCTGGATGAACCGGTCGAGCTACTTCTGCCCGCGCTGCCAGCGACCGCCCCGCGGCCCCGTCGGCGTGTCCGCGCCCGTCGCCCGCCCGTCGTAGTCCGGCTTCACGCCAGGCGCACTTCCTTCACCGCAGGCCCCTCACGAGTCCCGCAGGCCCCGGCAGGTGCCCAGCATCGACCTGGCTCATCGGCGGGCGGCTGCGCCCCCGGACGTCCCCGGCACGGCCGGGCCACCAGACCAGGGTCGGCTGCCCTCGAACACGACGACGGCCGCGCTCAGGGGGCGGGCGACCCCCCAGGGTGTCCCTGGTCACTGGCCTGCTTGGATCAACGCATGACTTCCAGCAGCACCACGGGGCAGACAGGCGGCACACTGGATCTTGCGGTCTGGTTCGGTGGAATGTCCGTGGCCTTCTGGTGCTGCTGTCCGCTGTGGTTGCTGGTCTGGGTCTTCGCCCTTCCGATGGGGATAGCCGGCCTGGCACGAGGCGTCATCGAATACCGGGCGGCGGCACGTGCACAGGCGAGTAGATCTCGAGCCGTGGCCGGGATCGTGCTCGGCCTCATAGGAAGCGGAGCTGCGGTCGCGTACATGATCCTCGTCGTCGCTGCTCCGTATGACGGAATGCTGTGAACCGTCAACGGTGATCATTTCCGGATTCCGTCGAGAACGAGTTCCGGCACGTGCGATGTCGCCGGTCCGGCTCGGGCTGCGGCGGATGTACGGCCGGTCGACGTCTCTCGCCCGAACGGGTGCGTCCTGTTGCGGCGCGACGGTGGCGCATGACGGGCGGGGCCGGTGTGAAGCCCGGGAAGTCGGCGCGTTAGCGTGCTCCCCATGAAGGACGACGTCCGGCTCACGGCCTGGGTGCGGGGGCGCGTGCACCAGGTGGGTTTCCGTTGGTGGACACGAGCGACCGCGCTGGAGATCGGCGGTCTGGACGGTTATGTGAGCAATCTCTCGGACGGCCGTGTGCAGGTCGTGGCCGAGGGCGACCAGTCGCACTGCGACCGCCTGCTCGACTGGCTGCGGGCCGGCGACACGCCCGGACGCGTCGACGGCGTCACCGAGATCTGGGGCGAGCCGCGCGGCGGCTACGAGGGCTTCGCGATCCGCTGAGGCACCGCCCGTCACGGGGCCCCTTCCCCGCAGGTGAGCGACGCGGCGGCAGATCATCGGCAATCCCACCTGGCAAGAGCGGCAAGGAGGTTGCCATTTCGCGCGTCGCATGCAAGGCTGCGGACATCGAGGACGCGGCGATCTTCGGGGAGCGGTTGACGGCCCCGTCCTCCATGCCACGCGGGGCGCGGCGCCCTTCTCCGCGCCGTGTTTTCTTAGGCGCGCCTGACGGCCGGGTTGTGATCGTGTTGACCGTCCCATCATTTGGTGAGACGCTTGAAGCCCCGCGCACCGCGGCTGTACGTATGGAAAAGAGCAGCTGCGGCGCACACGGCGCGGGTGCCTCTAACCCCTCACAAACGATCCGAACCGCTCCCCGGTCGGTCACTCAGCGTGGAGGACCATCCATCATGGCAAAGGCGCTTCTCGGTTACGTCGGCGGCCCCGACCCTCGACTCCTCGCCGAGATGCGAAGGCTGCAGCAGCGTGTCCAGGACCTGGAAACCGAGCTCGTACGGATCCAGGCCGAGAACGATGCGCTGGCCGCCGCCTCGCGCGAGCTCGTCGACGTACCTCACGCGGAGCCGGTTCTCGCCTGATCCGGCCTTTCGGCCGGTCAAGTGGAAACGACTCCGTTTGGGAATGTGCAAGGGACGCCCCGGCGTCCCTTCGTCGTTTGACCGCCCCGTTGTCGCCCTCCCATGATCTCCGCCCTTGCATTGCATGTGCCCCCCGCATTCCTCGGTGAAACCGGGAGCGGAAGGTAGAGTCCAGCGGCGTGCACCTGAAGAGCCTGACCCTGCGCGGGTTCAAGTCATTCGCCTCGGCGACGACGCTGCGGTTCGAGCCCGGCATCACCTGCGTCGTCGGCCCGAACGGTTCCGGCAAGTCCAACGTCGTGGACGCGCTGTCCTGGGTCATGGGCGAACAGGGTGCCAAGTCGCTGCGCGGCGGCAAGATGGAGGACGTCATCTTCGCCGGCACGACGGGACGGCCGCCGCTCGGCCGCGCCGAGGTGTCACTCACGATCGACAACGGCGACGGCGCGCTGCCGATCGAATACGCCGAGGTCACCATCACGCGGATCATGTTCCGCAACGGCGGCAGCGAATACCAGATCAACGGCGACACCTGCCGGTTGCTGGACATCCAGGAACTGCTCTCCGATTCCGGTATCGGCCGCGAAATGCACGTGATCGTCGGTCAGGGCCAGCTGGATTCGGTTCTGCACGCCGATCCGACGGGCCGCCGCGCCTTCATCGAGGAGGCGGCCGGCGTCCTCAAGCACCGCAAGCGCAAGGAGAAGGCGCTGCGCAAGCTGGACGCCATGCAGGCCAACCTGGCCCGCGTCCAGGACCTGACGGGTGAGTTGCGCCGTCAGCTCAAGCCGCTGGGACGGCAGGCCCAGGTGGCCCGCCGGGCGGTGGCCATCCAGGCCGACCTGCGCGACGCCCGGTTGCGGCTGCTCGCCGACGACCTGGTCACGCTGCGGGAGGCGCTACGCGCCGAGGTCGCCGACGAGGCCGCGCTCAAGGAGCGCCGCGACGCCGTCGAGACGGACCTGGCGGCCGCCGTGCGGCGGGAGGCGCTGCTGGAGGAGCAGGTCAGAGCGCTCACCCCGCGGCTCGCCGACGCCCGGGCCACCTGGTACGGACTGTCGCAGCTGGCCGAGCGGGTCCGCGGCACCATCGGACTGGCCGAGCAGCGGGTACGCCATGCCACGGCGCAGCCCGCCGAGGAGCGGCGCGGCCGCGACCCGGAGGACATGGAACGCGAGGCCGCCCGCATCCGCGCCCAGGAGGCGGAGCTCACGGACGCGCTGGAAGCGGCCCAGCGGGCCCTGGACGACACGGTCCGGCACCGCGCCGAGCTGGAGCGACGCCTCGCGGAGGAGGACAAGGCCCTCAAAGTCGCCGCCCGCGCCATCGCCGACCGCCGTGAGGGCCTCGCCCGGCTGCAGGGCCAGGTCAACGCCGCGCGCTCCCGGGCCGCGTCCGCCGAGGCGGAGATCGGCCGGCTGGCCGCCGCCCGCGACGAGGCGCGTGAGCGCGCCGAGTCCGCCCAGGAGGAGTACGAGGAACTCCGGGCCCGGGTCGAGGATCTGGACGCCGACGACCTCGACCTGGACGAGCGCCTCGCGGCCGCCGAGGACGAGCAGACGCGCGCCGACGAGGCCCATTCCGCCGCCCGCGAGGCCGCCACCGCCGCCGAGCGCCGGCGGGCCGCCGTCGCCGCGCGTCACGACGCCCTCGCCCTCGGCCTGCGCCGCAAGGACGGCACCGGTGCGCTGCTCGCCGCCGGCGACCGTCTGGCCGGGCTGCTCGGCCCCGCCGCCGAACTCCTCACCGTCGCTCCGGGCCACGAGGTGCCGGTCGCCGCGGCGCTGGGCGCCGCCGCCGACGCCGTGGCCGTGACCGGACCGTCAGCCGCCGCCGAGGCCCTGCGGCTGCTGCGCAAGGACGACGCGGGCCGCGCCGCACTGCTCCTCGCCGGTGGCACCGCCCCGCAGCAGAGCGCCGAGGCGCCGCCGGGCGCGCGGGCGGCCGCCTCGCTGGTCACCGGCCCGGACGAACTGCTTCCCGCTGTGCGCCGCCTGTTGCGGGACTACGTCGTCGTGGACAGCCTCGCCGACGCCGAGGCGCTGGTCGCCGCCCGTCCGCTGCTGATCGCGGTGACCGGGGAAGGCGACGTCCTCGGCGCGCATTTCGCTCACGGCGGTTCGGCCGGAGCCCCCAGCCTGCTGGAGGTCCAGGCGGCCGTCGACGAGGCCGCCGCGGAGATGGAGGCCCTGGCCGGGCGCTGCGAGGCGCTCGCGGAGGAGCAGGCGGCGGCCGAGGAGCGCAGGGCCGCGGCCACCCGGGTGGTCGACGGGCTGACGCAGCGTCGACGGGCGGCGGAGAAGGAGAAGTCGGCAGTGGCGCAGCAGCTGGGCCGGCTCGGTGGACAGGCCCGTGCCGCGGCGGGGGAGGCGGAACGCGCCGCCGCCGCCGTGGGCCGGGCAGAGGAGTCGCTGGCGGCCGCGAGAGAGGAGCTCGAGGAGCTCTCCATCCGGCTGGGCGAGGCGGAGGCCGCTCCCGCCGACGAGGAGCCGGACACATCCGCACGGGACCGGCTGGCCGCCGACGGGGCCAACGCACGCCAGACCGAGATGGAGGCGCGGCTCCAGGTCCGTACGCACGAGGAGCGGGTCAAGGGCCTGGCCGGCCGCGCCGACGGGCTGGACCGCGCCGCCCGCGCCGAGCGCGAGGCCCGGGCCCGCGCCGCCCGTCGCAAGGCGCGCCTGGAGTACGAGGCGCAGGTCGCCTCCGCGGTGCTGAAGGGCGCGCAGGGCCTGCTGGCCCATGCCCAGGTCTCGCTGGGGCGCGCGGACGAGGAGCGGGGCGCGGCCGAGCGCGCCAAGGCCGAGCGCGAGGCGGAACTGGACACCGCGCGCCGCCTGGGCCGGGAGCTGAAGTCCGAGCTGGACCGGCTGACCGACTCCGTCCACAAGGGCGAGGTGCTGGGCGCCGAGAAGCGCCTGCGGATCGAACAGCTGGAGGGCCGGGCGCTGGAGGAGTACGGCGTCGAGCCCGAGGGCCTGGTGGCGGAGTACGGAGCCGACCAGCTCGTGCCGCCGTCGCCCCCCGCCGAGGGCGAGGTGCTGCCGGAGGACCCCGAGCACCCGCGCAACAGGCCGCGGCCCTACCACCGGGCGGAGCAGGAGAAGCGGCTGAAGGCGGCGGAGAAGGCGTACCAGCAGCTGGGCAAGGTCAACCCGCTGGCGCTGGAGGAGTTCGCGGCGCTGGAGGAACGGCACCAGTTCCTCTCGGAGCAGCTGGAGGACCTGAGGAAGACCCGGGCCGACCTGCTCCAGGTGGTCAAGGAGGTCGACGAGCGCGTCGAGCAGGTCTTCACCGCCGCCTACCACGACACGGCGCGCGAGTTCGAGGGCGTGTTCTCCCGGCTCTTCCCCGGTGGCGAGGGCCGACTGATCCTCACCGACCCCGAGAACATGCTCACCACCGGGGTGGAGGTGGAGGCCCGTCCGCCCGGCAAGAAGGTCAAGCGGCTGTCGCTGCTGTCGGGAGGGGAGCGCTCGCTGACCGCGGTGGCGCTGCTGGTGTCGATCTTCAAGGCCCGGCCGAGCCCGTTCTACGTGATGGACGAGGTCGAGGCCGCTCTGGACGACACCAACCTGCAGCGGCTCATCGGCATCATGCGGGAGCTGCAGGAGAGCTCGCAGCTGATCGTCATCACCCACCAGAAGCGGACCATGGAGGTCGCCGACGCGCTGTACGGCGTCTCCATGCAGGGCGACGGCGTGTCGAAGGTCATCAGCCAGCGACTCAAGGCCTGAGGCCGGCAGCGCCCGGCACGGCGTCCGGGGACGCTCAAGGCCCCCGGCCGTGCGGTCAGCCCGCCAGGCGCGGCAGCACCCGCTCCGCGAACAGCCGCAGACTCCGCCATCCCTCCTCGACCGGCATCCCCCCGCACAGCGGGTGCAGCACGAGGGCGGCGGCCGGGTCGGAGGTCGTCTCCGCGTAGGTGACGCACTCGTCGGGGGTGAGCACGCGGTAGAGGCCCTCGTGGCGCAGTTCCTCCGGGCAGGCCGCGGTGGAGAGCACCGCGGAGCGGTTGCCGGCCGACTGCCAGGAGGCGTAGGCGGCGGCCTCGTGGAACAGGTGCCGGCCGTACTCGGCCCAGGTGCGGTCCGGGTCCTCGGACAGGTGCAGCAGCGGCAGCCGCGGCGGGGGCATCAGGCACCAGCCCTCGGTACCGTGCTCGGCGAGCTGCCGCAGGTAGTACGTCTCCAGCTCCGGCAGGTGGGCGCTGGGGAAGAAGGGGAGGCCGAACCGCGCCGCCCGGCGTGCCGCGGCCCGCGAGCTGCCCCCGACGAGCAGCAGCGGGTGCGGGGAGCTCCGAGGTCGGGGCGTGACCCGGACGGTGCGGCCGCGGAAGGCGAAGGGCTCACCGGTCCAGGCCTTCAGGAGCGTGTCCAGCAGTTCGTCCTGCAGGGCGCCGCGCCTGCGCCAGTCGACCCCGTGGGCCGCGTACTCCTCGGGCCGGTAGCCGATGCCGGCGACGGTGACCAGCCGTCCCTCGCCGACGTGGTCGAGCACCGCGAGGTCCTCGGCCAGCCGCAGCGGGTCGTACAGCGGCCCGATCAGCGCGGAGACGGTGACGGTGATCCGGCGGGTCGCGCCGAGGACGGCCCCCGCGAAGGGGAGGGGCGAGGGCAGCCAGCCGTCGGGGGAGCCGTGGTGCTCCTCGGTCTGGACAGTGGCGACGCCGTGCTCGTCGGCGTAGGCCGCCATCTCCAGGGCCGCGCGATAGCGGTGCGCCGGCGCCCCTGACGAGGCCGCGGGGCCGGCGAGGTTGAAGCGCAGGACGGTGGCGGGCATACCCCGACGTTACCTGATGGAACGTCAGGTCGACGGAGTCGGGGAGGCCCGCCGGGTGGTACCCGGGAGGGCGGGCCGCGTGACCGATACTGGACGGGTTATGGAAACCGTCATTCTTGCCGTAGTCATCGCCCTGGTCGTGATCCTCGCGGCCGGCGGGCTGGTGGTGGGCAGCCGCCGCAGGAAGCAGCTGCCCCCCGCGCCTCCCGCCGAGCAGCCGACGATCACCGCGCCTCCCGCCGAACCGCACGTCGGCGAGGAGGCCGAGGCCCCGCGGGACGAGCCCCGCCGGACCATCGAAGAGGTCGAGCTCCCCGAGTCCGAGGACGCCTCCGCAGGCGGCGTCCTGGTCGAGGAGCGTCCGGCCGCCCCCGAGATCGAGCGGCCCGAGCCCGCCGCAGGCCGCCTGGTGCGGCTGCGCTCCCGGCTCTCCCGTTCGCAGAACGCGCTCGGCAAGGGGCTGCTCACGCTGCTCTCGCGCGAGCACCTCGACGAGGACACCTGGGAGGAGGTCGAGGACACCCTGCTCACCGCGGACGTCGGCGTCGCCCCCACCCAGGAGCTGGTGGAGCGGCTGCGCACCCGGGTGAAGGTGCTCGGCACCCGCACCCCCACCGACCTGCGGCAGCTGCTGCGCGAGGAACTGCTGACCCTGGTCGGCACCGACCTGGACCGCTCGCTGCGCACCGACGGCGTGCCGAACGCGGACGGGGCCGACCAGCCGGCGGTGCTGATGGTCGTCGGGGTCAACGGCACCGGCAAGACCACCACCTCCGGGAAGCTCGCCCGTGTCCTGGTGGCCGACGGCCGCAGCGTCGTGCTCGGCGCCGCCGACACCTTCCGGGCCGCGGCCGCGGACCAGCTGCAGACCTGGGGCGAGCGGGTGGGCGCCCGCACCGTGCGCGGGCCCGAGGGCGGCGACCCGGCGTCGGTCGCCTTCGACGCGGTCAAGGAGGGCATCGCCGAGGGCGCGGACGTCGTCCTCATCGACACCGCGGGACGGCTGCACACCAAGACGGGCCTGATGGACGAGCTCGGCAAGGTCAAGCGCGTCGTGGAGAAGCACGGCCCGGTGAACGAGGTCCTGTTGGTCCTGGACGCCACCACGGGCCAGAACGGCCTGGTGCAGGCCCGGGTCTTCGCCGAGGTGGTCGACATCACCGGCATCGTGCTCACCAAGCTCGACGGCACCGCCAAGGGCGGCATCGTCGTCGCCGTCCAGCGCGAGCTGGGCGTCCCCGTCAAGCTGATCGGCCTGGGCGAGGGACCGGACGACCTCGCGCCGTTCGAGCCCGAGGCCTTCGTGGACGCGTTGATCGGCGCGTAACCGGCGGCCGCCGGCACCCGCGCCCCGTTGCACAGGACATGACAAGGGGCGCACTCCCGGGAGTGCGCCCCTTGCTCGTGGCCTCACGCGTGCGCGCGGTCCCGTTGGCAGACGTACGCCAGTGTGCCGAGCAGCAGCCGGGCCTCCGGGGGCCGGCGGGCGGCGTCGAGAGCCGGCGGCCGCAGCCAGCGGACCGGGCCCAGTCCGCCGAGGTCGGAGGGCGGGGCGGTCACATGGTCGCCCGGCCCCAGGCAGCGCAGGTCGAGGTCGGCGTCGTCCCAGCCCATGCGGTACAGCAGGTGCGGGAGCTCGGCGGCGGCCCCCGGCGCGACGAAGAACTGCGCCCGGCCGTCCGGGGTGGCGACGACCGGACCGAGCCGCAGCCCCATCCGCTCCAGACGCACCAGAGCGCGCACGCCGGATCGTTCCGCCACGTCGATCACGTCGAAGGCGCGCCCCACGGGAAGCATCAGCGCCGCGCCCGGCACACGCTCCCAGGCGGCCACGGCCTCCTCGAGGGTGGCCCCGGCCGGCACCTCGCCGGCGAACTCCAGCACATGGGCGCCCGGCGCCCGGCACTCCGGGTCGCCGCAGGAGCACTGACCGCCCCCGCGGGTGGCGCGCGCGCCGGGCGCCACGGCCCAACCGCACAGCCCGGTGTACTCCGCCACGGTGGTGCACGCCGAGGCGTGCGTCCGGCGGCGCGCGCCGGAGCGGATGTGACGCATCTCCCGCATGCTGCCGATCGTGAAGCCCATGACACCCCCAACGGGTCGCCGTCGCCGATGGTTACGCCCCTGCCTGATCGGCATGTGTCAAGTGAATCGCGCCCCGCGCGCATCGAGTTCATTCATTGGGGTGGCGAATGGTGGCGTTTTCGCTGAAGGCGTCGCCGGACGGGTGATCGTAGGATTACTTTCGGTTCACAAGCCCCGGGAGTGTGCGCGGTCCGGCGGGTATGCCGGAGGCAAGACCCGTAGGACACTGAGGCACATGGGGCCAAGGCAACAGCCCTCATCCCCGGAGGTGTTGGGCGACGGAATGGGGGCGTCACGGTGGGCGGCACACAGGACAAGCAGCCCAACGCGCAGTTGACCTCTTGGTTTGTGCGCAGCGGCTGGTCCAAGGGCGAACTCGCCCGTCAGGTGAACCGCAGAGCGCGCCAGATGGGCGCACTGCACGTCAGCACGGACACCTCACGGGTGCGCCGCTGGCTGGACGGCGAGCAGCCGCGCGAGCCGATCCCGCGCATCCTGTCCGAGCTGTTCTCCGAGCGCTTCGGCACCGTCGTCCCGGTGGAGGACCTGGGGCTGCGCCCCACCCAGCAGCCGCCCGCGTCGACCGGGGTGGACCTGCCGTGGGCGGGGCCGCAGACCGTCCAGCTGATCCACGAGTTCTCCCGCAGCGACCTGATGCTGGGCCGCCGCGGCTTCCTCGGGACCTCCCTGGCGCTGGCCGCCGGCCCCGCACTGGTCGAGCCCATGCAGCGCTGGCTGGTGCCCACCTCCGGGTCAGGGGCCGACGTCCCCCCGCCGCGCGAGCCCGGCGCCAGGGTCCGGCTCTCCGAGCCCGAGCTGCAGCTGCTGGAGGCCACCACGGTGATGTTCCGGCAGTGGGACAACCAGTGCGGCGGCGGTCTGCGCCGCAAGGCCGTGGTGGGTCAGCTGCACGAGGTCACCGACCTGCTCCAGGAGTCCCACCCGCAGTCCGTGGCCAAGCGGCTCTACCGCGTCACCGCCGAGCTCGCGGCGCTCGCCGGCTGGATGTCGTACGACGTCGGCCTGCACCCCACGGCGCAGAAGTACCTGGTCCTGGCCCTGCACGCGGCCAAGGAGGCCGAGGACCGCCCGCTGGGCGCCTTCGTCCTGTCCAGCATGAGCCGCCAGATGATCCACCTGGACCGGCCGGACGACGCACTGGAACTCATCCACCTGGCGCAGTACGGCAGCAGGGACAGCGCGAGCGCCACCACCCAGGCGATGCTCTACGCGGTGGAAGCCCGCGCCTACGCCAACATGGGCCAGGTCGGCAAGTGCCATCGCGCCGTGCGCATGGCCGAGGAGTCCTACGCTGACTCCCGGCCCGCCGAGGACCCGGACTGGATCAGCTTCTTCAACGAGGCGGAGCTCAACGCCGAGAACGCCCACTCCTACCGCGACCTGGCGTATGTGGCCGGCCGCAGCCCCACGTACGCGTCGCTCGCCCACCCGGTGATGCAGGAGGCCGTCAGGCTGTTCGCGAAGGACACCGTCCACCAGCGCGCCTACGCCCTCAACCTGATCGGCATGGCCACCGTGCACCTGCTGCAGCGCAGCCCGGAGGAGGCCGCCCACCTCACCGTCCAGGCGATCGACGTCGCCAAGAACGTGCGCTCCGAGCGGGTGAACACCCGTATCCGCAAGACCGCCGACACCGCTCTGCGCGACTTCGGCGAGGTCGCCGAGGTCGCCCAGCTCAGCGAGCGGCTGGCGGCCGACCTTTCCGAGGTCGCCGCGACCGCCTGAGCGGGCGGTCCGCACCCCCGCACGCCGGCCGCGGCCGGCCATCCCGACAGCCCGACTCGGCTCCCCCATGCCAGGTCAACCGGGTGGCCCGCCGCGGCCGGTCCTCGTCACCGGACCGGCGCCTCGTCGCGCCGCGCCGATGCGTGCCTGTGCGCGCCGATGTGCGCCGGCGTGTCCCTTCGCCGGCGTGGCGAGGTTTGCACACCCCGGCACACGCGGCACGTATACAGCTCGTCGACCGGCCCGAGGGGCGACCGAGTCGTGACGGCGTCGTCATGGGCGGCGCCCAGCGGGGCCGCGGTTCACCGTGACGTAACACGGACGACTTCTTCGTCACGGTCACGAAACACCCAATGGCGTCGACGGTAACCCGATTGGGACAACCTCAAGGCGAAAACCGGCCCATCGAGCCCGCTTCCCGTACGGGCCGTTCGGATGACGAGGAGACGCCGATGGCAGCAGGCTTCATGACGCTTGCCGCAGACAAGCCCACGCTCGACAGCGGTAGCACGGCGTTCATGCTGCTGAGTGCAGCGCTGGTGCTCGTGATGACCCCCGGCCTCGCCTTCTTCTACGGCGGCATGGTGCGGGTCAAGAGCGTGCTGAACATGCTGATGATGAGCTTCATCGCCATCGCCATCGTCACCGTGTTGTGGACGCTCTACGGCTTCAGCGTCGCATTCGACTCCGGGAACGCGTTCTTCGGCGGCTTCGACTGGGCCGGCATGCGCAACATCGGGATCAACCAGCTGTGGGACGGCTACACCATCCCGGTCTACGTCTTCGCGGTCTTCCAGCTGATGTTCGCGATCATCACACCCGCCCTCATCAGCGGCGCCCTGGCGGACCGGGTGAAGTTCACCGCCTGGACCCTGTTCGTGGCGCTGTGGGCCACGGTCGTGTACTTCCCGGTCGCCCACATGGTCTGGGCGTCCGACGGCTTCCTCTTCACCCGCGGCGTGATCGACTTCGCCGGCGGTACGGCGGTGCACATCAACGCCGGTGCCGCCGCGCTCGGCGTGATCCTCGTCATCCGCAAGCGCGTGGGCTTCAAGAAGGACCCGTTCCGGCCGCACAACCTGCCGCTGGTCATGCTCGGCGCGGCTCTGCTGTGGTTCGGCTGGTTCGGCTTCAACGCCGGCTCCTGGCTCGCCTCGGACGGCGTCGCCGCCGTGGCCTTCACCAACACCCAGGTCGCCACGGCCGCCGCGATGCTGGGCTGGCTCGCCTACGAGAAGATCAAGCACGGCTCCTTCACCACCCTGGGCGCCGCCTCCGGCGCGGTCGCCGGCCTGGTCGCCATCACCCCGGCCTGCGGCTCGGTCAGCCCGCTCGGCGCCATCGCCGTCGGTGTCATCGCGGGTGTGGCCTGCGCCGCCGCCGTCGGCCTGAAGTTCAAGTTCGGCTACGACGACTCCCTCGACGTGGTCGGCGTCCACATGGTCGGCGGCATCGTCGGCTCCCTGCTCATCGGCTTCTTCGCCACCGGCGGGGTCGGCCAGACCGCCAAGGGCGTCTTCTACGGCGGCGGCTTCGACCAGCTGTGGAAGCAATTCCTGGGCGTCGGCGTGGTGCTGGCCTACTCGCTGGTCGCCTCGGCGATCCTTGCCAAGCTCATCGACCTGGTGATCGGATTCACCGTCAGTGAGGACACCGAGGTCGCGGGCATCGACCAGGCCGAGCACGCGGAGACCGGCTACGACTTCGCGGGTGTGGCCGGCGCGGTCCGCTCCGCCCTTTCCTCCCTGGACAGCAGCAGCGGTGCCGGCACCGAGGCGGCCGGCGCCCCGTCGAAGAAGGTGGACGCGTGAAGCTCATCACCGCGGTCGTGAAGCCGCACCGGCTGGACGAGATCAAGGAGGCCCTGCAGGCCTTCGGCGTCCAGGGCCTGACGGTCACCGAGGCCAGCGGCTACGGCCGTCAGCGGGGCCACACCGAGGTCTACCGTGGTGCGGAGTACACCGTCGACCTCGTGCCCAAGATCCGCATCGAGGTGCTCGTCGAGGACGGCGACGCCGAGCAGGTGATCGATGTGATCGTCAAGGCGGCCCGCACCGGCAAGATCGGTGACGGCAAGGTCTGGAGCCTTCCGGTCGAGACCGCCGTACGGGTCAGGACCGGGGAGCGCGGCCCGGACGCACTCTGAGGACGCGGGGGCGCGGCCGGGACTCCGGCCGCGCCCCTTCGCATCACCGAACCCGAGCGGTTCCACCGCACAGCCCGCGACTGGAGACAGTGTGACGGAGAACGTCGACGCGAAAGCCCGCGACGGACACGCCCCCGCGGGCTACGCGGCGGCCCGGCTGGCCCTCCTGAACGGCGGAGGCCCGGCCGGGCCGCCGCGGCGCAAGGCGCTGGCGGGCCTCACCGACACCTGGCTCGCCGACCTCGCCCGCGGGGCGGCCGAGCGGACCGGGACGACCGGCTGGTCCCTGGTCGCCGTCGGCGGCTACGGCCGCGGCGAGCTCTCCCCGCGCAGCGACCTCGACCTGCTGCTGCTCCACGACGGCTCCGCCGGGCCCGGGGCCATCGCGGGCCTCGCCGACGGCATCTGGTACCCGGTCTGGGACCTGGGCGTCGCCCTCGACCACTCCGTCCGCACCCCCGTCGAGGCCCGCAAGACCGCGACCGAGGACCTCAAGGTGCACCTCGGCCTGCTCGATGCCCGCCACCTCGCGGGCGACGTCGCCCTCACCGCCTCCCTGCGCTCCGCCGTCCTCGCCGACTGGCGCAACCAGGCCCCCAAACGGCTGCCCGCACTCCATGAGCTCTGCCTGGAACGCGCCGAACGCCACGGCGAGCTCTCCTACCTGCTCGAGCCCGACCTCAAGGAGGCGCGCGGCGGGTTGCGCGACGCCACCGCACTGCGCGCCGTCGCCGCCTCCTGGCTCGCCGACGCGCCCCGCGAGGGCCTGGAGGGGGCGCACACCCGGCTGCTCGACGCCCGGGACGCCCTCCACCTGGCGACCGGCCGCGCCACCGACCGGCTGGCCCTGCAGGAGCAGGACCAGGTGGCCGGCGCACTCGGCCTGCTGGACGCCGACACGCTGCTGCGCCAGGTGTACGAGGCGGCCCGCACCGTCGCCTACGCGTCCGACGTGACCTGGCGCGAGGTCCGCCGGGTGCTGCGCGCCCGCCAGACGCGGCCCCGCAGGCGCGGGCTGCTCGGCCGGTCCCGCCCCGAGCAGGGGAACACGCCGGTGCGCACCCCGCTCGCCGAGGGCGTCGTGGAGCACGAGGGCGAGGCCGTCCTCGCGCTGACCGCACGGCCCGAGCGCGACCCGGTCCTGCCGCTGCGCGCGGCCGCGGCGGCCGCCGAGCACGGTGTGCCGCTGTCACTGTATGCGGTCCGCCGACTGGCCGTGGCCCAGGCGGGCCGGCCGCTGCCGGTGCCGTGGCCCGCCGAGGCCCGCGAACAGCTCGTCACGCTGCTCGGCGCGGGCGAGTCCACCGTGCAGGTGTGGGAGGCCCTGGAGGCCGAGGGCATGATCACCCGATTCCTCCCCGACTGGGAGCGGGTCCGCTGCCGCCCGCAGCGCAACGCCGTGCACGTCTGGACCGTCGACCGGCACCTCGTCGAGTGCGCGGTGCGCGCCTCGCGCCTGACCCGCCGGGTCGGACGTCCCGACCTGCTGCTCATCGCCGCCCTACTGCACGACATGGGCAAGGGCTGGCCCGGCGACCACTCCGAGGCCGGCGAAGTCATCGCCCGGGACGTCGCGGGCCGGTTCGGCTTCGGCCAAGCCGACGTGGAGACGCTGGCCCTGCTCGTCCGCCACCACCTGCTGCTGATCGAGACCGCGACCCGGCGGGACCTGGACGACCCCGCCACCGTGCAGGGCGTCGCCGACGCCGTACGCGACACCGAGACACTGGAACTGCTGCACGCCCTGACCGAGGCGGACGCCCTCGCCACCGGCCCGGCGGCCTGGAGCGCCTGGCGCGCCTCACTCGTCGGCGACCTGGTCAAACGGGTCTCCGCGGTCCTGGCGAACGGGGCGGTGCCCGAGCCCGCCGACCGCGAGCCCACCGCGGAGGAGGAGCGCCTGGCCGTCGAGGCGGCGCGCACCGCGGGCCCGGTCATCGCGCTGCACGCCCACGCCGAGCCGGACCCCGACGGCGCCGCCCCGAGGACCGCGGAGGGCGAGCCCGAACCCGTCGGCGTCGAGCTGCTGCTCGCCGTCCCGGACCGCCCGGGGCTGCTCGCCGCGGCGGCGGGCGTGCTCGCCCTGCACCGCCTCACCGTCCGCGCCGCCGACCTGCGTGCGGTCGACCCCATCGGGGAGGGCCCGGTGACGCTGCTGCGCTGGCGGGTGGCCGCCGAGTACGGCTCGCTGCCCGAGGCGGCACGGCTGCGCAACGACTTCGCCCGGGCCTTCGCCGGCTCCCTCGACATCGAGGCACGGCTGGCCGAGCGCGAGTCGGCCTATCCCCGCCGTCGCGGGGTCACGCCCCCGCCGCCGCGCGTCACCGTCGCCCCCGGCAGTTCCAGCGCCGCCACCGTCATCGAGGTCCGCGCCCATGACGCCCCCGGGCTGCTCCACCGCATCGGCCGGGCACTGGAGTCCACGGGTGTGAACGTCCGGTCGGCCCGGATCAGCACGCTCGGAGCCAACGCGGTGGACGCGTTCTACGTCACCGACACCTCGGGCGATCCGCTTCCCGACGTCAGGGCGGCCGAGGTCGCCGACGAGGTCGAGCGGGCGCTGCGCTGACGCGGTGGAGACCATCGGCGGGTCGTGCGGATACCCTTGAGGACGACTATCACCCGCCCCCGACCTGAGGATCCGCGACCGACGTGTTCGACACCCTTTCCGACCGCCTCGCAGCGACGTTCAAGAACCTCCGGGGCAAGGGCCGCCTCTCCGAGGCGGACATCGACGCCACGGCGCGCGAGATCCGCATCGCGCTGCTGGAGGCGGATGTCGCGCTGCCGGTGGTCCGTGCCTTCATCAAGCAGGTCAAGGAGCGGGCGACCGGGGCCGAGGTGTCCCAGGCGCTCAATCCCGCCCAGCAGGTCATCAAGATCGTCAACGATGAGCTCATCGGCATCCTCGGCGGCGAGACCCGGCGGCTGCGCTTCGCCAAGCAGCCCCCGACCGTCATCATGCTCGCCGGTCTGCAGGGTGCCGGCAAGACGACCCTGGCGGGCAAGCTCGGCCGCTGGCTGAAGACCCAGGGCCACACCCCGCTGCTGGTCGCAGCCGACCTTCAGCGCCCCAACGCCGTCAACCAGCTCCAGGTCGTCGCGGAGCGCGCCGGCGTCGCGGTCTTCGCACCGGAGCCCGGCAACGGCGTGGGCGACCCGGTCCAGGTCGCCAAGGACTCCATCGACCACGCGCGCAGCAAGCAGTACGACGTGGTCGTCGTCGACACCGCGGGCCGCCTCGGCATCGACGCCGAGATGATGCAGCAGGCCGCGGACATCCGGGACGCCGTGCGGCCCGACGAGATCCTCTTCGTCGTCGACGCCATGATCGGCCAGGACGCGGTCAACACCGCCGAGGCCTTCCGCGACGGCGTCGGCTTCGACGGCGTGGTGCTCTCCAAGCTCGACGGCGACGCCCGCGGTGGTGCCGCGCTCTCCATCGCGCACGTCACCGGCCGCCAGATCATGTTCGCGTCCAACGGCGAGAAACTGGACGACTTCGACGCCTTCCACCCGGACCGGATGGCCTCGCGCATCCTGGGCATGGGCGACGTCCTCAGCCTGATCGAGAAGGCCGAGCAGACCTTCAGCCAGGCCGAGGCCCAGAAGATGGCCGAGAAGCTGGCCAAGGGTCCGAAGGAGTTCACCCTCGACGACTTCCTCCAGCAGATGGAGCAGGTCCGCAAGATGGGCTCGATCTCCAAGCTGCTCGGCATGCTCCCGGGCATGGGCCAGATCAGGGACCAGATCAACAACCTCGACGAGCGCGACGTGGACCGCACGGCCGCGATCATCAAGTCGATGACCCCGGGCGAGCGCCAGGACCCCACGATCATCAACGGTTCGCGCCGCGCCCGCATCGCGCGCGGTTCCGGTTCGGACGTGAGCGCTGTGAAGAGCCTGGTGGAGCGGTTCTTCGAGGCCCGCAAGATGATGTCGCGGATGGCTCAGGGCGGCATCCCGGGGATGCCCGGCATGCCGGGCATGGGCGGCGCACGCCAGAAGAAGCAGCAGAAGAAGGCCAAGGGCAAGCGGCAGAGCGGCAACCCGCTCAAGCGGGCAGAGCAGGCGAAGGCGGACGCCGCCCGTCGCGAGCAGCAGGCCGGCGGCGCCTTCGGCCTGCCGGCCGGCCAGGAGGGCCAGAACTTCGAACTGCCCGAGGAGTTCAAGAAGTTCATGGGCTGATCCGGGCCCGGCGAGCTTCGGCGGCGGCACCCCTCGTGAGGGGGAGCCGCCGCCGTACGTGCATGATGGACCCATGCGCGTACACATTCGCCCCCCGGAGCCTGCAGACGCTGCCGCCTACCGGGAGGCGGTGCTGCGCTCCGCCGAGCACATCGGACGCTGGAACCCGGTCGAGCCGGACGGGCTGCCCGAACTGCTGCGGCGCCAGGGGCCCGCGCTGCGGACCTTCCTCGTGCTCGACGAGGAGAGCGGCGGCATCGTCGGCAAGTGCAATGTCGCCAACATCGTCATGGGGCGCTTCCGCAACGCCAGCCTGGGCTACGACAGCTACCTGCCCTTCGCCGGCACCGGGCGGATGAGCGAGGGCCTGCGGCTGGTCGTCGACCGCTGCTTCACCCCCGAACCCCGGGGGCTGGGCCTGCACCGGCTGGAGATCAACGTGCAGCCGGAGAACGAGCGCTCGGTCGCCATGGCCAAGCGCCTCGGCTTCCGCCACGAGGGCTTCACACCGCGCATGCTCTACCTGAACGACGCCTGGCGCGACCACGAGCGCTTCGCGCTCACCGCCGAGGAGTGGCCCGGGGTTCGAGGGAGCTCGGGACCGGAGTCGCCCGGGGCCTGAGGCGCCCAAGTCCGAGGCGGCCCCGGGCCTGAGGGCCCGGAGCCCGAGGCGGCCCGAGGCCTGAGGGGCGCCGGAGCGGCACTGTCCTTATTGTCAAGTTATGGGTAATCCCGTACCGCCCCGGCAGAATCCGGACGACCCATGGCGGACGGAGGGCGCGCCGCCCTCGCCGCCCACCCGGCGACGGCGCCGCCTGGGCGGCTGGGGCGGCATGATCCTGACGGCGCTCGCCGTCTTCCTCATCACCGATCTGGTGCTCTCGTTCCTCGCCGGCGGACCCCGGCCGACCACCATCTCCTACACCGAGTTCGGCCGGCAGCTCGCCGCGGACAACATCTCGAGGATCTACTCCAAGGGCGACTCCATCGAGGGAGAGCTCAAGCGCAAGCAGGACGTGCCCGGGGCGGACGAGGGCACCTTCATCCAGTTCAAGACCCAGCGGCCGGTCTTCGCCGACGACGACCTGTGGGCGACGCTGGCCAAGAACGACGTCACCGTCACCGCCGAACCCGTGGTGCAGCAGCGCGGCCTGCTCTACAACCTGCTGCTCTCGCTCGCCCCGGTGCTGCTGCTCGTCGTGCTGTGGCTCTACGTCTCCCGCAGGATGAGCAAGCTCGCGGGCGGTCTCGGGGGCCTCGGGGGCCTCGGCGGCATCGGCCGCAAGGGCCCGCCGCGGCCGGTCGTCCCCGAGGCGGGCCGCCGTACCACCTTCGCCGACGTGGCGGGCATCGACGAGGTGGAGGCCGAACTCGACGAGGTCGTCGACTACCTCAGGCGCCCGCAGGCCTACCGGGCGCTCGGAGCCCGGATGCCGCGCGGCGTGCTGCTCGCCGGACCGCCCGGCACCGGCAAGACCCTGCTCGCCCGGGCGGTGGCCGGCGAGGCGGACGTGCCGTTCTTCTCCGCCTCCGCCTCCGAGTTCATCGAGATGATCGTGGGCGTGGGGGCCGGCCGGGTGCGCGAGCTGTTCGCCGAGGCCCGCAAGGTCGCTCCGGCGATCATCTTCATCGACGAGATCGACACCATCGGCCGCGCCCGGGGCGCCGCGGGCGGCGTCGGCGGCCACGACGAGCGCGAGCAGACCCTCAACCAGATCCTCACCGAGATGGACGGCTTCTCCGGCTCCGAAGGAGTCGTCGTCATCGCCGCCACCAACCGGCCCGACGTCCTGGACCCCGCCCTGACCCGGCCGGGCCGCTTCGACCGCGTCGTCCACGTCAGTCCTCCCGACCGCGCGGGCCGCGAGGCCATCCTCCGCATCCACCTGCGTCCGGTGCCCCTGGAGAGCGACATCGACCTGACGTCGGTGGCCCGTGCCACGCCCGGCATGACCGGCGCCGAGCTCGCCAACCTCGCCAACGAGGCGGCGCTGCTCGCCGTCAAGCGCGGCAAGCGGGCCGTCGGGCAGAGCGAGCTCACCGACGCCCTGGAGAAGGTGCAGCTGGGAGCGGCACGCCCGCTCGTCATCCCGGCCGAGGAACGCCGCCGCACGGCCTACCACGAGTCCGGGCACGCCCTGCTCGGCATGCTGCACCCGGGCGCCGACCCCGTACGCAGGATCACCATCGTGCCGCGCGGCCGCGCCCTCGGCGTCACCCTCTCCACCCCCGACTCCGACCGCTACGCGTACACCGAGGAGTACCTGCGCGGCCGGATCATCGGCGCCCTCGGCGGCATGGCCGCCGAGCACGTCGTCTTCGGGGTGGTCACCACCGGCGCCGAGAACGACCTGGAGCAGGTCACGGGCGTCGTCCGGGGCATGGTCGGCCGCTGGGGGATGAGTGAGAGGATCGGCCCGCTCTCCGCGCTCCCGGCCGACTCCCAGCAGCCCTACGGACTGTCCGCCGCCCCCGCCACCCTCGACGCGATCGACACCGAGATGCGCAGGATCGTGGACGAGTGCTACGAGACGGCCTGCCGGCTGCTGAGCCGGCACCGCGAGCAACTGGACGCCCTCGCGGAGCGGCTGCTGGAGGCGGAGACGCTGGATGAGGACGAGGCGTACGCGGCGGCGGGCATCCCGCGGCTTGCGAAGGCCGAGCAGCGGTGACCCGGCCGCGGGACGCGCCGCGCTACACCACCCGGGCCACCAGGTAACGGAACACGTTCTCCATCCGGACCGTACCGTCGGCGCGCCGGTACGCGTGCAGCGCCTCGCGCAGCTCCTTGCCCACCTGGTCCTGGTCGGTGGCCGCCACGGCGGCGTCGAAGAGCCCGGTCGAGATCAGGCCGCGCACGGCGCTGTCCATGTCGGGGTAGCCGAACGGGCAGGACACCCGTCCTGAGCCGTCCGGACGCAGCCCCGCGTCCCGCGCCAGCAACTCCAGGTCGTCCCTGCCGCTGAGCCGGACCGCGGCCCCGGCGGCCCCGGCGGCCCCGGCGGGCGCTCCGGCGGTGGCGCCGCGCGGCTCGGCCAACCGGGCCGCGACCCGCAGCACCCGCCCGCTGGCGCAGCGCTCGGGCGGCCCCCAGCCCGCCAGCACGACGGGACTGCCCCGCTCGGCCAGGCCCGCCGCGGCCCTCAGCGCCGGGACCAGCGCCTCGGGCGCCGCACCCGGGTCGAGGGCGGTGACCACGGTGAACGGCGCCCCGTCCGTCGCGGACACCGCTCGCGGGCCGCCGGACACGAGCCGGGTGCGGCCGTGCGCCCGGGCCGGCGCGCCCCACTGCGGCTCGGGCAGCAGACGCTGCCGGGCCAGTGCCAGCCGCCGTTCGTCCTCCTCGCACCCCGTGACGGCGGCGCCCCGGGCCGAGGCCATCAGCAGAGCGAGGCCCGATCCGCAGCCGATGCCGAGCAGCCGGGTGCGGGGGCCGACCTCCAGCCGCTCGTGCACCGCCTCGTAGAGCGGTACGAGCATCCGCTCCTGGATCTCCGCCCAGTCACGCGCCCTGCCGTCGGTCCGGTCTGTCCGTGGGTGCCGTGCGAGCGTAAGTGTCATCGAAGCGCCCCAATCAGCCGCGTCGCAGTCTCGCCGAAAGCCTTCCTCGTACGCCCCCCGGTTACGCCGCGCATGCCGTCCGTCACGCGGCGCGCGCCCCCGGAGTCAGCCAACTCCCCTTCCGGGCCGTAGTCCAGAGGTTTGAAGGCGGGGATCGGGCGAATTCCCCGTTCCGCCGATTCACGCCCGGCGCCGCTGGCCCCGTACCATCTGCGGCATGGCAAAGGCTCCCGTACTCACGCCCCAGGCGGACGACTTCCCGCGCTGGTACCAGGACCTGATCAACAAGGCCGAACTGGCCGACAACGGCCCGGTGCGCGGCACCATGGTGATCCGACCGTACGGGTACTCGCTGTGGGAGCGGATGCAGCAGGAGATGGACGCGCGGATCAAGGAGGCGGGCGCCCAGAACGCGTACTTCCCGCTCTTCATCCCGCAGTCCTACCTGACGCGCGAGGCCGAGCACGTCGAGGGCTTCGCGCCGGAGCTGGCCGTGGTCACCCACGGCGGAGGCAAGGAGCTGGAGGAGCCGGTCGTGGTCCGGCCCACCTCCGAGACGATCATCAACGAGTACTTCTCCAAGTGGGTGCAGAGCTACCGCGACCTCCCCCTGCTGATCAACCAGTGGGCCAACGTGGTCCGTTGGGAGATGCGCTCGCGGCTCTTCCTCCGTACGAGCGAGTTCCTGTGGCAGGAGGGGCACACCGCCCACGCCACCTACGAGGACGCCCGCGACTACGCGGCGATGATCCACCGCGACGTGTACGGCGACTTCATGACCGAGGTCCTCGGCATCGACGTCGTCCTCGGCCGCAAGACCGCCCGCGAGCGCTTCGCCGGCGCGATCAACACCCTCACTCTCGAGGGAATGATGGGCGACGGCAAGGCGCTGCAGCTGGGCACCAGCCATGAGCTCGGCACCAACTTCGCCAAGGCCTTCAACACCTCCTACCTGTCGAAGGAAGGGCAGCAGGAGCTGGTCTGGCAGACCTCCTGGGGCGTGTCGACCCGCATGGTCGGCGGACTGATCATGTCCCACGGCGACGACAACGGACTGCGCGTGCCGCCGCGGCTGGCGCCGGTGCAGGCCGTCGTCCTGGCGATCAAGGGCGACGACGCGGTCGTCGCCAAGGTCCGCGAGATCGGCGACCGGCTCAAGGCCGCGGGCGTGCGCGTCCAGGTCGACGTGCGCACCGACACCCCGTTCGGCCGGCGCGCCGTGGACTGGGAGCTCAAGGGCGTCCCCGTCCGGGTCGAGGTCGGCCCCCGAGACCTGGAGAACGGCACCGCGATGCTCGCCCGGCGCATCCCCGGGGGCAAGGAGCCGGTGGCGATCGACGAACTGGCCGCGCTGCTGCCCAAGGTGCTGGAGGAGGACCAGGCCACGCTGCTGCGCCAGTCCCGCGAGCGCCGCGAGTCCCGCACGGTCGACGTCGCGACGATCGCCGAGGCCGCCGAGGCCGCGGCCACAGGCTGGGCCCGCATCCCGTGGGCGGACCTCGGCCCGGAGGGCGAGGCCAAGCTGGCCGAGCAGGGCGTGTCCGTGCGCTGTCTGGTCACCGCGGAGGGCCAGGTGCCGGAAACGGACGACGCGCCGGGTACCGTCGCGATCGTCGCGCGGGCATACTGACCGTCAGCCGACCGCCGATTGACTGAAAAGCGACGTACGTAATCGGCGGTACGTCCGGGCTTGAGGCGGGTGCGTGACTTCTCCGCTGTCCTCCGCACCCGCCCTCGGCCGTACGCATCATCCGGAACTGACCAGTACGTGCAAAATATTTGGGATGGCCCGGAATCGGAACACTGGGCGGCCCCGGCTCGTTGTCACGACGTGAGCACGACACCACCAGTCCTCGCCGCCGAGCTGGCAGTCGCTTGGGCCGACATTCAACGGCACCACCCCGAACTGCCCGACCTGGCCGCCCCCGAGTCCCTGATCGGAGAGTCCTCGTCCGCGTGCGGCACGGAGCTCTCCTTCGAGCGCCTGCTGCACGAGGCCGTCCACGGAGTCGCCGCCGCGCGCGGCGTTCGGGACACCTCGCGGGCGGGCCGCTACCACAACCGTCGCTTCCTGGCCATCGCCGACGAGCTCGGCCTGGACCACTCCGAGGAGCCGCATCCGAGCAGCGGCTTCTCCCTGGTCCAGATGCGCCCGGAGACGAAGAAGCGCTACCGGGCGACGATCGACCGTCTGCAGCGCGCGCTCAGAGCCCACACCGCGGCGACCGCCGCCGACACCACGCGCAGCTTCCGCGGGCCCGCGGCACGGCACGGCTCCTCGGGTGGAGGCGTACGCGTGAAGGCGGTCTGCGACTGCGGGCGCAACGTCCGGGTCGTGCCGTCCGTGCTCGCGCAGGCGCCGATCGTCTGCGGGGCGTGCGGTACACCCTTCCGGATCCCGGAGGCCGCGGCGGTCGCGTGAGCGCCCGCCGCCCCGCCGCGGCGCGGTGACGCACGGTGTGACGGAGCGGCATCGGGCGGCCGAACGCACGGTGCGGCGGGACCATGGGCGCGGCGGCACGGGGGAAGCCGCCGGTGCGGTCGCCGCCGTACGGTGGCCTGCCCGCCGTATGGCAGAATGGTCAGCTGAGCACTCGGCAGCCGTGCAGGACCCCTCTCTCCTTCGGCTGACGCGTCCGTCGGGCAACCGGCTCCACAACCCCACGTGGTGTTCCGGCCTGCCCAACCACGTCAACACCAGGAGAACCCACTCCCGTGGCAGTCAAGATCAAGCTGAAGCGTCTGGGCAAGATCCGTTCGCCTCACTACCGCATCGTCGTCGCCGACTCCCGCACCCGCCGTGACGGCCGGGCCATCGAGGAGATCGGTCTGTACCACCCGGTCCAGAACCCGTCGCGCATCGAGGTCGACGCCGAGCGCGTCGCGTACTGGCTGGGTGTCGGCGCGCAGCCGACCGAGCCCGTGCTCGCCATCCTGAAGAAGACCGGCGACTGGCAGAAGTTCAAGGGCGAGCCGGCTCCGGCCCCGCTCCTGGTCGCCGAGCCCAAGGCGGACAAGCGCGCCCTCTTCGAGGCCGCCGCCAAGGACGCCGGTGACGAGCCCAAGGGTGAGGCCATCACCCAGAAGGCCAAGAAGTCCGACAAGAAGGACGAGGCCGCCGAGGCGGCCGAGTCGACCGAGGCCTGATCGTGCTCGAGGAGGCCCTCGAGCACCTGGTCAAGGGCATCGTCGACAATCCCGACGAGGTGCAGGTCGCCGCGCGCACCCTGCGCCGCGGGAAGGTCCTCGAGGTCCGGGTGCACCCCGACGACCTCGGCAAGGTGATCGGCCGCAACGGCCGCACCGCCCGCGCCCTGCGCACCGTCGTGGGCGCGATCGGCGGACGAGGCGTACGCGTCGACCTCGTCGATGTGGACAACGTCCGCTGAGGTACGCAGCACCGGCACGGGCCGGGGGTGGCACTTGGGCCGCCCCCGGCCCGCGGCCTTATCCGACACGTGAGCACAGGAGCGCGAAGAAGTGCAGCTGGTAGTGGGACGCATCGGCCGCGCCCATGGCATCAAGGGCGAGGTCTCCGTGGAGGTGCGCACCGACGAGCCCGAACTGCGGCTCGCCCCGGGCGCCGTGCTCGTCACGGACCCGGCCTCGGCCGGCCCGCTCACCGTGGAGACCGGTCGCGTGCACAGCGGCCGGCTGATGCTGCGCTTCGCGGGGGTCAAGGACCGCAACGGCGCCGAGGCGCTGCGCAACGTCCTGCTGATCGCCGAGGTCGATCCGGAGGAGACGCCCGAGGACCCCGAGGAGTTCTACGACCACCAGCTGGTCGACCTCGACGTGGTCACGGCCGACGGCACCGAGATCGGCCGGATCAAGGAGATCTCCCACCTGCCGTACCAGGACCTGCTGGTCGTCGAACGGCCGGACGGCAGCGAGGTCATGGTGCCCTTCGTCGCCGAGATCGTCCCCGAGATCGACCTCGAGCGGCAGCGGGCGGTCGTCACCCCGCCGCCCGGCCTGCTGGACGAGGCCGAGGCGGAGCAGTAGGACCATGCGCATCGACGTCGTCACGATCTTCCCCGAGTACCTGGAACCGCTCAACGTCTCCCTGGTCGGCAAGGCCCGGGCGCGCGGGCAGCTGGACGTACGCGTCCACGACCTGCGCGAGTGGACCCATGACCGGCACAACACGGTCGACGACACCCCGTACGGCGGCGGGCCCGGCATGGTCATGAAGCCCGAGCCATGGGGTGAGGCCCTGGACTCGGTCCTGGCGTCGGGCGAGGGGGAGCCCGTGCTCGTCGTCCCCACCCCGAGCGGCCGCCCGTTCACCCAGGAACTCGCGGTGGAACTGTCCGGGAAGCCCTGGCTGGTGTTCACCCCGGCCCGCTACGAGGGGATCGACCGCCGGGTCATCGAGGAGTACGGCGAGCGGCTCGACGTCCGCGAGGTCTCCATCGGCGACTATGTGCTGGCCGGCGGCGAGGCCCCGGTCCTGGTGATGGTGGAGGCGGTCGCCCGTCTGCTGCCGGGCGTGCTCGGCAACGCCGAGTCCCACCGCGACGACTCCTTCGCCCCCGGCGCCATGGCCGACCTGCTGGAGGGCCCGGTCTACACCAAACCCCCGGTCTGGCGCGACCGCGGGGTGCCGGAGGTGCTGCTCAGCGGCCACCACGGCAAGGTCGCCCGCTGGCGCCGCGACGAGGCCTTCCGCCGTACCTCGCAGAACCGCCCCTACCTGATCGAGCGCTGCGACCCGGCGAGCCTGGACAAGAAGGACCGCTCGATGCTCGCCGCACTCGGCTGGGTCGTCGGCGAGGACGGGCGATTTGGGCGTCTGCCGGAGTCCGTGGAAGAATAGGCGGCTGCTGCTGTGCGTCCGGCGTGCGCCCCTGCCACAGGGGGACATGACGCCCGTCCGACGCCGCGGCACCTGTCTCACCACCACGATCCGCCGATGACCTGTGGCATGGGCGAAGAAAGCAGACGAACATGTCCCACCTGCTCGACTCCGTCGACGCCGCGTCGCTGCGCAGCGACGTCCCGGCCTTCCGCCCGGGTGACACCGTCAACGTCCACGTCCGCGTGATCGAGGGCAACCGCTCCCGCGTTCAGCAGTTCAAGGGCGTTGTCATCCGCCGCCAGGGTTCCGGCGTCCGTGAGACCTTCACGGTGCGCAAGGTCTCCTTCAGCGTCGGCGTCGAGCGTACCTTCCCGGTGCACAGCCCGATCTTCGAGAAGATCGAGCTCGTGACCCGCGGTGACGTGCGTCGCGCGAAGCTGTACTACCTCCGTGAGCTGCGCGGCAAGGCCGCGAAGATCAAGGAGAAGCGCGAGCGCTGAGCCCGTCGGGAGTTCAGCGGAGCCCTATAGGCTCTGCGCTCGATGGACACAGAGGCACACCTTCCGGAGCGCGGCCGCGCCGATTCCGCCGAACGGCGGGACGAGTGGTCGCGCTTCGGCGCATCCACGGGGCGCTACGCGCTGCTCGTCGGGGTGGCCGCCGCGGTGGTCGCGCTGGTCGGCGCGTTCGTGGCGCAGCCCTTCGAGATCCCCAGCGGGTCGATGGAGAACACCCTGCGCGCGGGGGACCGCGTACTCGTCAACAAGCTGGCGTACCGCTTCGGCGGGGAGCCGGCCAGAGGCGACATCGTGGTCTTCGACGGCAAGGGGTCGTTCGTACAGCACTCCAGCGGGACCGACTTCGTCAAGCGGGTCATCGGGGTCGGAGGGGACCGGGTCACCTGCTGCGACGCCCAGGGCAGGATCACCGTCAACGGGCACCCGCTGGACGAGACCTATCTTCATCCCGGGGACACGCCGTCCCGGGTAGCGTTCGACATCGAGGTTCCGAAGGGGAGGCTGTGGGTGATGGGTGACCACCGTGCCGACAGCCGGGATTCCCGTGACCACCTCGGCGACCCCGGAGGGGGCACGGTTCCGGTCGACCAGGTGATCGGCCGGGCGGAGGCGACCATATGGCCGCTGGGCCGCCGCCGGACACTGGGCGGCGGCCATGGGTAGCCGCGGCCGGGCGCGCGCCGACCGGCCTGGTCGTGCCGAGCACCTGGGCGAGGAGCCCGCAGGTCCGCGCAGGAGCGGCGGCCGCGCTGAGCGGCGCAAACTGGCGCGGAAGGTCAAGCGCAGGCGGCGCCGTTCCGCCGCCAAGGAGATACCCCTGCTGATCGGGGTCGCGCTGTTGATCGCACTGGTGCTCAAGACCTTCCTGCTGCAGGCCTTCGTCATCCCGTCCGGCTCGATGGAGCAGACGATCAGGATCGGCGACCGCGTGGTCGTCGACAAGCTCACTCCGTGGTTCGGCGCCCGTCCGCAGCGCGGCGACGTGGTGGTGTTCAAGGATCCCGGCAACTGGCTCGACGGGGAGCAGGCCCAGCCGGGCGAGGACCCGGTGGTCGTCAAGCAGATCAAGGAGGTCCTCACCTTCATCGGGCTGCTGCCGTCGGCGGACGAGCAGGACCTGATCAAGAGGGTGGTCGCGGTCGGCGGAGACACGGTGAAGTGCTGCGACGACCAGGGGAGGATCACCGTCAACGGGACCCCGCTGGACGAGCCGTACGTCCATCCGGGAAATCCGCCGTCGGAGATCGACTTCTCGGTCAAGGTCCCGCCGAACCGGCTCTTCGTGATGGGGGACCACCGCTCCAGCTCGGCGGACTCCCGCCTGCACCTCCAGGATCCCGGCAACGGCACCGTGCCCGAGAACCTGGTGGTGGGCAGGGCCTTCGCCGTGGCCTGGCCGATCGCGCACTGGGCGGGACTGAGGGAGCCTGCCACCTTCTCGCATGTCGCCGCGCCGGGGGGCTCGGGCGCGTCTGACGCCCGGGCGGGCCCGGGAGTGGCAACATCCAACAATCGGCAAGGAATGGACCCGCTCCCGACTCCTGCGGAACTCCCGCTCGTTATGGGAGTCGTGGGCTTGCGCCGCATAGGGCGTGGGCGACAGCGCGTAAGCGGAGTAGGCGGAGTGAGGAGTAGATGTGGGGGACCTGGTGGTCGGCGCAAGGTCCGGACGCGGAGAGCCGGAGGATCGGGAACCCACGTCGGGCGACTCCAGGCACGAGGGCGAGGCGCCGCTCGGAAGACAGAACCCGGATGCGGGCGCGGAGACCTCCGAAGAGGCGAGTGCCGCGAACGACCGCGACGGCGGCGGTAAGAAGAAGCAGCAGCGCTCGTTCTGGAAGGAACTGCCGCTGCTGATCGTCATCGCCCTGGTGCTCGCCTGGCTGATCAAGACGTTCCTGCTGCAGGCGTTCTCGATTCCCTCGGCGTCGATGGAGGACACGCTCAAGATCGGTGACCGTGTCGTCGTCGACAAGCTGACGCCCTGGTTCGGGTCGGAGCCCGAACGCGGCGAGGTCGTCGTCTTCCACGACCCGGGCGGCTGGCTCGGCGAGACGGCCCCGGTGCAGACCAACCCCGTCACGGACGCTGTCCGAAAGGGACTGAGCTTTGTCGGCCTCATGCCGTCCGCGGAGGAGAAAGACCTGATCAAGCGGGTCATCGCGGTCGGCGGTGACACGGTGGAGTGCAAGGGCACCGGCCCGGTCAAGGTCAACGGCAAGGCGCTGGACGAGCCGTACATCTACCCGGGGAACACCCCGTGCGGCGACCGTCCCTTCGGACCGATCAAGGTCCCGGAGGGCCGCATCTGGGTCATGGGCGACCACCGGCAGGACTCCCTGGACTCCCGCTACCACCAGGACCTGCCGGGCAAGGGGACGGTCTCGGTGGACGAGGTCGTCGGCCGCGCGGTCGCCGTGGTCTGGCCCATCGGCAACTGGGCCACCCTGCCCGTGCCGAGCACCTTCGACCAGCCCGGCATCAACTCGGCGGCCGCCGCTGCGCCCGCCGCGGGGCTTCCGGCCGCCGGCGGACTGGCCGGTGCGGTGCCTCTGGTGATGTGGCGGCGGCGCCGTCTGCTCAAGCCGTGAAGCCCGGTCACCTCAACCGTGAGGCGCTCGGTCACCGGTCGGGTGGCCGGGGCCCCGCTGAGGTGACCGGCTCTCGTGAGGTGACCGGCCCCTCGTGAGGTGACCGGGCTGCCCCCGCTCCATACCCCCGGGTAGGGTGCGGACGCATGAGCACGAGCACAGGCGCGGGCGAGCGGGCGGCGACGGGGCGAGCGGGCGGCGAGGGCGGCGGACGGGCCGGACGGATGATCTCCGGTGCGGCCGTCGCCCTCGGCTGCGTTCTCTTCCTGGGCGGTTTCGGCTGGATGGCGCTTGTCTACCGGCCGTACACCGTCCCCACCGGTTCCATGACCCCGACCGTGGACGCGGGCGACAAGATCCTCGCCCAGCGGATCGACGGCTCCGAGGTGCGGCGCGGGGACATCGTCGTCTTCAGCGACCCGCTGTGGGGCGACGCGCCCATGCTGAAGCGGGTCGTGGCGGTCGGCGGGGACGAAGTGGCCTGCTGTGACAAGCAGGGACGGCTGATGGTCGACGGCAGGCCGGTCGACGAGCCGTACCGACTGAACACCCGGGACCCGGCCTCGCCGATGTCCTTCTCGGCCAGGGTGCCCCGGGGCAGCCTGTTCATGATGGGCGACAACCGGGCGACGTCCGAGGACTCCCGCCTGCGCCTCGGTGACGCCGCCAACGGCTCGGTGCCGCGCGCCGCGGTGGTGGCGCGGGTCGACGGCGTCGTCTGGCCGCTCGGCCGCGCCGCCATGGCCCCCCGGACGGGCGCCTTCGCGGCTCTGCCGGGCGGCGGTCCCTCCGCTCCCGGTCCGCTGCGCACGGGGGGCGCGGCGATAGTGGCGGGCGCGGTCCTGATCCTCGCGGGGGCGGCCTACGGTCCGGTCGCGGACCGGGCCCGGCGGCGGAGGGCGGTGTGACGACGATGCGACGGCGTGCGGCGCGGGTCGTCCTGCTCGACCCCGAGGACCGGATCCTGCTGCTGCACGGGTACGAGCCGGACGATCCGGCCGTCACCTGGTGGTTCACCCCGGGCGGCGGCGTGGAGAGCGGCGAGAGCCTTGAGGCGGCGGCGCGCCGGGAGCTGGCGGAGGAGACCGGGATCACCACGGCCCTGCTGGGGCCGGTGCTGTGGGAGCGCTCGTGCGCCTTCGCCTTCGACGGCCGGTACTGGGAACAGGACGAGTGGTACTTCCTGGCCCGGACCGACGACCTCCGGGTGCACACGCGCGGCCTCACCGAGCTGGAGCGGCGCAGCGTGGACGGCCTGCGATGGTGGACCTGCGAGGAACTGCTCGCCTCGCATGAGACGGTGTACCCGACCAGGCTCGCCGAGCTGCTGCGCAGGCTGCTCGACGAGGGCCCCCCGTTGTCCCCGATTCACCTGGGGACGGAGCGTGACTGACGCACAATGGGGGGACGTACGGCTGAAGGGGAACATGCCATGAGCGCCGAGGACCTCGAGAAGTACGAGACCGAGATGGAGCTGAAGCTCTACCGGGAGTACCGGGACGTCGTCGGCCTGTTCAAATACGTGATCGAAACGGAGCGCCGTTTCTATCTCACCAATGACTACGAGATGCAGGTGCACTCCGTCCAGGGCGAGGTGTTCTTCGAGGTCTCCATGGCTGACGCGTGGGTGTGGGACATGTACCGGCCGGCCCGCTTCGTCAAGCAAGTGCGCGTGCTGACGTTCAAGGACGTGAACATCGAGGAGCTCAACAAGGCGGACCTCGACCTGCCCTCGGACGACTCCGGCTTCAACGGCTGAGGCTGGCTGGAACCCGGCCGGAACCCGGCCGAGGCCGGCGGAGGCCTGCGAGGCCGGCCCGGTTGTCCACAGGCTCGGGACAAGATCGTCTTTCGGCTGCCACCTCCCTCACAGTGAGTGACGGAGGTGGTACGGATGAACGCCCGAGGGGCTTTCGGACGTTACGGCGAGGAACTGGCGGCACGGTCGCTGACCGAGGCCGGGATGACGGTGCTGCAGCGGAACTGGCGGTGCCGGCACCGCGAACGCCACGGCGAGATCGACATCGTCGCGGCCGACGGGGACGCACTCGTGGTGTGCGAGGTGAAGGCGCGCGCCGAGAGGTGCGGTGAGCACCCGATGGCCGCCGTCACCCCGCGCAAGACCGAGCGGCTTCGGCGACTGGCCGAATGCTGGCTCGCCGACCACGGTGGACCACCGCCGGGCGGTGTGCGGATCGACGTGGTCGGCATCGTGCTGCCCATGCGGGGCGCCGCCCGCGTCGAGCACGTGCGGGGGGTGGCGTGATGGGCTTCGCCCGCACGTGCTCGGTGGCGCTGCTGGGGGTGGAGGGCGTCGTCGTCGAGGTCCAGGCGGACCTCGAGGCGGGGGTGCCGGCGTTCACCTTGGTGGGCCTGCCGGACAAGAGCCTCAGCGAGAGCCGGGACCGGGTCCGCGCCGCCATCGTGAACAGCGGTGAGAGCTGGCCGCAGAAGAAGCTCACGGTCGGCCTCAGCCCGGCCTCCGTCCCCAAGAGCGGCAGCGGCTTCGACCTGGCGGTGGCCTGCGCCGTCCTGGCCGCGAACGACCGCGTCGCGCCACCCGACATCGCCGACCTGATGATGATCGGCGAGCTCGGCCTCGACGGCCGGGTCCGCCCCGTTCGCGGGGTGCTGCCCGCGGTGCTCGCCGCCGCCGACGCCGGGTACCGACACGTCGTGGTGCCCGAGCGCACGGTCGCCGAGGCATCGCTCGTACCGGGCGTCTCCGTGCTCGGGGTGCGCAGCCTGCGGCAGCTGATCGCCCTGCTCAACGACGAACTCGCCCCGGAGGAGGACGAGGAGCCCGCTGAAGGGCGGCCCGACCCGATGCTGGCCGGCCTCACCCTGCCCGGCGTCGGCCAGGGCGCCGGGCTCACCGACACCGGCACCCCCGATCTGGCCGAGGTCGCGGGCCAGGGAGCGGCCAGGACAGCCCTGGAGGTCGCCGCCGCCGGCGGCCATCACATCTACCTCAAGGGGCCGCCCGGCGCGGGCAAGACGATGCTGGCGGAGCGGCTTCCCGGGCTGCTGCCCCCGCTCACCCGGCAGGAGGCGGTGGAGGTCACCGCCGTTCACTCGGTGGCCGGCATCCTGCCCGCGGGCCGGCACATGGTGGACCAGCCGCCGTACTGCGCGCCGCACCACTCGGCGACCATGCAGTCCCTCGTCGGCGGCGGGAACGGGCTGCCGCGGCCGGGCGCCGTCTCGATCGCCCACCGGGGAGTGCTCTTCCTCGACGAGGCGCCCGAGTTCAACGGTCAGGTGCTCGACGCGCTGCGCCAGCCCCTCGAGTCGGGGCACGTGGTGATCGCCAGGGCCGCCGGAGTCGTCCGCCTTCCGGCGCGCTTCCTGCTCGTGCTCGCCGCCAACCCGTGCCCCTGCGGAAGGTTCGGCGCCCCCGGCGGCATGTGCGACTGCCCGCCGAGTTCGATCCGCCGCTACCAGGGGCGCCTGTCGGGACCGCTCCTGGACCGGGTCGACCTGCGGGTGGAGGTGGAGGCCGTCAGCCGCTCCGAGCTGATCGGCGGCGCCGGCACCGGCGAGTCCACCGCGGTGGTCGCCGCGCGGGTGCGGGAGGCCCGGGAGCGCGCCGCCGCCAGGTACCGGAACACACCCTGGCGGCTCAACAGCCAGGTCCCCGGTCACGAGCTGCGCACCCGCTGGGCCGTGGCGCCGGGGGCCCTGCGCTGCGCCGAACGCGACATGGAGCGCGGACTGCTCACCGCACGAGGGCTCGACCGGGTCCTGCGGGTGGCCTGGACGGTCGCCGACCTCGCCGGCCGTGACCGGCCGGCCGGCGTCGACATGGAACGCGCCCTGGAGCTGCGCACCGGGGTGCGCCGCGGCATGGCGACGGCGACGGGGGAAGCGTGATGACACCGCCGGCAACAGCGGGCATGGACGGGGCAGAGGCCGTGCCGGACCGCGGGGAGGAGCCGCCCCCGACACCCGAGGAGCGCCTGGCCCGGGCCGCCGTGACGCGGATCGCCGAGCCCGGCGACGAGCTCGTCGCGACCTGGCTGCGCGCGCTCGGCCCCGTCGAGACGGTGAGGGCGCTGACCGCCGGGGAGCAGCTGCCCGGCGCGGGGGAGCGGCGCACCGCCGGGTACACCCTGCGCGCCCGCAGAGCGGACCCGGAGCGGGACCTGGCGGCGGCCGGGGCCACGGGCACCCGTTTCGTGTGTCCTGGTGACGCGGACTGGCCGCGGCAGCTCGACGACCTGGGTGACGGGCGTCCGCACGGGCTGTGGGTGCGCGGCGGCGCCCGCTTGCGGATGTGGGCGCTGCGGTCGGTCGCCGTCGTGGGGGCCCGCGCCTGCAGCGACTACGGCTCCCACATGGCGGCGTCTCTCGGCGCCGACCTGGCGGAGGCCGGCTGGGTCACCGTCTCCGGGGCCGCCTACGGAATCGACGGCGCCGCGCACCGCGGCGCGCTGTCCGCGGCGGGGGCGACCGTCGGGGTCGTCGCCTCCGGAGTGGATGTGCCGTATCCGCCGGGTCATGCCGAGTTGATCGGACGCATCGCCGAACAGGGCCTGCTCATCGGTGAACTGCCGCCCGGGTCGCATCCCACCCGCAGCCGCTTCGTGCTCCGCAACCGGGTGATCGCCGCGCTCACCCGGGGCACCGTCGTCATCGAGGCCCAGTACCGCAGCGGCTCCCTGATCACTGCCCGCCGGGCCCGTGAGCTGGGCCGTTTCGTCATGGGAGTCCCCGGTCCCTGCACCTCGGCGCTGTCCCAGGGAGTCCACGAGCTGCTGCGCGCCGACGGGGTCCTGGTCACCGGCGCCGCCGACGTCATCGAGCTCGTGGGCCGCATCGGCGAGGACCTCGCGCCCGAGCGCCGCGGTCCGGTGCTGCCGCGGGATCTGCTGCCACCCGCCGCCGCCCGGGTGCTGGAAGCCCTGCCCGCGCGGGGCGGGGCCGGATGCGAGGAGCTGGCCGTGGCCGCGGGGAGCACCCCCGACGACACCCTCACCAGGCTCCATGAGCTGCACGCTCTCGGGTTCGTCGAACGGGACGGCCCGCGCTGGAGGTTGGCGCAGAGCCGCGGGGCGGCCCCCGAGACCGCAGGGGGGTGCCAAGCCGACACGCTCTCCCGGTGAACACACCATCAGGTGACAGGACGGTCTTGACCTGGGAACCCCTGGTGGCGAGGTTGTGGGGACGCCCGGACGTCGCCCTGAGCGACGGTTCCATCACGCTACGCTCAGGGAGGTTCGCTTCCCGCCCGCCCCTCAGGTCAACGCAGAACGGCTCAGATCGACGCATGCACCGGCACACTCCCGGGCACGAAGGCAGCACGGCGGCGACCGCCGTCACCGGAAACCCCCGGCCGCCCGCCCCCACCTCGCTCGACGCGTTGTGGCGGACCTACAAGGCCACGGGGGACGCACGTCTGCGCGAGCAGCTGATCCTGCACTACTCGCCCCTGGTGAAGTATGTGGCCGGACGTGTGAGCGTCGGCCTGCCCGCCAATGTGGAACAGGCCGACTTCGTCTCCTCCGGGGTCTTCGGGCTCATCGACGCCATCGAGAAGTTCGACCCGGAACGCGCGATCAAGTTCGAGACCTATGCGATCACCCGGATCCGGGGAGCCATGATCGACGAGCTGCGCGCCCTGGACTGGATCCCGCGCTCGGTGCGTCAGAAGGCCCGCGCCGTCGAGCGCGCCTACGCCACCCTCGAGGCCTCGCTGAGGCGCACCCCGAGCGAGTCGGAGGTCGCCGCCGAGATGGGTATCGCTCTGGAGGAGCTGCACGGGGTCTTCAGCCAGCTCTCCCTCGCCAACGTCGTCGCCCTGGAGGAACTCCTCCACGGGGGCGCCGAGGGCGGCGACCGGCTCACCCTCGTCGACACCCTGGAGGACACCGGCGCCGACAACCCCGTCGAGGTCGCCGAGGACCGCGAGCTGCGCCGGCTGCTCGCCCGCGCCGTCAACACCCTGCCCGAGCGCGAGAAGACCGTGGTCACCCTCTACTACTACGAGGGGCTCACCCTCGCCGAGATCGGACAGGTGCTCGGGGTCACCGAGAGCAGGGTGAGTCAGATCCACACCAAATCCGTTCTGCAACTGCGCGCCAAACTGGCCGACGTCGGCCGTTGACGCCGCTTTCCCGAGGGGTGCGCTCGGCGGGCGCACCCCTTCCGTACAGTGGTGAGGTGCCCAAGATTCGAGCGGCCTCGGTGGCCGAGCACCGGTCGATGCAGCGCGACGCCCTGCTGGACGCCGCGCGCAGTCTGCTCTCCGAGGGCGGGACAGAGGCCCTGACCTTCCCCGCGCTGGCTGAGCGCACCGGGCTCGCCCGGTCCTCCGTCTACGAGTACTTCCGCTCCCGTGCCGCCGTCGTCGAGGAGCTGTGCGCCGTCGACTTCCCCGTCTGGGCGGCCGAGGTCGAGGCGGCCATGGCGGGCGCCTCGACCTCGGCCGAGGCCAAGATCGAGGCCTACGTCCGCAGCCAGCTCGCGCTCGTCGGAGACCGCCGGCACCGGGCCGTGGTCGCCATCTCCGCGGGCGAACTCGACGCAGGCGCCCGCGAGAGGATCCGCGCCGCCCATGGCGGTCTGGTCGCCATGGTCGTCGAGGCGCTCGCCGCACTCGGCCACCGAGAGCCGAGGCTCACCGCGATGCTGCTCCAAGGCGTCGTCGACTCCGCCGTGCGCCGGATCGAGCTCGGCGCCGCGGAGGAGCCCGACACCATCGCCGACGCGGCCGTCACCATGGCCCTGCACGGGGTCCTGGGCTGACCCGCGCCCGGCCGGCCCGCGCCGCCGTCCGCCGGGCCGCCACCCCGTCCGGACCCTCCGGCACGGGCACCCCGAAGACCGGCAGCAGCCGCGACGGCCCGCCGTGCAGCATCGGGTCCGGCAGCAGCGACAGCGGGTCGAGGTAGAGCTCCCCGCGCAGCAGCCCCCAGTGCAGACAGCCGCCGGGGCAGTGCCACGGCCCCTCGGCGAGCGCCCCCACCACCTGTCCCGCGCCGACCTCGTCGCCCACCGCGACCGAGGGGCGCACCGGTTGGTACGTGATGCGCAAGCCGTCCGCGAGCTCGATCGCCACCACCCCGCGCCCCGCCACCTCCCCGGCGTACGACACCCTGCCGGGCGCCGCGGCGCGCACCGGTGCGCCGGGTCCCGCGCGCAGGTCCACCCCGCGGTGCCCCGCCGCCCATGGCACTGCGGGCGGATCGAAACCCCGCTCCACGACCGGTCGCCGCTCCCCACCGGACGGGGCCACGGGCCAGGCCCGGCCCGCGCCGCCGCCGTCAGGAACGACCGGTGCCCGGACAGCGGCGCCCACCGGGTGCGCAAGCCCTCCGAACCATGTCAGTACCGCCAACGCCACCACCGCACATGTCCTCATGCACCTACGGTGACGCCTTTCGCGGCGGTCGGACGATCATGGAACGGTGCCTGTGGACAACTCCGGGCGGGGTCCGGTCCCCAGGGACGATGTCGCCCGCCGCTCCGGCGGTCCCGTACACTTTCCATGGCGATCCGGGTCACCGGGTCGACTTCGCACGCCCCGCCACCGCCCTACAGGGAGCGGTGGACGCGCTCCTCGGTCCCTCGTGGCACGGCGCGTTCGGGGCGTCAGGCGTGGCCGTCGTCCGGCGGTCGCGAAAACCGAGTACCCCTAGGAGTACGGCCATGGCCGTCGTCACGATGCGGGAGCTGCTGGAAAGCGGCGTCCACTTCGGGCACCAGACCCGCCGCTGGAACCCGAAGATGAAGCGCTTCATCTTCACCGAGCGCAACGGCATCTACATCATCGACCTGCTCCAGTCGCTGTCGTACATCGACCGCGCCTACGAGTTCGTCAAGGAGACCGTCGCGCACGGCGGCACCATCCTCTTCGTCGGCACGAAGAAGCAGGCCCAGGAGGCCATCGCCGAGCAGGCGACCCGCGTCGGCATGCCCTACGTCAACCAGCGCTGGCTGGGCGGCATGCTCACCAACTTCTCGACCGTCTACAAGCGCCTGCAGCGCCTGAAGGAGCTCGAGGAGATCGACTTCGAGGACGTGGCCGCCTCCGGCCTCACCAAGAAGGAGCTCCTGGTCCTCTCCCGTGAGAAGGAGAAGCTGGAGAAGACGCTGGGCGGCATCCGCGAGATGCAGAAGGTGCCGAGCGCCGTCTGGATCGTGGACACCAAGAAGGAGCACATCGCCGTCGGTGAGGCGCGCAAGCTGCGCATCCCGGTCGTCGCGATCCTCGACACCAACTGCGACCCCGACGAGGTCGACTACAAGATCCCGGGCAACGACGACGCGATCCGCTCCGTCACCCTGCTGACCCGTGTGATCGCCGACGCCGTCGCCGAGGGCCTCATCGCCCGCTCCGGTGCCGCCACCGCCGGTGACAAGGCCGAGGGTGAGCCGCTGGCCGCCTGGGAGCGCGAGCTGCTCGAGGGCGACAAGGCGAAGGCCGAGGAGACCGCCGCCGACGCGGCTGCGGGCGACACCGCCGAGGCCGCTCCGGCCGAGGCCGCCGAGGCGCCCGCCGCCGACGCCGAGCAGGCCTGAGCCTCAGCCCGCCTTCCGATGCGTGTGAGGACGGCGGGGGCTTCGGCCCCCGCCGTCCGTCCGTAGAACCACCGCTCACCGGATCCACCGACTTCCGAGAAGAGACTGACAGACCATGGCGAACTTCACCGCCGCCGACGTCAAGAAGCTCCGCGAGCTGACCGCCGCGGGCATGATGGACTGCAAGAAGGCGCTCGAGGAGGCCGAGGGCGACCTGGACAAGGCCGTCGAGATCCTCCGCGTCAAGGGCCAGAAGGGCGTCACCAAGCGCGAGGGCCGCTCCGCCTCCAACGGCGCCGTGGTGTCCCTGATCGCCGGTGACAACAGCGAGGGTGTCCTCGTCGAGCTCAAGTGCGAGACCGACTTCGTCGCCAAGGGCGACAAGTTCGTCGCCACCGCCGACGCGATCGCCGCCCACGTCGCCGCCACCAAGCCGGCCGACCTGGAGGCGCTGCTCGCCTCCGAGATCAAGGACGGCCAGACCGTCCAGGCCTTCGTCGACGAGGCCAACGCCACCCTCGGCGAGAAGATCGTGCTGGACCGCTTCGCGCAGTTCACCGACGGCTACGTCGCCTCCTACCTGCACCGCACCAGCCCGGACCTGCCCCCGCAGGTCGGCGTCCTGGTCGAGCTGGACAAGGAGAACGCCGAGGTCGCCAAGGACGTCGCGCAGCACATCGCCGCCTTCGCCCCCACCTTCCTGTCCCGCGAGGACGTGCCGGCCGAGACCGTCGAGAACGAGCGTCGGGTCGCCGAGGCCACCGCCCGCGAGGAGGGCAAGCCTGAGGCCGCCCTGTCGAAGATCGTCGAGGGCCGCGTCAACGGCTTCTTCAAGGAGAACGTCGTTCTCGAGCAGGCCTTCGCCAAGGACAACAAGAAGACCGTCCAGAAGGTGCTCGACGAGGCCGGCGTCTCGCTGAAGCGCTTCGCCCGCTTCCGCGTCGGCGTCTGAGCGAGCAGCCGCGCAAGCGTTTGACCGACGGCCCCGCTAGGGTCGTTCGTACGCAGCCGGCCGTTCACCGGCAGGCCGCAGTTGACGAGGAGGCCATTGCCCGAAGGGAACCATCACGGACCCGCGGCAATGGCCTTCTTCGTACGTGCACGAGGAGATCTCCATGGAACAGGACGCCGACAAGGCACCCACCGCCACCGGCAGCGAGCACAAGGGCCGGTACCTGCTCAAGCTCTCCGGCGAGGCCTTCGCCGGCGGAGGGGGGCTCGGAGTCGACCCCGACGTCGTGCACACGATGGCCCGCGAGATCGCCGCGGTCGTCCGCGACGGCTACGAGATCGCCGTGGTCATCGGCGGCGGCAACTTCTTCCGCGGCGCGGAGCTGCAGCAGCGCGGCATGGACCGGGCCCGTTCCGACTACATGGGCATGCTCGGTACGGTCATGAACTGCCTCGCCCTCCAGGACTTCCTGGAGAAGGAAGGCATCCAGTCGCGTGTGCAGACGGCGATCACCATGGGCCAGGTCGCCGAGCCCTACATCCCGCTGCGCGCCGTACGGCACCTGGAGAAGGGCCGTGTGGTGATCTTCGGCGCCGGTATGGGCATGCCGTACTTCTCGACCGACACCACAGCCGCCCAGCGCGCCCTGGAGATCCACGCCGAGGCGCTGCTGATGGGCAAGAACGGGGTCGACGGGGTCTACGACGCCGACCCCCGTTCCAACCCGGACGCGGTGATGTTCGACGCCCTGGAGTACGCCGACGTCATCGCCCGCGACCTGCGCGTCGCGGACCTGACGGCGATCACGCTGTGCCAGGACAACAAACTGCCGATCCTCGTGTTCGAACTGCTCGCGGAGGGCAACATCGCGCGGGCCGTGAAGGGTGAGAAGATCGGCACGCTCGTCAACGACACGGGCTCCCGCTGACGGACGGCGCCGGCCGCGACCCGGCCGGCGATCCGCCCGGAACGGGGATGGACAAGACGCTGCCGGTCGGACACCGTGCAGGAAAGACGCGCGCAAGGGCCGAGGCTCTGCCTTCTGAAGACCAGGAGCACATGGTGATTGAAGAGACCCTCCTCGAAGCCGAGGAGAAGATGGAGAAGGCCGTCGTGGTCGCCAAGGAGGACTTCGCCGCGATCCGCACCGGCCGTGCCCACCCGGCGATGTTCAACAAGATCATGGCGGACTACTACGGCGCCCTCACCCCGATCAACCAGCTCGCCTCCTTCGCGGTGCCCGAGGCCCGGATGGCTGTGATCACCCCCTTCGACGCCGGGGCGCTGCGGAACATCGAGCAGGCGATCCGGGATTCGGACCTGGGTGTCAACCCGACGAACGACGGCCGTATCATCCGGGTGGTCTTCCCGCAGCTCACCGAGGAGCGGCGCAAGGAGTACATCAAGGTCGCCCGCGGCAAGGCGGAGGACGCGCGGATCTCGATCCGCAGCGTGCGCCGCAAGGCCAAGGAGACCCTCGACAAGCTCGTCAAGGACGGCGAGTCGGGCGAGGACGAGGTGCGCCGCGCGGAAAAGGAGCTCGACGACACCACCCACAAGTACGTGGCGCAGATCGACGAGCTGCTCAAGCACAAGGAAGCCGAGCTGCTCGAGGTCTGATCCGGCGAGCCGCCAGGCCCGCTCCACGGCGCGCCCGGCACGCCCGTCGGCGGCCGCGCCGTCGACCCGAGACCACCCGACCATCCACCCATCCGACCGACCCGGACCGGACGAAAACGCGAGGCGAAACTCCGTGAACGACTCTTCTTGGGGGCCCTCGCCACACACCGGTTCCCGGGGAGGCGAGGACGAGGCGGGCACCCGGATGGGCGGCCCTGTGTTCCGAGACGACGCCCCCGAACCGGAGCGGCACTCCGCCCGGCCCGACCGTTCCGCGCCGCAGCCCTCGGCGGCCGGTGGGAACGGCGGCCGGGCCAAGAAGAGTGCGGGGCGCGACCTGCGCGCCGCGATAGGGGTCGGCGTCGGTCTCGGCGTCGTCGTCATCGCCTCGCTCTTCATCGTCAAGGCCGTCTTCGTGGGTGTCGTCGCGGTGGCGGTCGTGGTCGGCCTGTGGGAGCTCACCTCACGGCTGAGCGAGCGCAAGCAGATCCAGGCACCGCTGGTGCCGCTGGCCGTCGGCGGCGCCGCCATGGTGGTCGCCGGCTACCTGCGCGGCGCCGAGGGCGCGTGGGTGGCCATGGCGCTCACCGCGCTGGCCGTCCTGGCGTGGCGGATGACGGAGCCGCCGGAGAACTACCTCCGCGATGTCACGGCAGGCGTCTTCGCCGCGTTCTACGTGCCCTTCCTGGCCACATTCGTGGTGATGATGCTCGCCGCGGACGACGGCCCGTGGCGGGTCTTCGTCTTCCTGCTCCTGACGGTGACCAGCGACACCGGGGCCTACGCCGTCGGGTGGCGCTTCGGCACACACAAGCTCGCCCCCCGCATCAGCCCCGGCAAGACCCGCGAGGGCCTGGTCGGCGCGATCACCTTCGCCATGGTCGCGGGCGCGCTGTCCATGCAGTTCCTGATCGACGACGGCCAGTGGTGGCAGGGACTGCTGCTGGGCCTCGCCGCGGCGGTCAGCGCCACCCTCGGCGACCTGGGCGAGTCGATGATCAAGCGCGACCTCGGCATCAAGGACATGGGCAAGCTGCTGCCCGGCCACGGCGGAATCATGGACCGCCTCGACTCGCTGCTGCCGACCGCCCCGGTGGTGTGGCTGCTGCTGGTCGTCTTCGTGGGCTCGAGCTGACGGCCCCGTCGCCACGGGCCGGCCGGGCAGGTCGGTGCTTCACGTTGCGTCCGCCAGGACGCGCGCCCGGCCTGCGCGCCGGCGATCGCCCGTTGAGAAGAACTCGCTGACCGGGTGCGTTCGTTGGGACCGTCCTCCCGGCTCTGACGGCCGTGGCTCATTCGTGAGGGATCCTCCGGCCGCTCCCGCAGAGCGCTTGCTGCCCCGCGCGGCTGGTCCGGGGCCCGCCCGCCGCTTACAATCGAACGTGTGTACGAGCTTCCTCCGGATCCGCAGCGCCTGCGGGTGATCCGCCTCTATCTGCAGATGCAGATCGCCGCGGTGGACGCCAAGATCCAGGAGGTCGAAGCCGGCGCCGTGGGTGGATCCGAAGCCGGCCCAGGCGTTCCACCGCCCTACCGCGGCCGTTCCCCGGCGATCGCCCGAGCCTGGCGGCTGCAGAGCGTGCCCGACCCGCGAGGCGGTCCGGGCCGGGGCGTCCTGCACCGGGACGACTGCCGCGTGCCCGGCGGAGGCCGCCTCAACCGGCAGGAGTTCGAGGTCGCGCTCGGCATGCCGGATGTCGCGCGCTGCGAGGTCTGCCGTCCGGAACGGGAGCCCACCCGTCGATCCGGCACGGATCCCTAACCGGGCACTGGCGTGGCGCGAGCCATGAGCGCGGGGCGGCCGCGTCGGCGTCAGGCATGGCCCGCGAGGACGCAAGCCGCCCGCGACTGCGAGACGTGGAGGGCGACGGCGGAGCTGCCCGGGCAGCAGGACACGCGGCGGGGAGCGTCACTCGCCAGGTCCGCCGGCGGTTCCTGCGACAAGCGGTGCGGCGTCCGGCGGGGGCTCCCCGTGCGGGCCGGCCGTTCGCCGGCCCGCGAGGGTTCACTCGGTGGACCCGGTCAGAAGATCAGGGGCGGCTGCGGGCCGACAACCGGGGTCCAGGATCCGCACACCACGGCGGGGGCGGGGGCGGGGGTGAGGGTGCAGCGGTTCTCAAGGACGTCGCCGCGGAAGGTGACGATCCTGACCGCCAGTTGGGCGGGGTTCGTGACGCTCAGGCTCGCGCCGCAGACACCGGTGCCGGGGTATCCGGGATTTCCGCTGAGGTTCTGCCAGCTGTAGAGGCCCCCCAGGTTGCTCTGGCCGACGTACGTCCGGCCGCGGACGACGGCGACGGAGAACTCGCGGTCGGTCACCGTGGCCGCGCTGGTCGAGTCGATGTCGCACCCCGCGAGCCTGCCCGGGCCGGGGAAAGGACCGTCGCCGGGGAAAGGACCGGGTCCGGGGAAGGGACCGGGTCCGGGGAAGGGACCGGGTCCGAGGATGGGGCCGTCGCCGAGGAGGGGCCCGAGACCGAGGCCCGGACCGATGCCGATGCCGACCTCGGGACCGAAGTACGGATCCGGGTAGCCGCCAGGGCCGGGAGGCCAGGGATAGCTGCTCGCTGACGAGGCGGCCGGGGCGGGCGCCTCCGCGGCCTGTGCCGGGGCGGCCGCGACAGCCGATATCGCGGTGGCGACGAGAGCGGCCGGCACCGCTATGCGGGTGAGGCTTCCGTAACGCCGGAGGGACCGCTTGGAGGCGGGCGGGGTCCTGTCTGCGGGACTCATGAAGAAGACTCCTCGTCGATCTCGGGCCGGCACCGCACCGAAAGGCCTTCCGGCACGGCCCGGGCCTGTGTCGACGGGATCCGTACCCACGTCAGCCGCCGCCTGCCGCCGCTTCATCCCTGTGGCGCAGCCTCTTTCGGGCATGCCGGCAGCGGTCACCCGATCGATGTCCTGTGCGTCGACAGGACCCGTCCTCCGTGCGCCGTGAAACATTGGCCACCAGGTCCTGCCGCTTGTGGCGCGGCGTCATGCTGAGGGGCAACCAGACCCCCGGCTGAGCGGCCTGGTTGCACGGCTCCGCGGGTACCCGTGCCTCCCTGGGGAGACCCCCACTGGTGGGTGAATGGTGGTCACAGGAAGCCGTGGGCCGACGCGGCAGGCCCTGACCCGCCGTCCGTTCTCCGTTTGATTCGGCGATCACGGCGGGCGCGATACGGCGCGCCGCGCCCGCCGGGCCGGAACATTCGCTTCGTATGCTTCGAGGTCGGTCAGCGGGAGGCGAGGGGGGTTTCGGACTCCACGCGGGTGAGCTTCTCGGGGTTGCGGACGTAGTAGAGGCCGGTCACGCGGGCGTTCTCCACGCGGAAGGCCAGCACACCGTCGATCTCGCCGTCCAGGCGCAGGACGAGTCCGGGATTGCCGTTCACTGTCGTGGACTCGCCTGTGAGGATGCCACCGGCCTTGTCCATGCTGCCGGCCATGTAACGGAGGACCTTCTCGGCGCCGATGACCGGCCGCAGAGCCGCCAGCTTGAGACCGCCGCCGTCACTGACGAAGACGACGTCGGGGGCGAGTACGTCGAGCAGCCCCTGGAGGTCCCCGCTCACGAGCGCGGACTGGAACGAATCCAGCGCCGCCCGCGCCTCCTCCTGGGAGGCCGGCGTGCGCGGCCGGCGGGCGTCGACGTGCCGGCGGGCGCGGTAGGCGATCTGTCGCACGGCGGCGGGGCTCTTGCCGATCGCCGCCGCGATGTCGTCGTAGCCGAAGTCGAACACCTCGCGCAGCACGAAGACGGCGCGTTCGGTCGGCGAGAGGGTTTCGAGGATGAACATCAGGGCCAGCGACAGGTTCTCGGACAGTTCGACGTTCTCGGCCACGTCCGGCGCGGTGAGCAGGGGCTCGGGCAGCCAGGGGCCGACGTAGGCCTCCTTGCGCCGGTTGAGGGTGCGCAGCCGGTTGAGTGCCTGCCGGGTGGTGATCCGCACGAGGTAGGCGCGCTGGTCCCGCACTTGTGCCAGGTCGACCTCCACCCACCGCAGCCAGGTCTCCTGGAGGACGTCCTCGGCGTCCGCCGCCGATCCGAGCATCTCGTAGGCGACGGTGAAGAGCAGGTCGCGGTGGGCGACGAATGCCTCGGTCGCGGGGTCTGACACATGGTCGTGCATGTCGTGGGCTTCGCTTTCTCGTGGTCGGCCCCTGCAGGCCGCCGTCGGGCCGTGGATGAGTACCCCGTGGCAGGGGCTATCGGCGGCATGCTCGCCGCCGAGCAGGGGAGGTCACGCCGAGCGCCGGGTGTCGGACGGCGTCGTGCGGCCGTCCGGCAGAGGTGCTCCGGGACCGTCGCTTCCGGCACCGCGCGACGCGCGGGAACCGGCCTTGCGCGCCCCGGACAGCAGCTTGCCGAGCGTGAACCGGCAGGCGATCTCCTTGACGCCGGCACCGGCCCGCCCGCTGATGCTGAGCGGGACCACCTTGTCGTTCGGGTAGGAGAACTGGGTGACGCCTGCGTGCCGGCCGAGGCTGAGGCACTGCCCGGCGAAGAACAAGTGGACCGGAGCGGGCCTCTTCCCCGCCATCCGGTGCAGGATCGTGGCGGCGGCCGCCGGGCCCAGCTGCACGGCTGCCTGGCAGCTCATCCGGAACGGGTGGTCCGGCATCACTCCCGCGTCGCCGGCGGCGACGATGCGCTCGTCGTCCACACTGGTCAGCGTCGTGTCGGTGACCAGGCGGCCTTCGGCGTCGGTGTGCAGTCCGCTGCGCGCGGCCAGGTCCGGGACGCGGAATCCCGCGGTCCAGATCGTCACCGCGCTGGGCACCTCGCGGCCGTCCTCGAGCCGTACGGCGTCCGGCGTCACTTCCGCCACCTCGGCCCCGAACCCTTCGACGACGGTGACGCCCAGCCGGGCGAGTCTGCGGGCGACCGGACGACGGACCCGGGCATGGAGGGAGGGGCCGAGCACACGGCCGCAGACCAGGGTGACCTTCCGGCCCCCTTCCGCCAGCTCGGCGGCGGTCTCCAGGCCGGTCGGGCCGGCTCCCACCACCGTCACCGGCGCCGAGGCGGGCGTCGCGGACAGGGCCGACCGCAGTCGCTCCGCCCCCTCGAGGTCCGACACCGAATGAGCGAACTCCGCCGCTCCTGGCACCCGGGGGTCGGAGGCGCCACTGCCCACCGCGTAGACGAGGTAGTCGTATGTGACCGAGTCGCCGCCCGCCAGCGACACCCGGCGCTCGGCGGGGTCGATCCGTGTCGCGGTGTCGACCACGAGCCGGACGTTCTTGCCCAGGACCTCGCCGTAGCCCTCGAGCGCGTCGTCGGAGCCGGTCACCATCTGGTGCAGGCGGATCCGCGAGACGAAGGCGGGACGTGGATTGACCAGGGTCACCGACACGCCGTCGCGGCGGGCCAGCCTGTTGGCCGCCGTCACGCCCCCGTAACCGCCGCCGACCACGACCACCTGGACATTTCCGTTCATTGCGCCTCCATGTGTGGACTCGGCATGGAGACACCGGCCGGGCGTCCGCCATAACGGCCTGCGGATGAGACGTGGCACACACCGGGCGGGGCGCGAGCGCATCCGCCTCCAGATGTCCGAGAGCACGGCAGCGCGCAGAAGTGGCGCGGGGCGTGCGTTCCGTGCTGCCGAGCGGAGGAGAGGGGGCATGAGCAGCGGACTGTCAGCGGCCGGGCCCACCGTCTGGTGATCGCGAACAGGCCCACTGCTCGTCGCACCCGCCGACCTTGATCCGTACGAGCAAGAGCGTGAAACTCATCCGTGCCGGACTCGATCGGTTTCGGCACGCACACGGCAAGGGGGAGTGGGCAGTGCCGGAGACCGTGCAAGAAGCAGCGCCGATTCGGGGGACCGTCCTCAGGTTCGTGCTGAAGGAGGTGGCTGGAATTGCCGCCGCTCTGGTCTTTCCGGCCTGGATATCGGTGGCGTTTTCTTCCGGCTGTATCGTCCCCGGTGAAGTGCCAGAAACCTCACAGGCACGCTTCGACCCCGTCGTGCCGATCGCCTGCACGGCCCTGGGTATCGTCGGCGTGACCTCCCTCATGCTCGCCTATCGGATGTCGACAGCGAAGCCACCGGTAAGGCAAAAGTTGTGTGCGGTACTCAAGGCTCAGGGCTGGCTGGCCCTCCTGACTGTCGCGGCATCCGTTGCCCTCTATGATCCGCACCGTCTGTACCACTGCTGACGTACGGGGACATCAGCGGACCGCCGCGCCCGCCGAACTGACCTCTGTGGCCCCTGCTGACCGATCTGGCTGTCAGAAGGTCGGGCGGACACCAACCGCTGGGAAGGGGGGCGGGGTCGGAGCTGCACGAGGCCCCGGAGCCGTCAAGCCATCGGCGCAGGTCATGAGCCGGACGCGACAGACCCGCCCAGGTGGGACGCTTGCCGCAGCACTCCCAGAACTGACAAGAGCATGTGAAGCCGAGGGGGCGCCATGATCCCGCTACGTTGTGTGGCGACCAGATTGACCGATGACGACTTTCCGGGATGGGTCGAGGTCACGCTGACCGACGCTCACGACCGCGCGTGGACGATCATCGACAAATGCCCGATCTTCGGCGGTCCGGACCATGGACCTGACACAACGTATCCGGTGGAGGTCACCGTGGACTGCAGGGTGCTTGCCCCCTTCACCGATCTCACAGCCGGCGGCGTGGTCAAGGTCTCTACTGACCCCCACAGCGTCGCCGCCGTGGACGGGACGGATGAGTTCGACGTCAGGACGGACGATCTGCTGAGCACCCCGCGATAGTCGTGCGTTCGTGCCAGAACGCACGGGGAGTCAGAGGGAAAGGCGCCCTAGGAGCGCCCCTTGTAGAGGTGCGCGAGGTCGATGCCCTTACCAGATGCGGTCGTCCTCGTCCAGCCGGCGATCCCAGCGGCACTCGATGAATGTGTCCGTCCCGATGACCGGAATTGTTCTTGGTCGGCGCGAAGAGTGCGAGGAGATCTCTGGTGCGTTGGCCGGCCCCTGGCGTCCTGGCCGGCGCCCGGACGAGTCCAGCTCGATGGCGTAGACGCCAGAATCCGACTGTATCCAGAAGCCACCTGAGAGTGACAGGAGCCTCACCCATCTGACCTGGGCGGCCCCAAACGATCTGCGACACTGGACGCACCATGCCTGCACCCGGAGAACTCACATTCGTCGCGCCGCGCGGAGCCAAGAAGCCGCCGCGGCACCTTGCCGATCTCTCGCCCGAGGAGCGCCGGGAGGCGGTCGCGGAGCTGGGGGAGAAGCCGTTCCGCGCCAAGCAGCTGTCGCAGCACTACTTCGCCCGGTACGCCGATGACCCCGCCGCCTGGACGGACATCCCCGCCGCGGCACGGGAGAAGCTGGCGGAAGGGCTGCTGCCGGACCTGATGTCCGTGGTGAGGCACAGCAGCACCGACAACGACACCACGCGCAAGACGCTGTGGCGGCTGTTCGACGGGACGCTGGTCGAGTCGGTGCTGATGCGCTACCCGGACCGGGTCACGATGTGCATCAGCTCGCAGGCCGGCTGCGGCATGAACTGCCCCTTCTGTGCGACCGGCCAGGCCGGGCTGGACCGGAACCTGTCGACCGGCGAGATCGTGCACCAGATCGTGGCGGGCATGCGCTCGCTGCGGGACGGGGAGATCCCGGGTGGGCCCGCGCGGCTGTCCAACATCGTGTTCATGGGCATGGGGGAGCCGCTCGCGAACTACAAGCGCGTCGTCGGCGCCATCCGCAGGCTGACCGACCCGGAACCGGACGGGCTCGGACTTTCCCAGCGGGGCATCACCGTGTCGACGGTGGGGCTGGTCCCGGCGATGCTGCGCTTCGCCGACGAGGGCTTCAAGTGCCGGCTCGCCGTGTCACTGCACGCGCCCGACGACGAGCTGCGCGACACCCTGGTGCCGGTGAACACCCGCTGGAAGGTGCGCGAGGTGCTGGACGCCGCGTGGCACTACGCGGACGTGTCCGGGCGCCGAGTCTCCATCGAGTACGCGCTGATCCGGGACATCAACGACCAGGCATGGCGGGCCGACCTGCTGGGCCGGCTGCTCAAGGGCCGCCGCGTGCACGTCAACCTGATCCCGCTGAACCCGACCCCCGGCTCGAAGTGGACGGCCTCGCGGCCGGAGGACGAGCGGGCGTTCGTGGCGGCGCTGGAGGCGCACGGCGTGCCGGTGACCGTCCGGGACACCCGGGGGCAGGAGATCGACGGCGCCTGCGGACAGCTGGCGGCTTCCGAGCGCTGATTCGCGCTTGCTATGGTGACGGTCGTTTCCGGCCATTGGCCGGGACGTCACCTAGAGCACACAAAAGAACATCCGACAGGGGAGCGCGCGAAGCGCTGAGAGTGCGGCTCGGCCGCAGACCCTCGGACCTGATCCGGGTCATACCGGCGTAGGGAGTCACCACATGAGCAGCACTCGTCGGCGTGCGGCCGGCACAGCACTGGCCGTCGCGCTGGGCGCGACCGTGCTCGCCGCCTGCGGCAGCAGCGGGGACACGGCCGGGGGCGAGAGCCGTGGCGCCGCCTCCAAGACCGTCACCCTGGTCAGCCACGACTCCTTCGCCGCGTCGAAGGGCGTGCTGAAGGCGTTCACCGACCAGACCGGCTACACCGTCAAGGTGCTGCGCGGCGGCGACGCCGGCGCCGCGGTCAACCAGGGCGTGCTGTCCAAGGGCAACCCCCAGGGCGACGTCTTCTTCGGCGTCGACAACACCCTGCTGTCCCGGGCCCTGGACAACGGCCTGTTCGCGCCGTACCGGGCCAAGGGCCTCGACAAGGTGCCCGCCGCGCTGCAGCTCGACGCCGGCAAGCACCGCGTCACCCCGATCGACTTCGGCGACGTCTGCGTCAACTACGACCGGAAGTACTTCACCGAGCACAAGCTGCCCGTGCCGCAGACCCTCGACGACCTCGTCAAGCCCGAGTACAAGGACCTGCTGGTCACCGAGAACGCCGCCACCTCCTCCCCGGGCCTCGCCTTCCTCCTCGCCACCACCGCGAAGTACGGCGACGGGGGCTGGGAGGACTACTGGAAGAAGCTCAAGGCGAACGGCGTCCAGGTCGTCGACGGCTGGGAGCAGGCGTACTACGACACCTTCTCGGGGGCCGGCGGCGGCAAGGGCGACAAGCCGCTGGTCGTCTCCTACGCCTCCAGTCCGCCCGCCGAGGTGCTCGGCCTGAAGACGCAGCCCGAACAGGGGCCGACGGGTGTCGCGACCGGCACCTGCTTCCGGCAGATCGAGTTCGCCGGGCTGCTCGAGGGCGCGAAGAACCCCGAGGGCGGCAAGGCGCTCGTGGACTTCCTGCTGAGCCGCACCTTCCAGGAGGACATGCCGCTCAACATGTTCGTCAACCCCGCCCGTGACGACGCCAAGCTGCCCGAGGTCTTCACCAAGTACGCGCCGGTCATCGCCGACCCGGCAACCGTCGCCCCGGAGAAGATCGCCGCGAACCGGGAGCAGTGGGTCACATCGTGGTCCTCGCTCGTGCTGAAGTAGCGAAGGCCGCCGAGCGGGGGAGCACCGGGGCGGCGGCCCTCCGCTCGCTCGCCGTACGGCTCGGTCTGATGGCCGTGCCGGCGGCGTTCTTCGGGCTGTTCTTCGGCTACCCGGTCGCCGCCATCGTCGCCCGCGGGCTCCGCGAGGGCGGGCGGTGGCGGTTCGGCCGGTTCACGGACGTCCTGGGCGATCCCGGCATCCTGCACGTGCTGTGGTTCACCTGCTGGCAGGCCGTCGCGTCCACCGCGCTGACCCTGGTGATCGCGCTGCCCGGCGCGTACTTCTTCGCCCGCTTCGACTTCCCCGGCAAACAGGTGCTGCGCGCGGTGGTGACCGTGCCCTTCGTGCTGCCGACCGTCGTCGTCGGCTCGGCCTTCCTGGCGCTGCTGGGGCGGGGCGGACTGCTCGACGACCTGTGGGGGGTGCGCCTGGACACCACGGTGTGGGCGATCCTCCTCGCCCACGTCTTCTTCAACTACGCCGTGGTCGTAAGGACGGTGGGCGGCCTGTGGGCGCAGCTCGACCCCCGGCAGGAGGAGGCCGCCCGTGTCCTCGGCGCCGGACGCCTCGCCGCCTGGCGCGAGGTGACGCTGCCTGCCCTGGCCCCCGCGGTCGCCGCGGCGGCGCTGATGGTCTTCCTCTTCACCTTCACCTCCTTCGGCGTCATCCAGATCCTCGGCGGTCCCACCTTCTCCACCCTGGAGGTGGAGATCTACCGCCAGACCGCGCAGTTGCTGGACCTGCCGACCGCGGCCGTGCTGACGGTCGTCCAGTTCGCCGCCGTCGCGGCGATCCTCGCCGTGCACGCCGGGACGGTCAGGCGCCGGGAGAGCGCGCTGCGGCTGGTGGACCCGGCCCGCACCGCCCGGCGGCCGCGCGGCACGGGCGAGTGGGGGCTGCTGGCGGGCGCGCTCGGCGCGGCCGCGCTGCTGATCCTGCTGCCGCTGGGCGTGCTGGCCGAGCGCTCCCTGCACGGCCCCGACGGCTACGGCCTCGGCTACTACCGGGCGCTGGGGTCGGTGACCGGCAGCGGCGGGACCTTCCTGGTGGCGCCGGTCGCCGCGGTGGGGAACTCGCTGCAGTACGCGGCCGCCGCCACCGTGATCGCCCTGGCCGTCGGAGGGCTGGCCGCGGCCGCCCTCACCCGGCGGGCCGGCCGCCTGGTGCGCGGCTTCGACGCCCTGCTCATGCTTCCGCTCGGCACCTCGGCGGTGACCATCGGCTTCGGCTTCCTCATCACCCTCGACGAGCCGCCGCTCGACCTGCGCTCCTCGTGGATCCTGGTGCCCCTCGCCCAGGCGCTGGTCGGGGTGCCCTTCGTGGTGCGCACCATGCTGCCCGTACTGCGCGCCGTGGACGACCGGCTGCGCGAGGCGGCGGCGGTCCTCGGGGCCTCCCCGCTGCGGGTGTGGCGCGAGGTCGACCTGCCGCTGGTCCGGCGGGCGCTGCTGGTGGCTGCCGGCTTCGCCTTCGCCGTCTCCCTGGGGGAGTTCGGCGCCACCGTCTTCATCGCCCGCCCGGACAACCCCACTCTGCCGGTCGCGGTCGCCCGCCTCCTCGGACGGGCCGGGGAGCTCAACTACGGACAGGCGATGGCGCTCAGCACCGTGCTGATGCTGGTGTGCGCAGGTGCGCTGCTGGCGCTGGAACGTATCCGCATCGACAGGTCGGGGGAGTTCTGATGACCCTGCTGCGACTGGACGGCGCGACCGTGCGCTTCGGCGGGCACACCGCCCTGGACGCCGTGGACCTGGAGGTCGCCGGGCACGAGACGGTCTGCGTGCTCGGGCCCAGTGGCAGCGGCAAGTCCACGCTGCTGCGGGTGGTCGCCGGGCTGCAGCCGCTGCATGCCGGACGCGTCCTGCTGGCCGGCCGCGACCAGGCAGGCGTGCCGACGCACCGGCGCGGCGTCGGCCTGATGTTCCAGGACCACCAGCTCTTCCCGCAGCGTGACGTCGCCGGCAACGTCGACTTCGGCCTGCGCATGCGGGGCGCCTCTCGTGCCGAGCGAGAGCGCACCGTCGCCGATTTGCTGGAGCTCGTCGGCCTGCCCGGGGCGCAGCGGCGCGCCGTGGCGTCCCTGTCGGGCGGTGAGCAGCAGCGCGTCGCCCTGGCCCGGGCACTGGCGCCGGGGCCGCGGTTGCTCATGCTCGACGAGCCGCTGGGGCAACTCGACCGCGGGCTGCGCGAGCGCCTGGTGGTCGAGCTGCGCGGGCTCTTCCGGCGGCTGGGCACCACGGTGCTGGCCGTCACGCACGACCAGAGCGAGGCCTTCGCGCTGGCCGACCGCGTCGTCGTCATGCGGGACGGCCGCGTCGAACAGGCAGGCACCGCGCTTGATGTGTGGCAGCGGCCGGCGTCCGAGTTCGTCGCGCGCTTCCTCGGCTACGACAACGTGGTGCCCGCCACCGTCACGGGCGACGCGGCCGACACCGTCTGGGGCAAGGTCCCCGTCCCCCCTGGCTCCCCGCAGGGCGCCGTGCGGCTGCTCGTGCGACCCGCCGGCGTACGGCTCGTCCCGGCCACGGACGGGCTGCGCTGCGATGTCCTCGCCCGGACCTTCCGGGGCGACCAGGTGACCCTCCTCCTTCGCCCTGAGGAAGGGCCGCGGCTGGAGGCGGGCTGCGCCTTGCGCGACGCCCCCGCCGAGGGCGACACGGTGGGTGTCGCCTTCTCGGCGGACGAGGTCGTCGTTCTGGGGGCGTAGCCCCGACGTCCGTCAGCAGCGCGCGCCACACCGCACTTCGGTGCGCGCGGCTGTGCTCGGCCCTCCCGCCGTCTGGCGCCCTTCGGGCGCAGAGCGCCGGCCGCGGACGGGGAGGTGGGGCCTTCCCTCCCCGGCGGTGTGCGGGTGGGGGGGGGGGGGGGGGGGAAGAGGTGGGGGGGGTAGTTCAGTGCCGGGATGTCGGTGAGGTGGATCCCGGCGATTGCCAGGGT